>DLGP01000013.1 GCA_002482765.1 Alphaproteobacteria bacterium UBA7691
ATGCGGTTGAATTTCCTATCCGTGATCTGGCCTTCGGAGAAATTGTACGGCGCCTGGCTGAGCAGGAAGGTCAGCCCGGTCCAGAACACGCTAAAGCAGGCAAAGGCCAGCGCCCCATACAGCGAGCGCAAGCGCAGCGCCGGATGGTCGCGCACCAGCGTCAGCAGCGATTTCATCAAGGTGCCGTAGGCAAACGGAATCTTGCGTTGGTCCCCGGGCAATGCGCGCGCCAGTAGCGCGGTCAATAGCAGCACCACGATGGCGGCGATGAGGTAGACCATGCGCCAGCCGGCCAATTGGGCGATCAGGCCGGATACGGTGCGCGCCAGCAGAATCCCCAGCAGCAGGCCGCCCATCACGGTGCCGACCACCCGGCCGCGCTCCTTGGCATCGGCCAGGGAAGCCGCGAACGGCACCAGCAATTGGGTCGAGCAGGTAGTCACGCCGACGAACAGGCTGGCGATGGCAAACAACAGGAAGGTCGGGCTGGCGGCGACCGCAAGCAGTGCCAGCACGCTTGCCAGCAGCAGCGTGACGATCAGGATGCGGCGATTGAGCACATCGCCCAGCGGCACGATCAGGACCAGGCCGCAGGCATAGCCCAGCTGGGTGAGCGTGACCAGAAGGCCGAGGCTGGTCGGCGAGCGGCCAAAGGTGTCGGAGATGGCGGCGAGCAGCGGCTGTGCGTAATAAATGTTTCCGATGATGGTGCCGCAAGCGATGGCAAACAGCAGGGTCATCCGCGTTTCTGGGTCGGCATGTCGATCTGGTTTTAAAAGGCGGATGGGCGAGAAAAGGGCCATCGGCCGATGGCATGGCAGTCCGGAAGGACTCCCTGCGGCATCGGTCATGGCCCTGGCAAAAAGCTGTCCCGCGCAGGATGTGACTGTCGCGGGGCGAAGCGCCTCAGAACGGCTTATTGGGCAGGAATTTCCCGTCCAGCGTGATTACCGCACGCGAGCCGCCTTCCGGGTCTTCGACTTTTTTGATGTCCAGCTTGAAATTAATCGCGCTAATGATACCGTCGCCGAACTGTTCGTGCACCAGCGCCTTCAGGGTGGTGCCGTAGATCTGGACCATTTCGTAGAAGCGGTAGATGGTCGGGTCAGTCGGAATGCCGCCGGCGATACTGCCGCGCAGCGGGATGGTTTGCAGTTGCGCAACATCCGCTGCATCCAGCCCCAAGTGGGCGCAAACGATCTCGGCGGCGGCCTTCGGCAGTGCGTGCTGCCCCAGCAGCGCTGCCGTGACATAGGCAACGCTGAGCCCGGTTCCGGCAGCCAGCTGCTGCCAGGACAGGTCCTGGAGTGCCTTGGCAGCGATGACGCGCGCGGTGAGCGCAAGGCGGGGATCCTGATACACATTCGATTGTTGCATGGTGTTGTCCTTTTTCAGTGAGGAAGAGACGGTCAAGCGACCAAAGCGCCACGCTTTGACTGCGTGGCAATAGTTTGTGGAAATTCGGCGAGTGAAACGAAGCGATTGCTCTCGCCATCCAGCGCCACAATGGAACCTGTTTCGATGTCGTAGACCCAGCCGTGCAGGTTGAGCCGGCCCTGCTCCAGCGCCAGCGCCACCGAAGGATGGGTCTTGAGATTGACCAATTGGGCAATCACGTTTTCGCGCACCATCGAAGTCAGGCGCGCTGCAGCAGAGAGATGGGTGCGCGATGCATTGACTACCTTTGCCGAGTCGGCGTGGCGCAACCAGCTGGCAACGGCCGGCAAATGGTCCAGGCACTTGCAGCTGGAAATCGCCGTCATGGCGCCGCAATCCGAATGGCCGCAGACCACGATATCGGTGACGCCCAATTCCGCCACCGCGTATTCGACCGTGGCGGTAACGCCCCCGGGTTCCTGGCTGTAAGACGGCACAATGTTGCCGGCATTGCGAATCACAAAGATGTCGCCCGGATCTTGCTGGGTCAGCAATTCAGGCACGACCCGGCTATCGGAACAGGTAATAAAGAGAGCGCTTGGGCTTTGGGTGGTAGCCAGCTCCTTGAAAAGGGCAGACAGTCCCGGGAAGGCATGCTGCTGAAATTTCAAGACCCCCTCGACGATGGACTTCATGGCCTTGCTCCTTGTGTGATGAAGTAATGCTGCCATGATGGAGCGATTCAGCTATTGAGTCCAAGACCGATATACAATCAAATCCATAATAATTTCCTATAGTTGCCAAGCATGCTATTGCGCCACATACGTTACCTTCTCGCGGTGGCAGAGCACCGCAATTTCACGCGCGCCGCCGAGGCGCTGCATGTTTCGCAGCCCACGCTGTCGCAGCAGATCAGGCAGTTGGAAGAGGCGCTTGGGACGCAGTTGCTGGATAGAACCGGCCGGACCGTGCGCGCGACCGATGCCGGCGCGGCCTACATCGGCTATGCACGCAGGGCGTTGCGGGAGCTGGAAGCCGGAGAGCGTGCCGTGCATGACGTGCGCGACCTGCGGCGCGGCACTCTGCGCCTGGCAATGACGCCGACTTTTACGTCCTATCTGGTAGGGCCGCTGATCGCGGGTTTCAGCGCCCGCCATCCGGGGATCGCGCTGTGCATCAATGAAATGTCCCTGGATGCCCTCGAATTGGCTTTGGCCGACGACGCGATCGATCTCGGCATCGCCTTCAGTCCGGTGCGCTCGGCAGAGATAGAGTGCCGCCCCCTGTTTGCCGAGAAGCTCAGCATTGTGGTCGGCGTGAACCACCCGTTTGCGCAGCGTGCCGGGCCGATCACCCCGCGCGACCTGGAGCGGGAGCCGCTGGCGCTGTTATCGGCTGATTTTGCGACGCGCACCTATGTCGATGCCTATTTGTACAAGCAGGGGATTGCCCCGAAAATTCTGATTGAAGCAAATAGCATCAATGCGGTGGTTGAAATTGTCCGGCGCGGGGGCATGGCGACGATACTGCCGGATGCGATCACGCGTGAAAACGCCGGGCTCAGGAATATTGCGCTCGATCCCGCCTTGCCGCACCGCACCGTGGCCCTTCTGCGGCGCAGGGAGAGCTACCAGAGTGCGGCGGCCTTGGCCTTCGCCGGATTGATTGAAGGCATCATTGCCGATGCGGCGTTGACCTGATGCGCATGCGCTGCACCGGGTCGCTGGCCGGGGTCTCCTCGTTTTCAGTG
>DLGP01000024.1:0-7139 GCA_002482765.1 Alphaproteobacteria bacterium UBA7691
CCGCAACACGCCATGAACGAGGCCCAGCGCCAGCGTTTCGCCGCCTTGCGGGCGCGTTTTCCCGGCCTCAAGGGCAGCCTGGCCAATTCCGCCGGCATCTTCCTGGGGCCGGATTACCAGCATGACATCCTGCGCCCCGGCATCGCGCTGTATGGCGCCAGCCCGGCGCCCGGCATAACAATGCGCGAAGTGGTGCGGCTGGAAGCCACCATCCTGCAAATACGCGACGTTGACAGCCCCGGGAGTGTTGGCTACGGTGCCGCCTATCGTGTTGAAAAGCCGGGCCGAATTGCCACCCTGGCGGTGGGCTACGCGGACGGTTTCTTGCGCGCACTCTCCAATCGCGGCTGTGCTGCAATCAAGGGATTAGAGGGCGATGTGCGGGTGCCGCTGGTCGGACGGGTTTCGATGGACATGATCACCCTGGATGTCTCGGCCCTGCCGGAAGCCTGCTGCCAGCCCGGCACACGCGCCACCTTGCTGGGCGGCGCCGTGCCGCTGGACGAGCAGGCGGCCCATGCCGGCACCATCGCCTATGAATTGCTGACCGATCTTGGCCGCCGCTATCAACGAGTGTTTGTATGAACCCGCTTGCCATTGTCGGCCGCATCTTCCTCGACTTCCTGGCCAGTGTGGGCCGGCTGACGCAATTTGCCGGCCAGGGCCTGCGGCATTGTTTCGCGCCGCCTTTCTATGGCCGGCTGATCTTCAAGCAGATGATGACCATCGGCTATTTCTCGCTGCCGGTGGTGGGCCTGACCGCTTTGTTCACCGGCATGGTGCTGGCGCT
This sequence comes from Alphaproteobacteria bacterium UBA7691, assembly GCA_002482765.1. Classification (GTDB taxonomy): domain Bacteria; phylum Pseudomonadota; class Alphaproteobacteria; order Ferrovibrionales; family Ferrovibrionaceae; genus Ferrovibrio. Next base: position 791 of record DLGP01000024.1, read on the forward strand.
GCAAATCTATATCGGCTCGTCGCGCTTCAATGCCGAAAGCGCCGTGGCCACCATCGTGGTGATCGGCATCACCCGTGAACTCGGCCCGGTGCTGGGCGGCCTGATGGTGGCTGGCCGGGTGGCTTCCGCCATGGCGGCCGAAATCGGCACCATGCGCGTGACCGAGCAGATCGATGCGCTGACCACGCTTTCCACCAATCCGTTCAAGTATCTGGTGGCGCCCCGGCTATGGGCCGGCGTCATCACGCTGCCGATCCTGGTTCTGGTGGCCGATATCATCGGCGTGATGGGCGGCTATCTGGTCGGCACGCACAAGCTGGGCTTCAACCAGGGCAGCTATATCAAAAACACTTTCGATTTCCTCGAAACCCTAGACGTGGTGTCTGGTCTGGTGAAGGCCGGCGTGTTCGGCTTCATCATCGCGCTGATGGGCTGCTATCACGGCTTCAATTCCAAGGGCGGCGCGCAAGGCGTTGGCCGCGCCACCACCAATGCCGTGGTTTCGGCCTCAATCCTGATCCTGGTGGCGAACTATTTCGTCACTGAACTTTTCTTTGCCACGAAGTGACGCCCCGATGACCAGCGGCGATCTGATGCTTTCCCTCAAGGATGTGCGCAAGAGCTTCGGGCCGAAGACGGTGCTGGATGGCCTGAGCCTGGATGTGCGCAAGGGCGAATCGGTGGTGGTGATCGGCGGTTCCGGCACCGGAAAGTCGGTGATGCTGAAATGTGTGCTCGGCCTGATCCGGCCGGATAGCGGCAGCATCCTGATCGATGGCGAGGAAGCCACCAAATTCAATGCCGATCAGCGCGAGGCGGCGTTGCGCAAATTCGGCATGCTGTTCCAGGGCGGCGCGTTGTTTGACAGCCTCAAGGTCTGGGAGAATGTTGCCTTCGGCCTGATCCAGGGCCGCAAGATGAACCGCGACAAGGCCAAGGAAATCGCGCTCGACAAGCTCGGCCAGGTTGGCCTGACGCCGGATGTTGGCGAACTCTCGCCGGCCGAACTGTCTGGCGGCATGCAGAAGCGCGTGGCGCTGGCGCGTGCCATAGCCGCCGAGCCGCAGATCATCTTTTTTGACGAACCGACCACCGGGCTTGATCCGATCATGGCCGATGTGATCAACAACCTGATCATTTCCTGCGCCAAGAAACTCGGCGCCTCAACGCTGTCCATCACCCATGACATGGCCTCGGCGCGCAAGATCGCCGACCGGGTTGCCATGATCTACAAGGGCCGCATCATCTGGCAGGGGCCGGTGAGCGAGATCGACCATTCGGGCAACGCTTATGTGGATCAGTTTATCCATGGCCGCGCCGATGGTCCGATCAAGATGGATGTGCTGAAACCCTGATGGCGAAGCATGCCGAGAATTTTGTCTGCCAGGATTGCGGCGCCGCTTACCGCAAATGGCAGGGCCGCTGCGATGCCTGCGGCGCCTGGAACCGCATCATCGAGGAAGCCGCCCCGGCCGCTGTGCCGAAGGGCCTTTCTGCCGGCAAGGGCAAGACGCTCAATTTCGCCTCGCTCACCGCGCAGCCGGAAAAGCTGACCCGCTCGCAAACCGGCCTGGCGGAATTTGACCGCGTGCTGGGCGGCGGCCTGGTGCCCGGCTCGGCGATCCTGATCGGCGGCGATCCCGGCATCGGCAAATCCACCCTGCTGCTGCAAGCCTCGGCCCAGGTGGCGCGGCGCGGCATCACTTCGGTGTATATCTCGGGCGAAGAAGCCGTCGGCCAGATCGGCATGCGGGCACAGCGCCTTGGCCTGGCCGATGCGCCGGTCAAGCTGGCCTCGGCCAACAGCCTGCGCGACATCCTGGCCGGCATCGAAGCCGCCACGCCGAAAGACGGCAGCCCGGTGGTGATCGTGATCGATTCGATCCAGACCATCTTTGCCGATAATATCGATTCAGCGCCCGGCACGGTGAACCAGGTGCGTGCCTGCTCGCAGGAACTGATCCGCGCCGCCAAACGCTCCAACGCCGTTGTGTTCCTGGTTGGCCATGTCACCAAGGACGGCCAGATTGCCGGCCCGCGCGTGGTCGAGCATATGGTGGATACGGTGCTGTATTTTGAAGGCGAGCGCGGCCACCAGTTCCGCATTCTGCGCGCGGTGAAAAACCGCTTCGGCGCCACCGACGAGATCGGCGTGTTCTCGATGACCGATGGTGGCCTGGCTGAAGTGGCCAATCCCTCGGCCCTGTTCCTGGGCGGCGCCGAAGATGCCGGCAAGACCAGCCCGATCAGCGGCGCCGCCGTGTTGGCCGGCATGGAAGGCACCCGGCCCCTGCTGGTGGAAATCCAGGCCCTGGTGGCGCCCTCGCCGCTGGCCACACCGCGCCGCACCGTGGTGGGCTGGGATTCCAGCCGCCTGGCCATGGTGCTGGCGGTGCTGGATGCGCGCTGCGGCCTGCGCTTCGCCGGCTGCGATGTGTTCCTCAATGTGGCCGGCGGCCTGCGCGTGGTGGAACCCGCTGCCGACCTGGCCGTGGCTGCCGCCCTGCTCTCCGCCCTGGCCGACAGCCCGGCCCCGGCCCGCAGCGTGTTTTTCGGCGAGGTCAGCCTGGCCGGCGAAGTGCGCCCGGTCAGCCAGGCCGAGGCGCGCCTGAAAGAAGCCGCCAAACTGGGCTTTCACCAGGCCATCATGCCCGCCGGGCTGAAAAGCAAGGTGAAAGGCATCAAGACGGTGGAACTGGTGCGGCTCAGTGAACTGGTGGAACTCTTCCCCGAAGCCCGCCAAGCCGCCAAACGCCAATCCAAACACGGCGCCTGGGCAGAGGAATAGCGGCGCAGCAGAAACGGCCGGCCGGCCACTACGATCCGGTTTAATCGGATGGTCTGGTAGCGCCCCCCAAATCGTCATCCCTGCGAAAGCGGGTATCTCATTTTTCTCAATTTTTACTGAATTTCTCTAGAAAATAGGATACCCGGGTCTTCGCCCGGGCATGACGAGTGAGGTGTGAGAGGACTTCACAATGGCGCTAGTTTACTGCCCCCCGACAAGGCGCAAAGCACCAAAATGCAGGCGATGAAGCATCTTCATTCGGGGCACCCATAATTAAACCGAAGCCGCCCGCCGGCTGGGCGTGACGCAGCCGCGTGTATCCGACCTGCTGCGTGGCAAGATCAATCTCTTTGCGCTCGATACCCTGGTGAACATGGCCGCCGCCGCCGGCCTGCATGTGGAAATACGGGTGCAGGAAGCGGCCTGAACATTCCCCTCAAGCAGCAACCGTGATGCCCGGAACCTGCGACCGCCGACGCGGATGCACCACGATCTCAACACGCTGATCGAGCGACACCAAAGCCTGCATGAGGCGTTCCAGTGAGATGTTCCGCAGCTTGTAGCGCCGAATCTGCGATACTTTGGGCTGTGTCATCCCGGTGAGTGCCGCCGTTTCGGTTTGAGTAAGGCCGCGCTTGTCGATGAGCTGGTTCAGTTTGATGGCAAGCGCGGCTTTCGCCGAAAGTTCCTCGGCGTCGTCAAAGCCCAGGTCCAGCAATACATTGGTGGTGCCAAGCGGGTGGTCTTTGCGCTTCATGGCCTATCTCCCGCGCCCGCCATAACGGGCGAGCACTGCCTTAAGTCGTTTCTCAATCAGTTGCACGTCAGACTGCGGTGTCGCAATCCCAGATTTGGATTTTTTCTGAAAGGCATGCAGCACATGCATCGCATCGCCAATCCGCACCATATAAACAGCCCGGAAGGTGTCACCACGATGATCTTCAACCAATTCAAATACCCCTGAGCCGGAACCCTTCCACGGCTTGGCCGAAACCGGTGTGCCGCCGAGTTGAACGACGAACAACGCCACGCCCATATCCTTTTGAACCGCAATGGGGAAAGACTTGAAGTCTTTCTTCGATGAGCCTTACTAATAGAGCAGTTTGCGTTCCACACCTCAGATTATATTCGTTCGGATATAAATCGACAATTGCTTTCATGTAGTTCAGCGTCATCAGGGCTTCTACAGGTGCGGCAGCTTTTGAAGCCACGGCGCCAGCCTTAACCGCAAACACCGATAAGCTGCATAACCCATAGGCGACAAAGGCAGTTTTACCGCCTTGCGACGGCCAGGGCGGGAGGGTATCAATCGCTGGCTTGGTGCCGTGGCTGCGGCTTTTGCCGGTGCCCGGTATTTACTGCCATGCAGCAGTATCGCGAGTATCAGCGGCGGGGCGGTGCAATTCCTGCCAACCTGCTGAAAGCAAAGGGCGAACGAGGGCCAGTATATGGATAAGCTGCCGGTTAATCCGGTTGATCTGGTGGTCTTTGCGATCCTGCTGATCTCGGCCCTGCTGGCCTTGTTCCGCGGCTTTGTCGGTTTGGTACTGGCCACGGTGGGCTGGATCGCGGCGGTAATCGCCACCTGGTATTTCTTTGTGCCGGCGGAAGCCCTGGCCCGCGAGTATATCCAATCCGGGTTGTTTGCCGGCTTGGCCGCCGGGGCGGGAATTTTCCTGCCCACCCTTATCTTTTGCTCGTTGCTGACCCATCTGATCGCCGAGCGGGTGCGAACCTCTGCGATCAGCGCCATCGACCGCTCGCTGGGTTTCCTGCTTGGGCTGGCCCGGGGCGCGCTGATCGTTGTGATCGGATTCTGGGTGCTGGATACCTATGTGATGAAGCCGAATGCGTTGCCGGGCTGGTATACCGACGCGCGCACAAGGCCGCTGGCGGTGCAGGCCTATGCCTGGATGTATGACCGCATCATCGAACAACTGACGGGGGCCAAGGCCGCCGCCGCAAGCACCGGCCCGGCCGGTTCTGGCTCCGGATCAGGCCAGACCCGACCGACCCCGGTGCCAAATCGCCAACCAATCGGCGGCGGGACTGACTCCGGCCGCGATTCAGGCTATAAGTCCGAGGAACGCAAGGGCATCGAGAGCCTGATCCGCAGTCAAGACAAGCCATGAACCGACCGGTGGCCATTCGCCATCGGCCGGCGGAGCAATGATGATGCTGCACACCAATCCCTATGACGATGACAAGCTGCGTGAGGAATGCGGCATCTTCGGCATTTATGGCAACCCCGACGCGGCGGCCAACACCGTGCTTGGCCTGCATGCCTTGCAGCATCGTGGCCAGGAAGCCGCCGGCGTAGTCACCTTCCATGAGGGCCGCTTCAACGGCCATCGTGCGCTGGGCCATGTGGCGCCGAATTTCTCCTCCGAAAAGGTGATCAAGGACCTGCCGGGCGATGCCTCGATCGGCCATGTGCGCTATTCCACCAGCGGCGACACCCTGCTGCGTAATGTGCAGCCGATCTATGCCGATCTCAGCTTCGGCGGCTTTGCCGTGGCGCATAACGGCAACCTGACCAACGCGCTCACCCTGCGCAACCAGCTGGTGGATCGCGGCGCCATCTTCCAGAGCACCATGGATACCGAGGTGATCACCCATCTGGTGGCGCTGAGCACCAAGGTGGGCATGGTGGAGCGGCTGATCGATGCGCTGCTGCAATTGGAAGGCGCCTATTCGCTGGTGGCGCTGACCGCCAAAAAGGTCATCGGCGTGCGCGATCCCTATGGCGTGCGGCCGCTGGTGCTGGGCAATCTGAAAGGCGCGCCGATCCTGGCTTCCGAAACCTGCGCACTGGATATCCTGGGCGCCGATTACATCCGCGATGTTGAACCCGGCGAAGTGCTGGTGATCGACAGCGAGGGTGTGCATAGCCACTTCCCCTTCCCCAAGGGGCAGAAGCGCTTCTGCGTGTTTGAATATATCTATTTCGCCCGCCCCGATTCCGTGGTGGAAGGCAGCAGCGTGTATGATGCGCGCAAGCGCATCGGCGCCGTGCTGGCGCAGGAAAGCGGCGTGGAAGCCGATGTGGTGATCCCGGTGCCGGATTCCGGCGTGCCGGCCGCCATCGGCTATGCCCAGGCTTCCGGCGTGCCGTTTGAACTTGGCATCATCCGCAACCATTATATCGGCCGCACCTTCATCGAGCCGACCGACAAGATCCGGCATTTCGGCGTCAAGCTGAAGCATAATGCCAACCGCGCCCATATCGAGGGCAAGCGGGTGATCCTGGTGGATGATTCCATCGTGCGCGGCACCACCTCCACCAAGATCGTGGAAATGGTGCGCGAGGCCGGCGCCAAGGAAGTGCATATGCGCATCGCCTCGCCGCCCACCACGCATTCCTGCTTCTATGGCATTGATACGCCGGAACGCTCGAAGCTGCTGGCCGCCACGCATACGGTTGAGGAAATGCGGCAATTCATCAAGGCCGACAGCCTGGGCTTCATTTCCATCGACGGGCTGTATCGCGCCATGGGGCAGCAAGGCCGGCCGAGTGTTGGGCCGCGGTATTGCGATGCCTGCTTCACCGGCGACTATCCG
>DLGP01000024.1:7256-7564 GCA_002482765.1 Alphaproteobacteria bacterium UBA7691
GGCATTGGCGCCGCCATTGCCCGCGCCTATGCCCGCGAGGGCGCTCATGTCATCCTGGTGGCCCGCACCGTGGGCGCGCTGGAAGAACTGGATGATGAAATCCGCGGCCTCGGCGGCCAGGCCACGCTGGTGCAGCTGGACCTGGAAAAGACCGAGCTGATCGACGGCCTGGCGGCGCCCTTGTTTGAGCGTTTTGGCCGCCTGGATGTGCTGGTGGCCAATGCCGGCATGTTCGGCAAGCTGACGCCGACCCACCAATATCCGCCCGATCTGTGGGAAAAGGTATTCAAGCTGAATGTGCATGCCAA
>DLGP01000001.1:0-6331 GCA_002482765.1 Alphaproteobacteria bacterium UBA7691
CTTTATCGGCGGCCAGCAGCAATTGCTGCGGGTGGATCGTGAACGCAGTGCCGCACCGGCCCAGGCAGCAACGCAGACACTGATCGAAACCGCGCTGGCGGCACTTGAAGATGTGGATGCCGTGATTGTTTCGGATTACGCCAAGGGCGTGGTGGGCGATGCCTTGCTGGCTGCTTTGCTGCCGGCGGCGCGGCAGCGCAACCTGCCGGTGCTGGTGGATCCCAAGGGCGAGGATTATGCGCGGTATCGCGGTGCCTCGCTGGTGACGCCGAACCAGAAGGAAGCGGCGCTGGCGGCCGGCATCGGCTGCCACAATGATGCCGAGGCGGAAGCTGCCGGGCGCAAGCTGATCCAGGCCTGCGGCATTGATGCGGCCTTGATCACGCGCGGCGCCCAGGGCATGACCCTGGTGGCCGGTGATGCCATGCCGGTGCTGCATCTGCCGGCTGTGGCGCGCGAAGTGTTTGACGTGTCGGGCGCTGGCGATACCGTGGTGGCGGCCCTGGCCGTGGGGCTGGCTGCCGGCCTGCCGCTGGCCCAGGCGGCGCGGATCGCCAATGCAGCGGCCGGCATCGTGGTTGCAAAAGTGGGCACTGCCGTGGTGCTGCCCGAGGAATTGCGCGCCGCGCTGCACCTGCCCGATCCGCTTGGCCTGGATGGCAAGGTGGCAACCTTGGCGCAGGCGATGGATGTGGTGGCGCGCTGGCGCCTGCGCGGTGAACGCATCGGTTTCACCAATGGCTGTTTTGACCTGCTGCATGCCGGCCATCTGGCGCTGCTGGCCGAAGCCCGCAGCAAATGCGACCGGCTGATCGTGGCGATCAACGCCGATAGTTCAGTACGCAAGCTGAAAGGCCCGGAACGCCCGGTGCAGAACGAGCAGCATCGCGCCCGTCTGCTGGCGGCGCTCAGCCTGGTTGATCTGGTGATTGTGTTCGAGGAAGACACGCCGGTGCATCTGCTGCAAGGGTTGCGGCCCGATCTGTTGATCAAGGGCGGTGATTACGGCATCGATCAGGTGGTGGGCGCCGATATTGTGCTGGGCTATGGCGGCGAGGTGCAGGTCTCGCGCCTGGTGGCAGGCCAGAGCACTACGGCCACGATCCAGAAATTGCGGAGCTGAGCCTTGCGGCTCGATGTGGTGATATTGGGCGGCGGCATCGCCGGGCTGTGGCTGCTGGCGCGGCTGCGCGCGCGTGGCTATCGCGCCCTGTTGCTGGAACAGGCGCAGCTCGGCGCCGGACAGACCCTGGCTTCGCAGGGCATCATCCATGGCGGGCTGAAATATGCCATCGACCGCAAGCTGGGCCAGGATAGTGCCGCGCTGGCCGACATGCCGGGGCGCTGGCGCGCCTGCCTGGCCGGCAGTGGCGAAATAAACCTTGGCCCTGGTTTGCTGGCCGCCGAGCGGCATCTGTTCTGGGCGCGGCGCAATCTGGCCAGCCGCATGGCCGGCTTTTTCGGCAGCAAGCTGGTGCGTGGCCGGGTTGAGACTTTGCCACCGGAAGCCTGGCCCGCAGCTTTGCGTGACCCGCAGCATGTTGGCGCGGTTTATGCCCTGGATGAATGTGTGCTGAATGTGCCGGCCCTGCTGGCGCGGCTGCTGGCGCTCAATCCCGCTGCGATCAAACAGGTGAGTGGCGAAACCAGGCTCAGTATGGCCGAGGATCATGTGGTGCTTGATTGCCTGGATGGCGATGGCCGGCCGCGCCGATTGCAGGCCAGCCATGTGGTGGCCACGGCCGGTGCCGGCAACGAAGCCTTGCTGGCCCGGATGGGCCTGGCGCCGGCCCTGGCGCAGCGCCGGCCATTGCAGATGCTGCTGCTGGATAATGCCCCGGCGCCGCTCTGGGCGCATTGTTTCGATACCAGCGACAAGCCGCGCGTCACCATCACCACACATCACCGCCGCGATGGCAGCCTAGTCTGGTATGTCGGCGGGCTGCTGGCCGAACAGGGCGCCGGCCAGGATGAAGCCACCTTGATTCAGGCGGCGCGCCGCGAATTTGCCCAGCTTTTGCCCAGGCTGGATTTCAGCCGCAGCCGCTATGCCGGCCTGCGGGTGGATCGCGCCGAGGGCGCCACCGATGATGGCAGCAAGCCGGAAGGCCCGGTTTTGCGCCAGCCAGCCGATTGGGCCGGTCGCTGCCTGCTGGCCTGGCCGACCAAGCTGGCGCTGGCGCCGCAACTGGCCGATCAGGTGTTGGCCTGGCTGCCGGTGCCAGCCGCCGCCGATGCGGCAGTCGACCTGGCGGATTGGGCCGCGCCCGGCATCGCCGCGGCACCATGGGATTGTGCCGCCTGGCGGGAGGCGGCATGAAACTGCGCCCGCTCGGCCATAGCGGCCTGATGGTCAGCCCGTTGGGGCTTGGCACCGTCAAACTTGGGCGAAATGAGGGCGTGAAATACCCCTCGGGTTTTGACCTGCCTGATGATGCCGCTGCCCTGGCGTTGCTGGAAGCCGCTTGCGATTTGGGCATCAACCTGCTGGATACGGCGCCGGCCTATGGTCTGGCCGAAGCCCGGCTGGGCCGCCTGCTGCCGCGCATAGCCGGGCGCCGGCGCGAGGATTGGCTGCTGGTGAGCAAGGCCGGCGAAAATTTTGACCATGGCGTTTCGCAGTATGATTTTTCGGCCGAAGCGGTGCGCGCTTCGGTGCTGCGTTCGCTACAGCGGCTCGATACGCCTTATCTGGATGCGGTGTTGCTGCATTCCGATGGCGTGGACGAGGCTGGCGCACGTTTCCTGCCGGCTGTGGCGGCATTGGAGCAATTGAAGCGCGAAGGCCTGATCCGGCTCAGCGGTTTTTCCGGCAAAAGCTTGGCCGGTGGTATGCGAATGATCGATTGCGTCGACCTGCTGATGGTGACCTATAATGAACACGAAACCGAGCAGCGACCGCTGATCGAACTGGCCGGTCAGCGCGGGCGTGGCGTGCTGGTGAAGAAGGCGCTGGCCAGCGGCCATAGCCAGGCGCCGGGCGCTGCGCTGGCGGCGGCGCTGGCGGTGCCGGGGGTTTCGTCGGTGGTGGTGGGCACGCTGTCGCCCGGACATTTGCGGGCGAATATGGCAGCGGTGGCGGGCCAGGCAGCGGCGATTGGCCAGACTGAGGTAAGGACAGGATGAGCGACGACAGCGGCGGGCCGAACGAGGCGGCAGAACAGGAATTCCTGGCTTTTGGCTGGCAACGGGCACAGGTCAACGCGCCCGACACTGGAAGTGGAAAACGCCTTGTGGAAGGCTTCCGTCATGGCGATTTTGCCGCCTATGATAGCCCGGCGGGATGGGAAGTGGTGGCTTTGCCGGCGGATATGCTGCTGGGGCGGCTGCCCAGCGTCTCAGCGGTGCGCCGTTTTGCGCAGAAATGTGTCAGTTTTCCGGCCCAGCCCAACGGCGCCGTGATCGGCGCAGCGCGGCAGGCGATGTTGCAGGCGGTGGAGGAGGAATTAACGTTGGCACGGCAGGCAGCACACCTTCTGGAAGCGAAGATCGACGACCTGCTCTCCAGCGTGGACGATATCCGCGCCAAGGCCATTCTTTTTGCGCGTGACGACGATACGCCATGAAAGAGGGCGAGGTAATTTTTGAGCGCGGTGAAGTTATCCTGCGCGAAGGTGAGGGCGGCAATGTCGCCTATCTGGTGATTGATGGCCAGGTGGCGATCTATACCGGCGAAAAAGGCGCGCGCAAGAAGCTGGCCGTGATCACCAATGGCGGCGTGTTTGGCGAGATGGCGCTGATTGATCCGGCGCCACGCATTGCCAATGCAGCAGCCGTGACGCGCACGCGCTGCATGCGCATCACCCGCACCGTTCTGGAACGCGCATTGGATGCCGGGCCGCCGCTGACCCGCTATCTGCTGCAAAGCTTTATCCGCAATATCCGCACCGCTTCCGGGGTTTCCTTCGTCAAGGCGCCGATGGAGCCGGAACCGGCCGAACTGATCGTCTCCGAACGCAGCAACCGGGTGCTGCATCGCCGCGCCTATGGCCATGGCGATATCATTTTTCGCCAGGACAGCGAGGGCAATGCTGCCTACCTGATCCAGAGCGGCGAGGTGGACTTGATGCGCGAGGATGCCAGCGGCCAGAGCATATTGATCCGTCGCTTGGGTGCCGGCGAAGTCTTTGGCGAAATGGCGCTGCTGGATGCGCAGCCGCGTTATGCCACGGCGGTGGCGCGCAATGGCGCCACGCTGGAAATTCTGCGCAGCGACAATTTCAACACATTGCTGGCCGATGCGCCGCCGATTGTGCGCGCCCTGATGCGTATCTATGCCGGCATGATCCGCTCGCAGGCACCACGCCAGGCAACGCCAGCAGCGCCAGCGGCAGAGCCGGCAAGCGACACGGACATTCCGCAGGATTAGCTCCTAACCCCGGCGCGGCACTTCCTGCAAGCTGCGGATCAGCACGGCATTCACCGTGGGGCCGCGCAGCGCGCGGTTGATCTGATACAGCAGGCGGCGCTTCATTGCTTCCAGATCCTGGTCGGTGATGCGGCCATTCTGGCCCAGCGGCTCGCGGTTGAGTTCCAGGATCACCGCGTTGTAGACGCGCGGCATCATGTTATCCACGGCCTGGGCATTCTCGGTGGTGCCGCAATCCAGCGTGAAGGTCATGATGATGGTGCCGGGCGGCTTGCCTGCCACCGGCGCCACCGGCGCCGTCACAGCTTCCACGGTCAACAGCGGATTGAGCACCGGCGGGCGTTCCACCGGCTTGTTAGGATCGGCCTTTTTCTTCTCCTGTGCGCGGGCATGCAGCGGCAATGCCGCCAGCAGCAGGGCAAGCAGCAGATGGCGGCGGTTCAGGCAGGGCTCAGGCGCGTTCCCGTGTGGCATGGAAGCGGATTTTATCCCATTTCTTCTCGGTATACGACAATTCCCAAGTATTGCGCGCCATGAAGACCGGGGCGCCATCGCGGTCATCGGCGATGGTGGCGCGGTTCTGTTCCAGGAAAAGGTCAACATCCTTGAGGTTTTCGGCGCTGATCCAGCGCGCAGTTTCGTAGGGCGCAGTCTCGAATCCCACTTCGAGATTGTATTCCTCGGCCAGCCGCGCCGCCAGCACATCAAGCTGCAACGGGCCGACCAGGCCAACGATCCAGTCCGAGCCAAAACGCGGCCGGAATACCTGGGTGACACCTTCCTCGGCCAAATCCTCCAGCGCGCGTTGCAGATGCTTGGCCTTCATCGGGTCGGAGAGCCGCACCCGGCGCAGGATCTCCGGGGCGAAATTCGGAATCCCGGTGAAGCGCAAATCCTCGTTCTCCGTCAGCGTGTCGCCAACCCGCAAGGTGCCATGGTTGGGGATGCCGATGATGTCACCCGGCCAGGCTTCGTCGGCCAGCGAACGGTCGCGGGCGAAAAACAGTGTCGGGTTGGATACCGTGATCGGCTTGCCGCTGCGCACCTGGCGCAGCTTCATGCCGCGCTTGAAATGGCCCGAGCAGAGCCGGAAGAACGCCACGCGGTCGCGGTGGTTCTTGTCCATATTGGCCTGCACCTTGAACACAAAACCGCTTACTGTCTTGTCGGTGGGCAGGATCATGCGTTTGTCAGACGGCTGCGGCCGCGGCGGCGGCGCAAACTGGCCCAGGCCCTTGAGCAATTCGTCGACGCCGAAATTTTTCAGCGCCGAACCGAAATACACCGGCGTCATATGGCCCTGGCGATAACTTTCGGCATTGAAGGGCGGGCAGGCGCCCTCGATCAGCTCAATATCCTCGCGCAGCTTGGCCATTTGGGCGGCCGGAATCATCTCGGCGGCGCGCGGATCGTCCAGGCCCCGATCCAGCACAATCACTTCGGGTTCGAGATTCTTGTTTTCCTTGCCCACCAGCAGCAGGCGCTTGCCAAAAAGGTCATAGCAGCCACGGAAATCATGGCCCATGCCGACCGGCCAGTTGGCCGGCACACATTCCAGGGCCAAAGTGGAAGCCACTTCGTCCAGCAATTCAAACGGATCGCGGCTCTCGCGGTCGATCTTGTTGACAAAGGTGGCAATCGGCACGTCGCGCAGGCGGCAAACCTCAAACAGTTTGCGGGTCTGGGTTTCGATACCCTTGGCGGCGTCGAGCACCATCACCGCGCTGTCCACGGCAGTCAGCGTGCGATAGGTGTCTTCCGAAAAATCCTCGTGGCCTGGCGTGTCGAGCAGGTTGAAGGTCCAGGCTTCATACTCAAAATTCATCACCGAGGTGGAAACCGAGATGCCGCGCTGCTGCTCGATCTTGAGCCAGTCGGAGCGCGCCCGGCGGCTTTCACCGCGCGCTTTCACCGCGCCGGCGAGATGGATGGCGCCACCGAACAGCAGCAGCTTTTCGGTCA
>DLGP01000001.1:6363-8947 GCA_002482765.1 Alphaproteobacteria bacterium UBA7691
GGTCAGCGTGGTCTTGCCGGCGTCAGGATGGGCGATGATGGCGAAAGTACGCCGGGCGCCGATGGGGTCGGCGCCCGGTCTTTCGGGAGCAATGGTTTCGGACATAACGGCCGTTTTTACCTCTACGCGCGGTGCAAACGGCCCTCTGGCCTAACCCTTGGGCCAGCCCGTGCCGGCTTCGGCGCATTGCACCAGAAGCGGGGCGGGGGTCCAGGCCTTGCCGTGCACCTTGTGGAATTCCCGGATCGTGGCGAGCACCTTGTCGAGCCCGATCTGCTCGGCCCAGAACATCGGCCCGCCCCGGTAAACGGGGAAGCCATAGCCGAAAAGATAGGTGATGTCGATATCGCTGGAGCGGATGGCGATGCCTTCCTCCAGGATCAGGGCGCCCTCGTTGACCAGCGGATACATGCAGCGCTGCACAATTTCCTCGTCGGAGATTGCCCGGCGCTCAATGCCCTGCTCCTTGGCCGAGGCCAGGATGATTTCTTCCACCACCGGATCGGGCAGCGCATTGCGGCCTTCGTATTTATAGAAGCCAGCCCCGGTTTTCTGGCCAAAACGGCCCAATTCGCAAATCCGGTCAGCCACTGGCGAATAGCGCTCGTCCTGCGGTCGCAGATGCGCCTTGCCCTTGCGGATACGCCAGCCGACATCGAGCCCGGCCAGGTCACTCATGCGGAACGGGCCCATCGCCAGGCCAAAGGCTTCCAGGGCAGTATCCACCTGATGCGGTGTGGCGCCTTCTTCCAGCAGGAAATTGGCCTCGCGCAGATAGCCATGCAGCATGCGGTTGCCGATAAAGCCGTCGCAATTGCCGGCCAGCACCGCCACTTTGCGCAAGGTCTTGCCAAGCTGCATCACGGTGGCGATGGTTTCCGGCGAACTGGCCTTGCCGCGCACATTTTCCAGCAGCTTCATAACATTGGCCGGGCTGAAAAAATGTGTGCCGATCACATCCTGCGGCCGCTTGGTGGCCGAGGCGATCTCGTCGATATCCAGTGTCGAGGTGTTGGAAGCCAGCACGGCACCGGGCTTCATCACCTGGTCCAGCTTCTTGAACACTTCCTTCTTGACGCCCATTTCCTCGAACACCGCTTCCACCACGATATCGGCCTCGCCGATATCCTCGTAGCGCTGGGTGCCGCTGATCAGCTTCATGGCGCGGTCCATGGCTTCCTGCTTCATCGAGCCGCGCTGCACGCTGGTGGCATAGTTCTTCTCGATCACGCCCAGGCCGCGCGCCAGCGCTTCCTGTGAAACTTCGAGGATTTTCACCGGGATGCCGGCATTGGCGAAATTCATCGCGATGCCGCCACCCATGGTGCCGGCGCCGAGCACAGCGGCAGCCTTGATCGGCTTCGGTTTTACATCCGCCGGCAGACCGGGGATTTTGCCGGCTTCACGTTCCGAGAAGAAGGCATGAATCTGCGCGGCGCGCTGCGGGCTTTCCATACATTGCTGAAACAGCTCGCGCTCGCGCTTCAGGCCCTCGGCGAAAGGCAGCGTGCAGGCGGCTTCCACGGCATCGACGCAACGCCAGGGCGAGAAGAAACCCTTGGCCTTCTTTTCCATGCCCTTGCGGAAAGTCTCAAACAGCGCCGGGTCAACGCCCGTCACCTTGTCGCTGCGCTGGCTCACCAGCACGGCCTGGCGCTCCTCGGCCACCACCTGGGTGGCAAAGGCCACGCCAACATCAGTCGGTTCGCCCTCGGCGACATGATCCACCACGCCCACTTCCAGCGCCTTCCGGGCCGGAATCGGATTGCCGGAGGTAATCATCTCAAGCGCCATCTGCGGCCCGACCAGGCGCGGCAGGCGCTGGGTGCCGCCGGCGCCGGGNNGATGCCCAGCTTCACTTCCGGCAGGCCAACCTGCGCAGCCGGCACCGCCACGCGCCAATGGCAGGACAGCGCCACTTCCAGGCCGCCACCCAGGGCGGTGCCGTGGATCGCTGCCACCACCGGCTTGGCGCTGGCCTCGATGGCGGCCAGCACGCTGTTGAGATCGGGCGCCTGTGGCGGCTTGCCGAATTCGCGGATATCGGCGCCGGCAATGAAGGTGCGGCCACCGCCAACAATCACGATGGCGCTGGCGCTGGCATCGGCATTGGCGCGGGCCAGGCCATCAATCAGGCCCTGGCGCACGCCCTGGCCCAGTGCATTCACCGGCGGGTTGTTAACGGTCAGCACGGCAATGGTGCCGGACAGGCTATAAAGGACGGGCTCGGTCACGGTTTTCTCTCCCAAGCATTTACAGTGTTTCGGATTTTTACGGGCGAAATTATACGCCTCGGCCCGGCGACCATAAAGTCCCGGGGCTTGGCGAAAGCCGCCCAAGCCGCTACCTCTCTGGGCATGTTGAAGGCTGCCCCGGAATTGCATCTGCCGCCCCGTCAGGATAACCGCGACCGCTGGATCGCGCTTGGCGTTGCCGTGTCGCTGCTGCTGCATCTGCTGTTCGCCTGGCTGCTTTATTTGCAGCCCTGGGCGGCAAGCGTCAAATTGGCGGAAACCCCGCTGGAAATCGAAATGGTGCTTCCGCCGCCCCCGCCGCCCCCTGCGCGCGCACCGCCGCCCCCTGC
>DLGP01000100.1 GCA_002482765.1 Alphaproteobacteria bacterium UBA7691
CCGCGCCATGACAATTTCCGGCGGCGATATGAGCGTGTTTCTGACCCGGCCCTTGAGCGCCAGCCTGCTGGTTATTGCGCTTCTGCTGCTGCTCGGCCCGCTGCTGGCCCGGCTCTGGCGGCGTAAACCAGCGTAAAATATGGATTTCCTGAAAATCCAAGTATTTTAGCCGCGCTGTTACGATTCGTGATGACCATCACGGCAATAAAGACAGCGGCAGCCTATATTCACATCATCAAGAGATTGGCGGGAGCGCCGAAGCGTTCCCCCCCTGCCTCAGCCCCGTCCCCCCCGGCCCGCTGAGGTTCCCGGCGCCTCCCGCCAATCGTCTTGACCGAGTTTATTCCTCCCCAACTGGAAAGGGCGGCGCTAGCAGAGACGCCGCCCTTTTTCTTTTCGCGGCCCGCGACTTTACAAGCGGCGCCGGGCTGGCCAGAACAGGGCATGAGTNNGCATGACCCGCCGCATCGTCACCGCCCCCATACCCCCCGGCTTCACCCGCGCCGAACCGGTTTCCCGTTTTTTTGGCCGCCTTGGCAAATTCTATATCCGGCGCACGGATGGCGCGCCGCCGGTTTGGGGCATCCATCTGCGGCCCAAACATGGCAATCGCCACGGCACCGGCCATGGCGGCTTTCTGGCCACGCTGGCCGATACCCATATGGCCGGCTTCATCCATTACAATTTTCCCGATGTGCGCGTGGTGACCACCGATCTTAAGCTGAAATACCTGCGCCCGGCACGCATGGGCGATTGGCTGGAAGCGCATCAGGCATCGGTGGAGCGAGAGGGCGATTACGCCACCGTGGTCTGCGATCTGAAAGTGGCCGGGCAGATTGTGGTGCGCGCCACAGCACGCTTCAAGCTGATGCCGAAAGGCTGAGACTATCGGCTGTGGCCCGCGCGGTGAGTTTGTGCTCCAGCGCCATGCCGGTATTCCTTTGCCGGATATCGGCCAGCAGATGCCAGGTTGCCTCGGCGCTATCCGCACTGATACGCAGGCTGAGATAACCGCGCCGCGCCGTATCGCACCACAGCATATCCGGGCTGGCCTGGCGCATACCGGCGGCAAGCCTTTCCGGCGCCAGCGGCACAAAACTTTCCAGGCCCGGCGAGCACACCCCCGGCGTGGCGAATTCCGCCACCATGCGGCCATCTGCGCCGCGATGCCCATAAGCCCAGGCATTATGCGTATCGCCGGCCAACAACAGCACACGCCGGCCCGCTATTGTTGCCTGATCCAGCAGGCGCTGGCGCGCGGCATGATAACCGGGCCAGGAATCCGGCGTGGTGGTGATGCCCTGCTGCGCCAGCTCGGCGCGGCGCTGGAGCGCCTGACGCAGATTGGCCGAGGCCGTATCGGGCAAAGCCGCGCCAATATCGGTCGGGAAAAACCGCTGCCCCAGCACCACCTGCTGCGCCACAATCTGCCAGCGCGCACCGCGTTGCTGCGAGGCCGCCAAGGCGCGGTCCAGCCAGGCTTCCTGTTCCGGCCCGAGCAACTGGCGGCGCGGATCGGCCAGTTGGCTGCGATAACGCGCCAGTGCCTTGGCATAAACCTCTGATTCCGGCGCAGCGCTGTATAGCTCACGCGGCACCGCCGCCTGGCGATCCCGCCCAACCAGCCTGGTATCAAGCAGGATCAGATCGGCCAGGCCGCCCAAAACCACCTGGCGGTAAAGCTGCGCCGCATCGCGGATCGGCAGCCATTCATAATAGGCTTGGCGGGCCGCCGCGCGGCGCGCCGGCCAGGGGCCTTCCTGATCCGGCTGATGATTCTGCGCCCCGTCGCGCCAGGCATCATTGGCGAATTCATGGTCATCCCACACCGCCATCATGCTGTGGCGCGCATGCAGAGCCTGCAAATCCGGATCGGCGCGGTAAAACGCATAACGGCGGCGGTAATCCGCCAAAGCCACGATTTCATGCGGCGGCTCGAGTCCTTCACGCCCCGGCGCGCGCTGCGCCGGGCTGGGATAAACCTGATCGCCCAGTTCGTAGATGTAATCACCCAGATGCAGCAGCAGATCAAGATCGTCACGCGCGGCAGCATGGGCATAGGCGTTGAAATGGCCAAAGCCGATATTGGCGCAGGAAAACACCGCCAGCGTGAGCGGGCGCTGGCCATCTGCCGGTAAAGTGCGGCCCCGGCCCGGCGGCGAGACCACGCCATCCCCGGCACGGAAGCGGTAATGCAGCGCTGTATCCGCCGGCAGCCCGGCCGCTATCGCCTTGACACAATAATCCCGCGCCGGCTCGGCCCAGGCCTCGCCTTCGGCCAACAGGCGGCTGAACCCGGCATCGGCGGCGACCTGCCAGGTCAATCGCGCCCGGGCGCCATCTGCCGGCAGATAGCGGGTCCAGAGCAGCAGGCTGGTTTGATCCGGATCGCCGCTGGCCACGCCATGGCTGAACCGGCCGGCCTGTGGCGCTGTGGCGCAGGCGGCCAGGCCAAGCGGCGCGCTGCCGGCAAGTTGCAGGAAACGGCGGCGCGAGGCGGCAGGAGCGGCAGGCATGGCGCAATGATGCGTCAGGCGCCGGCGGAAGTCTAATCCAGGCTCAACCTAACGCAACGCACCCGGCGCATTACCCGGCGGCACCGCATCGCTGGGCGGCACGGCGGCCACCACGGCGCAGGACCAAGCCTGGCCGGAAGCCGATTCGAGCTGGATATTTTCGCCAAAGCGCGTCGCCGCCCAGCCCCGGCCGAGATATTCATAGCGGCCATCGGGCGGCTGGCGCAGCAGCGGCACCGCCGGCTTGCCGGGCTGTTCCAGAAACAGCGTATCCGGCTGGCGACTGAAGGCGCTGGCGGCGCCCAGCACCAGGCGCAGATCGTCGGCGCAGCGAAACGCGATTTCGCCGGGCCGGATCGGCCCGAAACGGGGGGAGGGCGGTGGCGGTGGCGCAAAGCCATAGCTGGTGCTGCCGGGCTGGGTCTGCCGGCCGCGCTCGCTCCAATCGCCCAAACCCAAAATGCCCTGGCCAAGCAAACCCTGGCCGATGCCACCGCGCCCGCGCGTGCCGCCCAGCCGTTCCATGGCGCTGCGCGCCTGGGCCAGGGCGGCCTGGATTTCCGGCTCGTCCGGCTCGGTATCAATGCCATCCACCTGTTTGCGGCCTGAGGTGAAGCGGCCCTGGCTGAAATTGAGATTGAGGCTGATGCGGCGATAGCCATCGGCCACGCCGGCCTGGCCGGCCACGCGGCGGCTGCGCTCGCCATAATGCATCAGCTCGCCGCGATGGAAATCAAACACCACGGTGGCATCGCCATGTTCGCCATAGCGGCGCCATTCCGTGATCCGCACCGGGCGGCCCTGTTCCAGCATGGCTTCCCAATCGGCACTTAATTCGCCCTGATTGTAGCGCCCACGCACCACCTGCACCGGCTCGGCATTCTCGGCTTCCGAATCTTCCGGCACCTGGCTCCGGGCCGGCGCCACAGACAGTGCCAGCAGCAGGGGCAAAGCCAGCACCAGGGCAAACAAAATGACCCGAAACGGCAGCATACGCAGGAGACTCCTCAACAAAAAATCCGCCAATCAGCATCCAACCAGAAGAAATAGGCAGGAATAGGGCAGGCAATTTTCGCCGATTTCCACCCGCCGGCAAGTGACGGCAGCAACTTAGATGCTGCTATCCTGCCGGCCGGCTGCGGCGATTCGTCCTACGGCTGTTTTAAGGCCATGGGGGTGGCGTGGAGAGTGAATCAGACATGCCGGCGGCGCTGACCCGGCAGCAATATGACGGCGAAATCAACATCCGCCGCGATGACGGCCTGCTGCATATCACCATCAGTGGCGACCTGGATTGCCGGGTTGTCTATGAAACTATCCGCGACGGCCATGCCAGCGGCCTGATCGGCCTCAACATCCCCACCCTGGTGGATATGCGCAACTATACCGGCAGCATCGAGTGGCGCGAGATCATGCGCATTGCTGCCCTGGCGCCCTGGGGCGCACCAGCCGGCGGGGCCGCCGGCCGGGTGGCCTATGTTTCACAGGCGCGGCTTTTCGCCAGCATCGTCAAGGTGGTGGAAATCCTGTTCCAGCGCAGCCGGCATCGCCACTTCAACGAGCCGGACCCCGCCTTGCTCTGGCTGCGCGAAGCGCTATCTGCTTAAATCGCCGCTCTTTTCCCAACCTTTTCGAGGCAGTAGATGACCGAAGCCAATGGCCGCAAGGCCGACCATCCGATTGATCCGATTTTCCTCAAGCGCTTCTCGCCGCGCGCCTTCACCGGCGAAGCCATCCCGCAGGGTGAATTGCTGACCATCTTCGAAGCCGCACGCTGGGCGCCTTCGGCCTATAATTCGCAGCCCTGGCGCCTGTTTTATGGCTGCCGCGACACCGCGCAATGGCCACTTTTCCTCGGCCTGCTCAACGAGCCGAACCAGCTTTGGGCCAAGAATGCCGCCGCCATCGTGGTGCTGGCTTCGAAGCCGAATTTCCTCCAGCCCGGCACCAATAACGAGATGATCTCGAAAACGCCGAGCTATGATACCGGCGCTGCCTGGGCCAATCTGGCGCTGCAATCCACCATGCTGGGCTGGGTGGCACATGGCATCATCGGTTTTGACACCGCCCGCGCCGCCACTGAATTGAAGCTGCCGGGCGATTGGCGCGTGGAAGCCGGCGTAGTGATCGGCCGCCTTGGCGACAAGTCGATCCTGCCGGAAGCCCTGGCCGCCCGCGAGGCACCGAACAGCCGCCGCCCGCTCGGCGAGACCATCTTCGAAGGCGGCTATACCGGCTGATTGCTGCCGGCCAATCCGACGCGTCAAAACCCGCCAAGCATTGCCTGGCGGGTTTTTTCTGGCCGTCACGCTGCGGTTATTTCCTTGAGCAAATCCGGGTGGCGATCAAGCAATTGCAGCAGCTTCACCAAAGCCAGCGGCGGCTTGGTCTTGCCGGTTTCATACCGCGAGAAGGCGTTCACACCGCCGCCAAAAAGCTCCGCCGCCCTGCGCTGATCAAGCGCCAGTTTTTTACGCACCCGGATAATAAACGCCGGATCAACAATGCTGGCATTCACCTGTTTGTTGAAGGCCAGCATTTCAGCCATCACCCGCTCGGATGTTGCCGCATCGAGAATGCTCTCGGCGCAGGCCGGGCAAAAATCTCCGGTGACGGCGGGAATCGTGGTGGTTTCACCTTTGTAGCTGTAGGGCAGGTCGCGGGTGTCATGCACCAGCGCCGCCGCGCCGCAGACCGGACATTGCATTTCACAGCTCCTTGAACGATACGATCAGCAGGTCGTCGACCAGCGTCAGTTTCAGATAGATATCTGCGGCAGCGCTGCGGGGGCGATACACGTCCTGCCAGATGGTATGGTCGGCATGCGTGGTCATCGACTTGTAGAAATCGTTCATTGTGAGCGCCGCAATGATGGCCAGCATGCCTTGAAAATCAAGGCCCAGCACCACCGCCCCGCTGCGGGCGGCCTGCGTGGTTCGCACCCGTCCTGCCGCAACCCTCGCATGGATATCGGCAAGACGGTAATGCGGTTTCCGCTTTTCCATGTCCCAAAATAACCCAATTGGTTATATTTGGCAAATAGGTTAATAATGCCATGCCTGGATACAAAAAGGGCCGGGATCGCTCCCGGCCCTTCCTGATTCTGCAAAAGCAGAAAGTTATTCGCCGTCTACGTCGCCTTCGGCGCGCGGCTTGTTGGTCAGGTCTTCGCCGGTGGCCTGGTCAACCACCTTCATGGACAGGCGGACCTTGCCGCGCTCGTCGATGCCGAGCACCTTGACCCGCACTTCCTGGCCTTCCTGCACCACATCGCTGGGCTTGTTGACCCGGCGCGGCGCCATTTCCGAGACATGCACCAGGCCGTCGCGGGCACCGAAGAAGTTCACGAAGGCGCCGAAATCGACGATCTTCACGACCTTGCCCTTGTAGATCACGCCGACTTCCGGCTCGGACGCAATCGACTTGATCCAGTTGATCGCGGCTTCCGAGGCGGTTTCGTCGGTGGAAGCCACCTTGATCGTGCCATCATCCTCGATGTCGATCTTGCAGCCGGTCTTCTCCACGATCTCGCGGATCACCTTGCCGCCGGAACCGATCACTTCGCGGATCTTGTCCTTCGGGATGGTGAAGGTGGTGATGCGCGGCGCGGTGGCCTTCACGCCGGTGCGGTTCTCGGTGATGGCCTTGGCCATCTCGCCGAGGATATGCAGGCGGCCGCCCTTGGCCTGGTCGAGGGCGACCTTCATGATCTCCTCGGTGATGCCGGCGATCTTGATATCCATCTGCAACGAGGTGACGCCCTGATCGGTGCCGGCCACCTTGAAATCCATGTCGCCGAGATGATCTTCGTCGCCCAGGATGTCGGAAAGCACGGCAAAGCGCTCACCTTCCAGGATCAGACCCATGGCGATGCCCGCCACCGGCGCCTTCATCGGCACGCCGGCATCC
>DLGP01000039.1 GCA_002482765.1 Alphaproteobacteria bacterium UBA7691
ATCTGGGCTTATTGAACAAGGGCGGCTATGATGTCGCTGCCGTTTGAAGGAGTTGGGCCATGACCATGACGAGCCAAGCCAAGGCCGGGACGATCCGGTGCCGCCCTGCCGGGCAGCGCGGCATGCTGACCATGGCCCTGCTGGCCGCCATGCTGAGCCTGGGCGGCTGCTCCACGGTGTCGGATGCGGTAAGCTGGGCCAATCCGGTGAACTGGTTCGAGGATGACGATCCGGCAGCCCTGCCGCAGGCCGCCAAGCCCACCGCCACTGCAACCGACGAGCGTTTTCCCAATCTGGGCCGGGTGCCGCCGCGCCCGGTGGAGCAGAGCAGCAGCGCCGAGCGCCGCCAGGCTATCGGCAATCTGACCGCTGATCGCGCCAATGCGCGCTACACCGACGAGGAATTGCGCGCCCGCCCGGCCACCGGGATGCAGGCTTCGCCGCCGCCGGCAGCCCCCGTGACCCAGCTTCCCACCGCCAGCGTGCGCGCCGCCGACTTGCCGCCGCTCCAGGGCGGCGCCGTGCCGGCGCAGCAGGTGCAGCAGATGGCGGCCGGGCAGGGTGATCCGATCGGCCAGCGGGCCGTCCAGGGTGGCATGGGGCAGGGCGGCATGCCCCAGCCGATGCCGCAAACTCCGGGTTATCAGGCCCCGGGCTATCAGGCCCCCGGTTACCCGGTGCCGAATCAGGCTGCGGCGCAGGCGCAGAATATGGGTTCGGTCTATGCGGCCAATCTGATGGCCTCGTCGGCCACCACCTTGCCGCCCGGCCTGGGCCAGGCGCAGATGCAGGTGCCGGGCAGCCAGATCGCCGCCGGCCCGGCTCCGGCGCCGCTCACCCCGGGCGTCAATGCCCCGGCTTATGCCGCCCCGGGTTATGCCACTGCCGCGCCGGCCCTGCCGTCGCGCCAGTTGCTGGCCGTGGTGCGTTTTGCCAATGGCTCGACCAGCCTGGATGCGCGTGACCGCAATCTGCTCAAGGAAGTGGCTGAGTATCAAAAAGGCACCGGCGGCAAGGGCCGCCTGCGCGTGGTCGGCATCTCCTCGGCCAGCAGCGAAGCGGCGGATATTGCCAGCAAGCGGGCGCAGAGTGTGGGCGCCGAATTGCAGAAGCTGCGGGTGGATACACGGCTATTGGCGCTGGAAGCCCGCGCCGAAGGCGCCCCGGCCTATTACCAGGCCGCAGCCGCTACCGCCGAGCAAAGCCGCCGCGTTGAAATCTATCTCGAAAACTAACCAAATTTGAGCTAGATAGCGGCGGCGGCGCGGGGCTTCTCTCAAAGTCCCGCTTTTGCTGTTGCTCGCGGCTCATTGCCCAGACTGGACCAAAACCATGGATACCGAGTTTTACCGCATCAAGCGCCTGCCGCCCTATGTGTTCGAGGAAGTGAATCGCATGAAGGCCCAGGCGCGGGCCCAGGGCGAAGACATCATCGACTTTGGCATGGGCAACCCGGATAACCCGACGCCACCGCATATCGTTGCCAAGCTGGTGGAAGCGGCGCAGAATCCACGCGCGCATCGCTATTCCTCCAGCCGCGGTGTGCCGGGCCTGCGCAAGGCGCTGGCGAATTACTATGGCCGCCGCTTCGGCGTTACGCTGGATGCCGACAAGGAATGCATCGTCACGCTGGGTTCCAAGGAAGGCCTGGCCAATCTGGCGATGGCGATTTCAGCGCCGGGCGATACGGTGCTGGTGCCCAATCCCAGCTATCCGATGCATGCCTTCGGTTTTGTGATTGCCGGCGCCAATGTGCGCAGCGTGCCGATTGGCCCGGGCTTTGATTTTTTCGCCGGGCTGGATCGCGCCTATCGTCATAGCGTGCCGGCGCCGATTGCGCTGATCGTCAGCTTCCCGGCCAATCCCACCGCGATGACCGTGGATCTGGATTTCTACGCGGCGGTGGTCGATTTCGCCAAGAAGCGTAATATGTGGGTGATCTCCGATCTGGCCTATTCGGAAATCTATTTCAACGGCAATCCGCCGCCCTCGATCCTGCAAGTGCCGGGCGCCCGCGATGTGGCGATTGAATTCACCTCGCTGAGCAAAACCTATTCCATGCCGGGCTGGCGCATCGGCTTTGGCGCCGGCAATGCCAAGCTGGTTGGCGCATTGGCGCGGGTGAAAAGTTATCTCGATTACGGCGCCTTCACGCCGATCCAGGTGGCGGCCACGGCGGCGCTGAACGGGCCGCAGGAATGCGTTGAGGAAATCCGCCAGGTTTACAAATCGCGCCGCGATGTGCTGGTGCAGGGTCTGACCCAGGCCGGCTGGAGCATCCCCAATCCGGATGCTTCGATGTTTGCCTGGGCGCCGATCCCGGAACGCTATGCGCATCTTGGTTCGGTGGAATTCTCCAAGCTGCTGCTGCGCGAGGCCAAGGTGGCGGTGGCGCCGGGCATCGGCTTTGGCGAATATGGCGACAATTTTGTCCGTCTCGCCTTTGTCGAGAATGAGCATCGCACGCGCCAGGCGGTGAAAAGCATCAAGCGGCTGCTCGGCCAGCCCTCCAACCAGCCGGATGAAGCCCCGGCGCCGTTGCAGAAGGCGGCAAGCTGATGGCCCGCGCAGTGAAAGCGAAAGTTGCCGCCGCGATGAAGGGCAATCCGATCCGGGTCGGCATTGCCGGCCTGGGTGTGGTGGGCGCCGGCGTGGTGCGGCTGTTGCATGAACAGGCGGCGATGCTGAGCGCACGCAGCGGCCGGCCGATCCAGGTGGTGGCGGTTTCGGCGCGCGACAAGCGCAAGAAGCGCGGTCTGCCCAAGGGCGATTGGCGCTGGTATGACAATGCCGTGCAGCTTGCCAATGATCCCGAAGTGGATGTGGTGGTGGAACTGATCGGCGGTTCCGGCGGCGTGGCCAAGGAATTGTGCGAAACCGCCCTGCGTAACGGCAAGGGCGTGGTGACGGCCAACAAGGCTTTGCTGGCTTTGCATGGCGACAAGCTGGCGCTGGCCGCCGAGCAGAGCGGCGCACCGCTGGCCTTTGAGGCAGCGGTGGCCGGTGGCATCCCGATCCTGAAGGCTTTGCGTGAAGGCCTGGCCGGCAACAATATCAAACGTGTGCATGGCATCCTGAACGGCACCTGCAATTACATCCTGACCGAAATGCGTGAAACCGGGCGCGATTTCGGCGATGTGCTGAATGAAGCGCAGCGCCTGGGTTATGCCGAGGCCGACCCCAGCTTCGATGTGGATGGCATCGATGCGGCGCATAAGCTGACCGTGCTGACCGCCCTGGCCTTCAACACCAAGGTGGATTTCAAGGCCGTGCATGTGGAAGGCATCCGCCATGTTTCGGCGGTGGATATCGCCTTTGCGCGTGAATTCGGCTACCGCATCAAGCTGCTGGCGATTGCGCGCCGCACGCCGCGCGGCATTGAGCAGCGTGTGCATCCCTGCATGGTGCCGGTCAACACGCCGATTGCCCATGTGGATGGCGTGTTCAATGCCGTGGCGGCGGAAGGTGATTTTGTCGGCCCGGTGATGTTTGAAGGCCGTGGCGCCGGGCAGAATCCCACCGCCTCTGCCGTGGTGGCCGATCTGGCCGATATCGCTGCCGGCCGTGGTGGCTTTGCCTTTGGCGCCCCGGCGGCCAAACTGGGCAAGCTGAAGGCGGCGGCGATGGCCGATCATGTCGGGCGCTATTACATCCGCCTGCTGGTGAAGGATCAGCCCGGCGTGCTGGCCGATGTTTCCGCCATCCTGCGTGACCACAAGATCAGCATCGAAAGCCTGGTGCAGCGCGGCCGCGCCGAGGCCGCCAATACGCCGGTGCCGGTGCTGCTGATCAGCCATGAAGCGCGTGAGGCCGATATGGCGCGCGCCTTGCAGCGTATCGCCCGGCTGCGCAGCATGCAGGAACCGCCGCGCCTGATCCGCATCGAGGCCCTGTGATGGCGAAGGCCAAGACCCTATCGGTGGAACGTAACCTGACGCTGGAAGCGGTGCGGGTGACCGAGGCCGCTGCCATCGCCGCTGCCCGGCTGGTTGGCCTGGGCGACGAAATGGCGGCCGATCAAGCTGCGGTGGATGCCATGCGCAAGGCGCTCAATGCGCTGAACGTGGCCGGCACCGTGGTGATCGGCGAGGGCGAGCGCGACGAGGCGCCGATGCTCTATGTCGGCGAGATTGTCGGCAGCGGCAAAGGCCCGGCCATCGACATTGCGCTTGATCCGCTGGAAGGCACCTCGATTGCCGCCAAGGGCGCGCCCAATGCCATGGCGGTGATTGCCTTTGCCAATGCCGGCTGTTTCCTCAATGCGCCCGATGTGTATATGGACAAGATCGCGGTAGGCGGCGGCCTGCCCGATGGCGTGGTGGATCTGGATCGCAGCCCGGCGGAAAATCTCGCCGCCCTGGCCACGGTCAAAGGCGTGCCGGTTTCCGATCTCACCGTCTGCATCCTGGATCGCCCGCGCCATATGGAGCTGATCAATGCCGTGCGCGCCACCGGCGCCCGCATCACGCTGATTTCGGATGGCGATATTGCCGGCGTGATCGCCACCACCGATCCGGATACCGGGGTGGATATCTATATGGGCTCGGGCGGCGCCCCGGAAGGTGTGCTGGCGGCGGCGGCCCTGCGCTGCATCGGCGGCCAGATGCAGGGCCGGCTGCTGTTTCGCAATGATGCCGAACGCTCCCGCGCGCGCCGTCTCGGCATTGAAAAATTTGACCGCAAATATGCCCTGACCGATCTTGCCTCGGGTGATGTGATCTTTGCCGCCACCGGTGTCACCGATGGCTCGCTGCTCAGCGGCGTGAAGCGCGTGCCGGGCGGCTTCAAGGTGCATTCGATCTCGATGCGTTCGGAAACCCGCACCATTCGCCGCATCGAGGCGGTGATCCTGCACCCGCCCACTTGATCATGAATAATCCGGCGCCTTTTCTGGGCGTGGCGCGCTCGTTGCTGGGGCGGCGCTGGCGCCTGCGGGCCGGCGACGAACGGCTTGGCCTGGCCCTGGCGCAGCGCGCCGGCCTGCCGGAAATTCTCGGCCGCGTGCTGGCCGGGCGTGGCGTGGCGCCGGATGATGTGGATGATTTCATCAAACCATCCTTGCGCCGCCTGCTGCCCGATCCGGCGCGATTTCACGATATGGAAGCGGCGGCCACGCGGCTGGCCGAGGCCATTGCGCAGGGTGAGCGTATCGCCGTGTTTGGCGATTACGATGTGGATGGCGCCACGTCATCGGCCTTGCTGAAGCGGTTTTTCAGCGCCATCGGCCAGCCCTTGCGGGTTTATATCCCGGATCGCCAGAAAGAGGGCTACGGCCCCAATATCGGCGCCATGCGCAAGCTGGCCGCCGAGGGCGTGCGCATCGTGGTGACGGTGGATTGCGGCACGCTGGCCTTCGAGGCTTTGGCCGAGGCGAAAAAACTCGGCCTGGGCGTGATCGTGGTGGATCATCACCTGGCCGAGCCGATGCTGCCCGAGGCTTTGGCGGTGGTGAACCCCAATCGCCTGGATGAAGCCCCGGGCTTTGGCCAGCTTGCCGCCGTGGGCGTGGCTTTCCTGCTGCTGGTGGCGCTGAACCGCGCCTTGCGCCAGCGCGGCTATTACCAGGGCGCCGCCGAGCCGGATCTGCTCGGCTGGCTTGATCTGGTGGCGCTTGGCACGGTCTGCGATGTGGTGCCGCTCACCGGCCTCAACCGCGCGCTGGTGGCGCAGGGCATCAAGGTGTTGCGTGGCCGCGCCAATATCGGCCTGGCCGCCCTGGCCGATGTGGCCGGGCTGAACGAACCGCCCGGCGCCTATCATCTTGGCTTCCTGCTTGGGCCGCGCGTCAATGCCGGTGGGCGCGTCGGCCTGTCCGATCTCGGCACGCGCTTGCTGGCCTGCGACGATGCGCGCGAAGCGGCCAACCTGGCGCGGGAACTGGATCGGCTCAACAAGGAGCGCCAGGAGATCGAACAGCAGGTGCTGGCCGAAGCCATGCTGGCGCTGGAGCAGATTCCGGAAGACGCGCCGCTGGCGCTGCTGGCCGGCGAAGGCTGGCATCCCGGCGTGATCGGCATTGTGGCCGCCCGCATCCGCGAAGCCGCCGGCCGGCCCAGCTTTGTGCTGGCGCTGGACGAGCAGGGGCTGGCCAAGGGCTCGGGCCGTTCGGTGCCAGGGGTTGATCTGGGCGGCGCGGTGGTGGCGGCCAAACAGGCCGGCCTGCTGCTGAATGGCGGCGGCCATGCCATGGCGGCGGGGCTTACCGTGGCGGCCGGCGGCATTGCCGCGTTGCAGGATTTCCTGGCCGAAAGGCTGGCGCCGCAGGTGGCGCGGGCCGGTGCCGATGCCAGCCTGGGGCTGGATGGTGCGCTCAGCGTCGGCGGCGCCTCGGTGGAGCTTTACGAAAAGCTGGAACTGCTCGGCCCCTATGGCTCGGGCAATGCCGAGCCGCGCTTTGCCATCGCCAATGCGCGGCTGATGCAGGCCGATGTGGTGGGCGAGCGCCATGTGCGCCTGCTGATCACCGGCGATGACGGGCAGGGGCCGCGCCTGCGCGGCATTGCCTTCCGCGCCATGGATGGCGCCGGTGCCGGCGGCCACAACAAAGCCGGCGGCGGCGCACTGGGCGAGGCTTTGCTTGCAGCCCGCGCCACTGGCCGGCCGCTGCACCTGGCCGGCCATCTGCGCGCCGATTACTGGCGCGGCGAGCGCCGCATCCAGTTGGTGGTGGAGGATGCCGCCTACGTGGCGTGACCTTTTGGCCCGATATGAAAAAGGGCGCCGTGACCATCGGCGCCCTTTTGCGGCAAGAAAATGCTGCGATTACGGCTTGGTGTAGGTCACGTTATAACTGGCATTTTTGATCATGTTGTCGAACGGATCGGAAAGCCCCGGTACGCCAAGGCCATAGCCGGCAACAACCTGCGCACCTTTCGGCAGATTTTCCTTCATGCTGTCGCTCAGATCGCTCATCTGCAAATTGTCAGGAGCAAGCGAACCGGTATAAGTGGCCGGCGGGGTCTTGCCGGGTTCATAAGGCGTGATCTTGCCGGCGCTATCCACAAAAAATACGCTGCCATTAGTGATGATGGCCAGATAAAGCGCGCCCGGCTTGTTGAGGTTGGACGCTGGCACCGGCACGGCGATCTGCGCTGCCGGTGCAGTGCTGCTGCTGGCTGCCGGCGCCACGCAATTGCCGGATTTCTCGCAGGCTTCCGCTGCGTCGCGCAATTGCTGCGCCGCCACGGATTGGCCCGTGGTTTTCTCCATCTCATTGGCCATGCTGCGCGCCTGCTCGATGCTGAGCTGGCCGCTGGTGATACGCTGCACCAGATTCTGCACGCCGCTTTGCGCTGCCGTCACCGCCGCGCTGGTGCCGGCGCCCGGGCAGGGCGGCGGGCAATAGGCGCGGGCTTCGTTGCCGGGTGCCAGCAACACAGCCGCCAGCAGGGCCAGCGACAACAGGAGGGATTTGCCGGGATAGGTCATCATGCTCTCCACTCTCAGAATTTGGATATGACGCTGATCATCACGGAGCGATCCTGCGCTTCCGCCTTGCCCAGCATACCGTTGAAACCGGCGCTCAGAGTTGTCCTGTCGGTCAGCACATAATTGGTGCCAAAGCCGACAGAGAAATAATTGTTGTCGTTGACGCCATCGGTGAAATCCCGGTTCGCCAGGTTCCAGGCGGCGTTGACATAGGGTTCCCATTTGCCAAGGCGCCAATTCAGGCCGCCGCCCGGGCTGATGTAGCTCAGATCGGTTGTCTTGGCATTGCTGCGATTGCCGGCGCTGTCGGTGTAGTCATCGGTGCGGCTGTTGACCAGGGTGTAGCGCGCCGACAGGCTGCCGGTGAGTGTGGGCGACAGCAGGAACAGTTTGGTCAGGCCGATGCTGGCCGACCAGAAGATGGTGTCGGCAGCATATCGAACCGCCGCGCCGTTATTGTAGTGGTTATCCAGCGCCACACTGCCATAACCCAGCGCGCCATCAACCAGCAGGGTGGGGGCCAGCATGCGCATGCCGAACACGCCGCCGGCATAGGCATCGCTATCGCCGCGCCCGCTATCGAAGCCGGCTTTGATCTCGGTATTTGTGTAGGCCAGGTTGACGCCCAGGAAGGTTTCGTCATCCAGCTGATACATCAGCGACAGGCTGCCCGATAGCGACTCGGTTTTCGACGGGCTGCTGCGCTGGGTGGACTTGCCCTGGCTGGCTTGTAGGCCGGTGGTGGCAGTCCATTTCGGCGGCGGCGGGGCAAAGGGGTTTTTGCGCATATCCTGGGCCTTGGCGGTGCCGACAAAGCCCGTAGCCAGGCTGGCGGCCACTATAAGGGCCAAAAGCATTCTGCTTTGCATCACACATCCACAAGATTGGCGAAAATTACGCAGCAAGTGCGCCGATTATATGCCCCAAAGCAGTGAATCGGCAGGGCCAGGAGACATCTGAACCCAGCGTAAATGGTAGCCTCTTGGTTGCGCAACCCTTGGGTGAGGGAAATTGCCGCCGCGCGGCCATGCGGCGCAACCGCTTGGTCATGGGAAACGAAAAATGTGTTGGATTGCGCGCTCGATCGGCCCGCCGCTGCTTTTATGCCGGAAGCCGGCCCAAGCCGCTTGATTTGCCAGCCAAACCGGGCTACATCCTGCCCCGCCTCACCGGCCGCCCAGCATGCCTGGGCATACCGGCCCCTTCGTCTAGAGGCCTAGGACACTACCCTTTCACGGTAGGTACACGGGTTCGAATCCCGTAGGGGTCGCCACTTTCCGCGCAAGCACCTTAGATCATTGGTAATTTGGGCTTTTTAGGCGCTTGCGGAGGCGCAACAAGGCGTCTCGCAAAATAGTCCTGCCGCCCAGCGCCACAGGCTCCGCTAAAGCAAATCGGCTTGGCAACGCGTCCAAAAGCGCTAAACTTCACCAATAGTATGATGCTTGCCCCACTTCATTTCTGAGCAATCTTTTTGGAAGGCCGAACCATGGCTACGGTGCGCAAAACCATCACCTTGACAGCGCAGCAAGACGCCTGGGTGAAGTCGCAGATCGACAAGGGCGCCTTTACCAATGACAGCGAGGTTTTCCACGATCTCATCCGGCGCGAACAGGAACGGACGGCTGAAATCGAGAGCATCCGGGCAGCGTTGATCGAGGCAGAACAGAGCGGGGAAGCCCGGCCGTTCGACCCGGAAGCTTTCAAGCGCCGTATGCAACTTGCCTATCGCTGAGTATCGCCTCGCGCCTACCGCCGAGCGCGACCTTGAGAAGATTTGGCGTCTATCCGCCGAGCAATGGGGCAACGGGCAGGCACACCGCTACCTGGACACGCTAACGGTTGCCTTTGTGGGCTTGGTCGAAGCGCCGAAAACTTGGCCCGCATGCGATTTCATCCGGGATCCGTGAGCGAATGCAGTCCGCCACTACTCAGCTGCCACAGCCTGAACAAGCTCAAATTCGAATTTGAAAATTCGAGGCAGTCGAACACGGTCAAAATGAACCTCGATCATGTAGGTCGGGCCTATCATGTGAGGGTCCGGTTCCACCCAAGTAACCCGGCCTAATTCCTGCTGACCAATGATTGGTTTACCAGTGCTATCCAGGTAGCCTTGTGGAACGCGCGACTGCGCTCTGAATCGCACCATATCACCAACCTGGAACCGCCTTAGTGAAACGCTTGAGCGTCCACCAGCGTCGGAAAAAATCACTCCGGATGCTTCCAGCTTTGCTTTAATTGCAGCAAGGGTCGCTGGTGATCCAACCGATTTGCCGGTTTCTATATTTGCAATGGTGTTGCGGTGAACGCCAGTCTCTTCTGCCAGTTGATCCAATGACCAATTCAACGCGGCTCGCCCCATTCGAACGTCCTCCGGATTCATCAACATCTCCAATGTATAAATAAACCATGGTATAAATACACATTGCAGGGTGATTTGGCAAGCTGTCCTGTCAAATCGGCTGTTTCTTAAAATGTGGTACAACGGTGGTACAATTGGCGCCGGACGTGGAGCGTATTTTTATCAATAAACCAATAATTTAGAGTCATATTTGCAAGGCAATTCCGGTAGGGGCGCCACTTTCCATTCGATAAATAGCCATGTATCCGCAGTGCAGCAGATGCGCTAACCGGGACGCCAATATTTGCTTTGGTTGGCAATCTTGGGCGGCGAAACCAGCCCGGGCCGGCGGAATCGAGCGGCCAAAAGCCGCGCCAGGCCCGGGTTGCGGGCCGGCGCGGCGGGCGGCTGATCAGAGCAGGTAGAAGCCGAGGGCGCCGTTGACTTCCTCGCGGATGGCATCGAGCGCGGCGCCGACAGCCAGATCGGCGCTGGTGATGGTGAGGGCGGTGGCCGAGGCCAGCACGGTGGCGATATGGGCGCGGGTCAGCCGCACCACAAGGCGGGCCTGCTCCTGCGGCAGATCGCCAAGCGCCACGCCCTTGCCGAGTTCCTTGATCTGGCGCGCCGTGCCCTTCAATTCCACCTTGAGGATGCCGCGGATATCATTCCAGCTGCTGCGTGCTTCCTCGCGCGCGGCGCCGAACATGCGAGCGAACAGACTATCGGTATCGATTTCAGTGTAAGCCATTACGCATCCCCCAGATGGTGTTGCTACTGCCGGTTTTTGGCGCCGACCACATGCGGCCGACTGCATACGGCCGACTGCATTCGGTAATGGAATCATTACCCGCAGGGCGAGGGCCGTGCAAGGCATGCAGGGCGCAGCCTGGCGGCCAATTGCGGCGCCTGCGGGTATAAGGGCGCGGCAAGTTGCCGTGCGATAGTAACCTGACGCCGCAAGCTGTTTTCACCTTGCCGCCGGGGCGGGCAGGGCCATACTGCCGCCATGCGCCATGTTCTTCCGATCATTGTCGCTGTGATGCTGCTGCTCTGGGCTTTTCAGCCCGGCGCGGTGCGGGCGCAGAATATCGGCGCCGTGGAAGAGGTGCGGTCGGAAGCCTTTGCCACAGCGCCCAGTGCAGCGCGGGCGCGGGTGGCGATGGCCCGCCAGGTGGTGAGCAACGAGGCCATCGAGACGGCGCGCGACGCCGCTGTGGGCCTGCGCTTCATTGACCAGACCGTGTTCCGCATCGGCCCGGACAGTGCCGTGATGCTGGATCACTATGTATTCGATGGCGGGCGCGGCAACGGCGACATGGCGCTTAATCTGAGCCGCGGAGCCTTCCGCTTCATCAGCGGTAGCATGCCGAAGGCCGGTATCGCGGTGCGCACACCCACGGCGCTGATCGGGGTGCGCGGCACCGATTTCCTGGTGCGGGTAACCGCCACGGGCGCCACGCAGGTGACGGTGTTTGACGGCAGTGTCACCATCGAGCCGCTGGTTGGCGGCGCGGTGCTGGCGGTGGCGCCCGGCCAGCGCGGCAATGTGGATGATGCCGGCGCAGCGCCCAGGCTGGAAGCGGCGCCACCCGACGAGAGCGGCGCCGGCTTCATGGGCAGCGACAGCCTGAACAGCCAGATCGGCAGCAGCGGGCCGCGTTTCAACCAATCCCCGATGCCCAGCCTGCCACCACCGGTCTTTGTGCCGCCGCCAACAACGCCGGTGCCGGCGCCGCCGCAATTCAAGACCCTGTGTTTCACCGGCGATACGCTGGTGGCAACCAGCAGCGGCCCGCGCCGTATCGATGCGGTGTTGCCGGGCGAATGGGTGTTGGGCCTGGGCGAGGAAGGCCATGCCGCCTGGCGCCGGGTGCGCGGCGTGCAGCGCCATGGCAGCGAAGAACTCCGCAGCAAGCCGGCGGAAGCACAACTTGTGGCGCTGCGGATTGCCGGGCGTGACCTGCGCCTCACCGGCGATCATCCGGTGCTGACCGATACCGGCTGGCGCCGCGCCGGCCTGCTCCAGCCCGGCGATTGGCTGCGTGCCGAAGATGGCAGCCTGGTGCCGTTGCAGCAGATCAGGCATGGCCTGGCGCCGGAAGCCGTGTTCAATCTGGATGTTGAGATGTTCCCGGCTTATGTGGCGGGCGGGATTTTTGTCAGTGGATAAAAGCCCGCTGCCGTGAATATTCATCGAATACGTTACAGTTGAATCTGACAAATAATGACTCGCTTGACTCGACGCAGGATGGCCGGAACAATCGCCAAAAATCCACATCCTCTCAGACGATTCGGCGATGCAACTTTCAGAACTTCAGCGTGCAGCTTTGATCGGCGTGGCGGCCCTTGTGGTGATCGCCGCGGCGGGTTTTTTCGGCATGCAGATGCTCGGCAGCAGCAAAAGCAATGCGGCGGCACCGGTGCAGATTCCGAGCCGCAATGACTGCATCAATGATGGCCTGCGCAATCTGCAAAGCGGTTTCAGCCGCCAGACCGCCTATGATATCGAAGTGCGCTGCGAACAGCTTATCCAGTCGCTGGAAGCGCGCAGTGGCAAGCCGGCGCAGCGCTGAAACTCACCCCATATTGACGGCGTAAACCGCCTGCGGCTCGGGGAAACCCTTGAGGCTGCGCATGCCGAGGGAGAGAAACGCGAAGCCGGTGCCGGTGCAGGCCTGATTGACCGCATCGGCCACCACAATCTGGCCGGCTTCGGCCAGGGCGCAGACCCGCGCCGATAGCTGCACGGTGGAGCCAAACAGGTCGTCGCCGGCCTTGATCGGCTGGCCGGCGCTGACGCCGATACGCAGCTTGAGCGGCAGGGCCGGCATGATTTCGTTATGCACCCGCACTTCGCTCTGGATCTGCACGGCGGCGCGCACCGCCTGCAACGGGCGGTCAAAGGCCAGCATGGCGCCATCGCCGGTATGTTTGATCCAGCGCCCGTTATGATCCTCCACCGCCTGGCGCACGATGCGGTCATGCGCCTGCACCAGTTCCATTTGCAGCTTGTCGCCATGGATCTGGGTGAATTCGGTCGAGCCGATAATGTCGGTGAACATCACCGAAATATGCTCCACCGGGCGGCCATCGCTTTTGCTGACCCAGCGATCAACCAGGGCGCTGCCGGCCGGCATGCCATCGGCCAGTTTGCCATCCCATGTCAGGCCGGCCTGATACATTTCCATGTAGCGCGGCTCGGCCAGGTATTCCTGATAATTGCCGGCAAAGCGACGCGCGCTGCGTTCGTCGTCAAACACCTGGATCAGGCTTTCGGCCAGCACAAAGCGCAACTCATGCTCGCCCCATTGTTTCAGTTTGCCGGCCTGTTCGCACAAACCGGCCATGAAGAGATGCAGGCCGAAACGCATATGCGGCGTGATCTGGTTCTGCTCGGCGGCGCCGGGCTGGTTCAGCAGCCGGCCGATCCAGGCCCGCGCCAGGGTGACAAAACCCTGCACCACGGCCAGCAGGCCGCGATGCCGCTCAGGCTCCACCTTGCTGTCGGCATCCTCGGGATCAAGTTGCACCATGGCATCCGGTGCCGGCTCCAGCTCCAGCGGCTTTAATTCTTCCTTGGGCGGCGGCGGCGGTGCGGCGGCGGCAATGGGCTGCGGCGCTGCCGCTGTTGCCGGCTGGGCATCCTTTTCGCTCAGGAAATTGAACAGCTGCCGCATCAGAAAGCCGCGCTCATCCGGCGCGGTGGCCAGCATGCCCAGGCCAACGGCGGCGGCCAATGCGAAGGCGCCACCCATGCCGGCAAGGGCCGTGGTTGAAATGGCACTCAATGCGCCGACTGCCTTCAAGCCAACCATCAGGATAGTAATGGCGCCCACCACCAGGGCAGCAAGCAGCATGAAGATGGCCTGGCGGCCGCGCGATGAAAGCTCTGCCGGCTCAGGGCTGCTGGATGCCTGGCCGGCGGGCGTGGCCTTGGCCGCCGCCGCCTGCGGCCGGGCCTGGGCGCCTGGCAGGCTGCGCGCTGCCA
>DLGP01000078.1 GCA_002482765.1 Alphaproteobacteria bacterium UBA7691
GGATCAAGTCCGCGCATGACGAGATAGTGGGTTAACTGGAGCTCACTCCGCCGCGCCCGCAGCATGGCGGGGTTCAGTCTGCCATGCCCGCGGCATGGCGGCCGGCGATATAGCCGAAGGTCATGGCCGGGCCGAGGGTGATGCCGCCGCCGGGATAATTGCCGCCCATGATGCTGGCCATATCATTGCCGGCGGCATACAGGCCCGGCACCGGCTGGCCCTGGCCATCCAGCACCTGGGCATTGGCATCGGTCTTGATGCCGGCAAAGCTGCCCAGATCGCCGATCACCACACGCACGGCATACAGCGCGCCGCGTGAAACCGGCGCGATGCAGGGATTGGGCGTCACGCTCGGATCGCCCAGATAGCGGTTATAGGCCGTGCTGCCCTTGCCGAAGGCGGGGTCTTCGCCCTTGGCGGCATGTTTGTTGTAGTCAGCCAGGGTGGCGGCAAAATTATCCGCATCGAAGCCGCAGGCGGCGGCCAGTTCGGCCGGGGTTTTGCCGCGCTTGAGATAGCCATTCGCCAGTTGATGCGCCAGCGGCACCGGGAAGGGCTTCACATGGCCCAGGCCATAGCGCCGCAAGGTGACATGATCGGCGATCAGCCAGGCTTCAACTTCGCCTTCCGGGCCACGCGGCAGATCCTTGCTGGCTTTCACCAAAGCCTGGCAGAAATCGTGATAGGAATTGCCTTCATTGACAAAGCGCTTGCCATCGCGTGCCACGGCGATCACGCCCGGTTTGCCGCGATCGATGAAATGCGGGAAGGTGCCAAAGCTGCCGTCGCCATTCGGCACCCGCGAGATCGGCACCCAGGCGGCGGCATTGGGCAATTCGTCGGCGGTCTGCGCGCCCAAGGGCCGCGCCAGCTTGATGCCGTCGCCGGTATTGCCGGGCGGCGTGGGTGTGTAATGCTCGCGGCCGGTTGGGGCATGCGGATAAAGCTGCCGGCGCCGTTCGGCATCATGCGGGAAACCGCCGGTGGCCAGCACCACGCCCTTGCTGGCCAGCACCGTCACATCGCCGTCCTTGGTGGCGATCACCGCGCCGGTGACCCGGCCGGCTTCGCTTAACAACTGCTTCGCCGGGGCTTCAAGCCAAAGCGGAATGCCCAGGTCGGCGGCCGATTTCGCCAGCCGGCCGGCCAGCGCATTGCCATTGGTCAGCCGCATGGCGCGGCCATGGGTGAGCAGGTCGCGGCCATATTTCACCAGAAGCTTCGCCACATAGGCGGCGGAAACCACCGAGCGTGTCACGTTGAAGAAATGCAGCAATTCCTTGCCCGAGCCGATCATCATGCCGACAAAGGTGATCTCCTTCAGCGGCGGCCGCAAAGTCTTGATCTGCGCGCCCAGTTCGCGCCCATCCATCGGCTCGGCACAGATCGAGCGCCCGCCCGCAATGGCGCCCGGCGCATTCGGGTGGTAATCGGAGAATTGCGGCCCGAGTACAAATTTCACCGCGGTTTTGCTCTCGAAAAAATCCACCATCGCCGGGCCGTTATCCAGGAAGGCATCCACCCGGGCGGCATCAAAATGATTGCCGGCCTCGTGTTGCAGATAGGTGCGGCCGGCCTCGCGGCTATCCTGCATGCCTTCGCGCTTGGCCAGCGGGTTGTTGGGAATCCACAGCCAGCCGCCGGAACGTGCCGTGGTGCCGCCATAGAGCGCTTCCTTTTCCACCACCAGCACATCCAGGCCATGCAGCCGGGCGGTAATGGCGGCAGCCATGCCGCCGGCGCCGGAGCCAACCACCAGCAGGTCGCAGGAATGGGTTTTGTTCGCGCTCATCTTGGGCCTCGTCTGCAATACGGAAAGGAAATCAGGCGGCGAGATAACCGCCATCCACCGGCAGCATCGTGCCGGTGACATAGCTGGATAGGCGGGAAACCAGGAACAGCACCGGGCCAACCAGTTCATCAGGCTGGCCCACACGGCCCATCGGCGTGTGCTGCATGAAGCGGCTGATGGCTGCTTCGTCGCTGCGGGTTGCTTCGGTCATCGGTGTGGCGATAACGCCCGGCGCGATGGCGTTGACCCGGATGCCATCGGCCGCCAGTTCAATCGCCAGCGCCTTGGTGAATTGCCGGATGGCGCCCTTGGAGGCGCTATAGGCGCTGTTACGCGGCGCCGAGACAAAAGACATGATCGAGCCGAGATTGACCACGCGGCCGCGTGTCTGGCGCAAGTGTGGCAGGGCGGCGCGCAGCATGTTTTTGCTGCCGGTCAGGTTGATACGCAAAGTGTCGTCCCAATCGGCATCGTAGCTGGGCGCATCCAGTGTCACGCGGCGGATGATGCCGGCATTATTCACCAGGATCGCAGCCGGCCCAAGCGCCGCCGCACTGGCGGCCACAAAGGCGGCGCATTGCGCGGTGTCGCTCACATCCAGGCCGGCGGCAAAAGCCTGGCCGCCTTGGACCCGGATTTCAGCCGCCACCGCAGCGGCGCCGGCCGCATTCACATCGCCCAAGGCCACCGCTGCACCTGCGGCAGCCAGGCCCAGCGCGATGGCGCGGCCATTGCCCTGCGCGGCGCCGGTGATGATCGCCACATCGCCTTTCAGCAAGTCAGCGCCGGCCAGCAGGCCGGAGGTTGTTTCGTTCATTGCTGTTCCCGCCCTTGTGTTATGTCGAACTCACATTAGGTGAATTCGTGTATTGCGAACCGTTTCGTTATTACATATATTAGCCGCAGCCCAGATTGCAAATGGTCTTTTCAAAGTCCATTGCGGCGCGGGTGGGAAACCTTTGGGAGGAAACCATGCGGAAGCATATTCTCGCTGCGGCCACGGCCGCGGTGTTCGGCGCGTTGAGCACGTTGGCGCCTGCCGCCACGGCGCAGACCAAGTCCATCGATTTGCAGAGTGTGTTTGGCCTGCAAACCCCGTCTATCGGCCAAAGCCCGGTCAAATGGGCCGAGCGCGTGGCGCTGATGACCAACGATCAGATCAAGATCAAGGTGCATGGTGCCGGCGAATTTGTGCCGCCGTTTGAAGTGTTCGGCGCGGTCAGCAACGGCTCGATCGCCATGGGTTTTGACTGGGTCGGCTATTGGGCCGGCAAGATTCCGGTCGCCAACCTGGTCGGCTCGATGCCGTTTGGCCCCAACCCGGAATTGTTCCTGGGCTGGATGTTCCAGGGCGGCGGTCTGGAGATCATCCAGAAGGCCTATGATCCGCATAATGTGAAGGTGATCCCCTGCCATCTCGTGGTGCCGGAAGCCGGTGGCTGGTTCAACAAGGAAATCAAGTCGGTCGCCGATATCAAGGGCCTCAACATGCGTATCGCCGGCCTGGGTGCCAAGGCGATGGCCAAGCTGGGCGCCAATGTGCAGTTGGTGCCGGCGGGCGAAATCTTCGTCTCGCTGGAGCGTGGCCGTATCGAGGCGGCGGAATTCTCCGCGCCGCAGCTTGATCTCGGCCTCGGTTTGCAGAAGATCGCCAAGCATTACTACTTCCCGGGTTGGCACCAGCCGGCAAGCTGGGACACGATCATCATCAACATGAATGTGTGGAAGGGTTTCACCCCGAAGCAGCAGCAGATCATGGTGGAAGCCTGCAACGCCAACATCACCTTCAATCTGTATGACCAGATCAACGCCCAGATTGACGCCATCGAGAAGATCGAGGCGGCGGGCGTGAAGGTGCAGCGTTTCCCCGACGAAGTGCTGGCCGCCTTGCAGAAGGCTTCCACCGAAGTGATGGAAGAGGAAGCCGCCAAGGACGCGCTGTTCAAGGAAGCTTATGCCTCGCTGACCGCCTACACCAAGCGGGTCGGCCGCTGGGGTGATCTCCAGTTGCTGCCGCGTAACAAGTAAACTGCTTGCCGCCGGTGCCGGGTCAACCCTGGCGCCGGCGGATTTCCTGATCCGATTATGCCTAGCCCGATATAGGCCGGCGCCGGGAGGCCCGCATGATCCAGTTGCTACGCTCCATCGAAGCCGCCTGCGCCTGGTTTGGCCGCGCCGTTGGCTGGTTCAATCTGGCGCTGATCTTCGCCGTCTGCATCGCCGTGGTGATGGTGCAGTTGCGCATGAATGTGCTGGTGGAATGGCCGGTCACGCTGCCCTTGCTTGGGCCCCGCATGACCATGAATGGCATGATCGACCTGCAATGGCATCTGTTTGCCGCCATCACCATGCTGGGCGGCGTCTATGCGCTGCACACCGATAGCCATGTCTGCGTTGATTTCCTCGCCGCACGTTTTTCACCGCGCACCAAATTATGGGTGCGGCTATTTGGCGATGCGGTGCTGCTCACCCCGTTCTGCGCCATCATGACCTTCTATGCCTGGCGTTTCACGATGTCGGCCTTCACCAGCAATGAAGGCTCCAGCTATGGCGGCCTGATGGATACCTGGATCATAAAAGGCGTGATGCCGCTCGGTTTCGGCCTGCTGACGATATTTGGTGTGGCGCGCAGCCTGCGGGCGATTGTTGAACTGGCCCAGGGCCGCCAGGCGGAGGCGTAAGTGATGGAATATTTCTGGCCCCTATTGATGGTTGTTGCCCTGCTGGGCGGCATCTTCGTTGGTTATCCGGTTGCCTTTGTGCTGGCCGGCATCGGCGTGATCTTCACCTTCCTGGCCGATGTGCCGATCCTGTTCCTGTCCACCGGCGTGTCGCGCACCTTTTCCGGCATCCTCAGCAACTGGCTGCTGATCGCGGTGCCGCTCTTTGTGTTCATGGGCCTGATGCTGGAAAAATCCGGCGTGGCGCAGCGTCTGCTGCGCTCGTTGGCCGGTATCCTTGGCCCGGTGCCGGGCGGCTATGCCTTTGCCGTGGCGGTGATCGGCATTGTGATGGCGGCCTCCACCGGCATCATCGGCGCCAGCGTGGTGCTGATGGGCATGCTGGCTTTGCCGGCGATGCAGGAAAGCCGCTACGATCCGCAGCTTTCCACCGGCGTGATTGCCGCCACCGGCACACTCGGCATCCTGATCCCGCCCAGCATCATGCTGGTGGTGCTCGGCGACACCATGCGCATTTCCGTGGGCGATCTGTTTGCCGGCGCGCTGATCCCCGGCCTGATGCTGGGCGGCCTTTACATCGTCTATCTGGTTTTTGTCGCCATCTTCCAGCCGCAGCGTATGCCGCCGCTGCCGCGTTCGGCGCGGGTCAGCATGCGCGAGGCAGCCTGGAATCTGGCGCGTGACCTGCTGGCGCCGATGCTGCTGATCCTGCTGGTGCTGGGTTCGATCATCGCCGGCATCGCTACGCCCACCGAGGCGGCGGCGCTGGGTGCGCTCGGCGCGCTGGTGCTGGCGCTGCTGTCGCGGGAGCTCAGCTTCAAGCAGTTCCTCGGCGTGCTGAATGAAACCACCAAAACCACGGCGATGATCATGTTTGTGATGATCGGCGCCACGGTGTTCAGTGTCATTTTCCGCAAGCTTGGCGGCGATACCATGATCGCCGATGCGCTCGGCATCGACGAGGCCGGGGTCAATCCCTATTGGGTGATGTTCATCATCATGGCCTTCATCTTTGTGCTGGGCATGTTCCTGGACTGGGTGGAGATCACCTTCATCGTCATGCCGATTGTGGCGCCGATCATTGCCGGCCTGGATTTTGGCCTGCCCAAGGAACAGGTGCTGCTATGGTTCGCCATCCTGTTCGCGGTCAACCTGCAAACCTCGTTCCTGACGCCGCCTTTCGGTTATGCGCTGTTTTACATCCGGGGCATCGCGCCGCCGGAAATCAGCATCAACATGATCTACAAGGGCATCATCCCGTTTGTGCTGATCCAGCTTGTGGCGCTGGTGCTGTGCATCTTCTTCCCCGAACTGGTGCTCTGGCTGCCGGAAAACCTGCTCGGTAAATAACCCGTCCCGTTACACCCCATCCTCAAGGAGACCAGCCATGGCCAAGGGCTTCGCTTCCACCAACGACACCGAAGACAAGGTTGTGTCCTTCACCCAGATGGGCGAGGGGCTGTATGCCTTCACCGCCCAGGGTGATCCGAATACCGGCGTGATCATTGGCGATGATGGCGTGATGGTGATCGACACGCAGGCGACGCCGAAGATGGCCGGCAGCGTGATCGAGCATATCCGCCGTGTCACCGACAAGCCGATCAAGTATGTGGTGCTGTCGCATTACCATGCCGTGCGCGTGCTGGGCGCCCAGGCCTATGGCGCCGAGCAGGTGATTGCGTCCGATGCCACCCGCAGCCTGATCGTCGAGCGCGGCAAGGAAGACTGGGATTCGGAATTCGGCCGCTTCCCGCGCCTGTTCCGCGCCGCCGAAAGCATCCCCGGCCTGACCTGGCCCAGCATGACCTTTCCGCGCAAGATGAGCGTGTATCTCGGCAAGCGCCGGGTTGACCTGATGCATCTCGGCCGCGGCCACACCGCCGGCGATATTGTTGCCTGGGTGCCGGATGCCGGCGTGATGTTCTCGGGCGATCTGGTGGAATACCATTCCGCCTGCTATTGCGGCGATGCGCATTTCAAGGATTGGCCGAAGACCCTGGATGCAATCGGCGAATTCAACGCCCGCGCCATCGTGCCCGGCCGTGGTGACGCCCTGGTGCATGCCGATCAGGTGCGCGACGGCCTGGCCCTGACCCGCGATTTCCTCACCACGCTGTATGGTTCGGTATCGGAAAGCGCCGCCAAGGGTCTCAGCCTGAAGGATGCCTTTGATCGCGCCAACGCCGCCATGGCGCCGCGCTTTGGCAATTTCGCCATCTTCGACCATTGCCAGCCGTTCAACGTCGCCCGTGCCTATGACGAGGCCAGCGGCCTGGATCATCCGCGTATCTGGACCGCCGAGCGCGATCTCGACATGTGGTCGAAGCTGCAAGGCTAAGAATTTCGCTGACAGGGCGCCGGGATCGTGGCAGATAGTGCGGCCATGATCCCGGTAACCCGCTCCATCTCCCTGCAAGACGACGAGATTCAGTTGAGCTTCATCCGCGCTTCCGGGCCGGGTGGGCAGAATGTCAACAAAGTCTCCACCGCCGTGCAACTGCGCTTCGACGTGGCAGGCTCGCCCTCGCTGCCGGAAGAAGTGCGCCTGCGGCTGAAGGCGCTGGCCGGCCAGCGCCTGACCAATGATGGCGTGCTGGTGATCACCGCCCAGGCTTATCGCAGTCAGGAGCGTAACAAGGCCGAGGCCATCGAGCGGCTGTGTGATCTGATCCGCGAAGCCAGCCACAAGCCCAAGCCGCGCCGCGCCACCAAGCCCACCAAGGGTTCGCAGCAGCGCCGCATGGACAGCAAGGTCAAGCGCGGCAGCGTCAAATCGCTGCGCCAGGGCAAACCCAGCTTCGACTAATTCAGCGCACCAACTGGCCCTGATCGGCGGTGAGCAGGCGATAGCCAACGCCAAGTTCAGTGGCGATATAGCGCGGCCGGGTCGGGTCCGGCTCAATCTTCTGGCGCAGCTTGCGCATGAAGATACGCAGGTAATGCACATCCTCGGCATGGGCGGCGCCCCAGACATGGCGCAGAAGCTGGTCATGCGTCAGCACCTTGCCGGCATGCAGCGCCAACTGGCTCAGCAGCTTGTATTCCTTGGGCGATAGCCGCACCGGCTCGCCGCGCATGGAAACCACACGATGCGCCATGTCGATGGCCAGTTCGCCAACATTGAATACCGGCTCGCCGGCCACTGCATCGGCCTTGCGCCGCCGCATCAGGGCTTTCACCCGGGCGACAAATTCCGCCATGCCGAACGGCTTAACCACATAATCATCGGCGCCGAGTTCGAAGGCGCGCACCTTTTCCACCTCGCGGTTACGCACCGAGAGGATGAAAACCGGCACCGCGCTCCATTCACGCAGGCGGTTCAGCACATCCAGGCCATCCATATCGCCAAGCTGCAAATCCAGCACCACCAGATCGGGCGGTGCTGCGGCGGCCTGGCGCAAACCATCCTGGCCTGATTCGGCCTCGGCCACCTCGTAGCCATGCACCGACAGGCCGGTGCGCAGGAAACGCCGGATCGGCGCCTCGTCGTCGATCACCAGGATTTTCTGCACGCCATTATTCTGGCTGGTCTGGCTGTTCATCATGCCTCCATCGCCGGCTCGGCCGGCGGCACTGGTAATGAAATACGGAAAATGCTGCCCAGGCCCGGCCCGGCGCTTTCGGCTGTCAGGCTGCCGCGATTGGCATCCACAAAGGCGCGGCTGATCATCAGCCCCAGCCCCTTGCCGGGCGGGCGCGGTTCCAGATTGTTGCGGCCATCCGGGCCAACGCCGCGCCCGGCGCGATAGAAGGGTTCAAAGATACGCTCGATCTCGGCGCTATCAATGCCAACGCCCTGATCGGCTATCTCGATCAGCACATGCTCACCCTGCTGCCGCGCCGTCAGGCTCACAATGCTGCCGGCGGGGGCGTATTTCGAGGCATTTTCCAGCAGGTTTTCCAGCGCATGTTCCAGCATCAGCGCATCCAGTTGCAGCATCGGCAGATCCACCGGCAGCGACACCTCGATACGATGCGCGCGCAGCACCCGGGCCGAATGGC
This sequence comes from Alphaproteobacteria bacterium UBA7691, assembly GCA_002482765.1. Classification (GTDB taxonomy): domain Bacteria; phylum Pseudomonadota; class Alphaproteobacteria; order Ferrovibrionales; family Ferrovibrionaceae; genus Ferrovibrio. Next base: position 8,476 of record DLGP01000078.1, read on the forward strand.
GCAAGGCGGCATCGACGATATCGGCCAGTTCCAGCCGCTCCAGCTTGGGCACCAATTCGCCCGAGCCGATCTGGCTCATGTCAAACAATTTGCTGAAATCGCGCCCGAGCCGCTCACTTTCCTCGCGGATGGTGCCAAGCAGTTCGGCGCGCTCCGCCTCGCCGCACAACGCGCCAAAACTCTCCAATGTCGAGGCGGCGCCGATGATCGCGGCCAGCGGGGTTTGCAGGTCGTGGCTGATGGCACCGATCACCGCTTCGCGCAGCCGCTCGGCATGTTTGGCAACCCGGGCATTCTCCATCGCGGCAGTAAGCTGGGCGCGTTCCAGCGCGGTGGCGGCCTGATCCAGCAGCGCGTTGGCATAATCCGGCACGCTGTCATTCAAGGCATCGCTGCGGCGCCGTGCCAGCAGGCCAATGGCATGGCCGCCGGCGCGCAGGAAATGGAAACGCCACGCGCCGTTATCCACCTGCTGCGGTGTGGTGTTGCTGGTCAGCGCCTCATGCCACACCATACGGGCCTGTTCCAGCGGTGGTGCGTCATGTGCGCTGGAGGCGGTGGCTTCCAAGGGGCCGCGCCAGGGTTGCAACTGGGGCCGGATCGGGGGCTTGCCCTGGCTCTGACTGTGGCGTGGTTCAAACAGATGCACCGGCTGTTGTGGGCCGCCGATATGCTGCACGATCACGCGGGCCACCGCGGCCGGCTCGGCGGTGTCGGCCAGGCGGCGGCTGAAGCGTTGCAGATCGGCGATGTCCTCCTCTCGCCGGCGTGCCTCCAGGGCGTGGCGACGGGCATAGGCGGCCAGATTGCTGGCCACCACCGCCACGGCGGCAAAGATCACCAGATCGACCAATTCCTGCGGTTCGCCGATATGCAGATTGTAAAGCGGGCGGTAGAAGAAATAGCTGGATGCCGCAATTGCCATCACGGCGGCAAACAGCGATGGCGCCAAGCCCCAGGCAATAGCACTGGCCAGCACGGCGGGCAGGAACACCACGCTCAGGTGATCCACCGGCAGCAGTAATTCCAGGCCATGCGCGATCAGCCCGCATAACGCGGTAAGCGCGGCGCTGCCCAGCAACGGTGCCACGCGATGGCCGATCCAGCGCATGTTTATGTTGCTCTGGCCGGCCTTGCTGGAACCGGCGCCGTCTGAAATGCCGGCATCTGCGCCGGCGGCTTTGGCCTCGGTGGTGATCTGGTCGATAATGAATGTCATGACTGGGCTGCTCGGCAGGGATCCCGGCGGCGATGCCGCAGTGTTTCCCAAACCAGCGTGCGCCGCAACCCCAGCCGGGAATTTTGCCGCGATATTACTTTTTGTTTATATGCCGGCCCGCCGAACGTGATGGAGAGTTTATATGAGAGTGTGGTTCGCTGTGGGCGGGATTTAAGCGAGTCGGCATGATTTCCGTGCCTGTTCCCGATCCAGTTCCTGCCATTGCGGCCATGTCGCTTGTCGTTGGTTCGTTGTTCCTCCGCGACAAGATGGGCCGCAACCTTCATGCCTGAATCAGCAATCCTGCCCTGGCATGAACCCGGCCGAACCCGTTTCGGCCGGGTTTTTTTATCTGCGGTTATCGAGGAGAGGAGGGGCCGGCAACCTATTCGGCCACCATTTCCTCGTTTGGCATATCCACCGGCACGCCCGGCTCGGCCTTGGAGCAGCGGATGGTCAGCGCGGTTTTGACATGCGCCACATTGGTCAGCGCGGTCAACTCCCGGGTCAGGAAGGTCTGATAGGCATCCCAGTCGCGCGCCACGATCTTGAGGATGAAGTCATTCTCGCCGGCCAGCATGTGGCATTCGCGCACCTGCGCCCAGCCGGCCACGGTCTGCTCAAACGCCACCAGATCATGCTCGGCCTGGCTGTTCAGCCCCACCATGGCAAACACGGTGACGCCATAGCCCAGCGCCTGGGCATTGAGATCGGCATGATAGCCCTTGATATAGCCGGCCTCTTCCAGCGCCCGCACCCGGCGCAGGCAGGGCGGGGCGGAAATGCCCACCCGCTGGGCCAATTCCACATTGGTCATGCGGCCATCCGCTTGCAGATCGGCAAGGATCTTGCGGTCGATCTGATCGAGTTTAACCTTTTGCATGAAATTTCCTGATAACGGCGTGTTTGCGCAATAATATTATACAAATGGCCTGGGGGCCAAGGGTTGGAACGGGAAAATTCACGGCCTAAGTGATTTTCGCCAAGCGGCGCAGGTGATACCGTCCCGGCCCATCAGAATGCAAGCAGGGCCTGGGCCGCATGGCGCTCAAATTTGAGACTTTCAGTAATCAGGATGCCCGCAACGGGTGGCGGCCCGGCAACAATTTTGGCGGGCATAGCCTGTTCAAGGCGCTGGGGCATCCCAAAACCATGGCCCAGGGCCGCGCCCTGGCGGCCAGCCTGGCCGGTTATGGCCGGCTGGTGGTGTATGATCCCGAGCCGGCGCCGGCGGCCGAGCATTTTGATGCCTTCTTCCCGATCCCGCGCGCCAATCTGGCTGCTGTGCTGGTGCAAAGGGTGGAAGATCTGGGCCAGGAACGGCTTGGCCTGCCCACCCGGCCGGTCACTGACCTGAAGGCGCTGGCGCCGGATGGCCTGCTGATCGCCGCCTTTGATGCCGATGGGCTGGCCAAGCAGATCGAACGCCTGCTGCCGCCCGGCTGCAAGCTGCACACGCTGGATGAAATGCGCCTGCCGGATAGCTGGCTCAGCAACCGGGCGCGTTATCTCGATCCAAACAACTTCGCCACCAATTTCGCTTTCCTGCGTGACACCGCAGGCATTGCCGAGACCGGCGGCGACGGGCTGCATACCAAGCTGGTGACGGCGAATTACTGGAAAGGCTATGGCGCCGAGGCGCCGGCCTTGTGGTGCTGCCTGTTCGGCACCGATGGCGCCGTGCTGGCGGAATGGACCGAGGACAATCTCGGCGATGCCTTCCACACCATCGTGATTGACAGCCGTATGGTGCGGCAGCGTTTTGGCCTGGAAGATTTCGCCGGTTCGCTGTTCCTGCATGCCCTGCGCGTGAAGGGCCATGACGTGGTGAAATACGCGCTCGACAGTTTCTCTGATTCCGGGCGCCAGCTTTCCTGCACCCATGATGCCAATGCCTGGCCGGCTGATCTTTATGCCGGCGTGCCGGCGCCGAGACCTGGCGAAAAGCTGATGCTGTGGGTGCAGAACAGCCATCCGCTCACCATCCCGGCCGGTGCCATCGGCGCCAATCTGATGGGTGGTCAGGCAATCTCATATTACGATGCCGAAGTGCCGCCATTTGGCACTGTGGCGGTCGATCTGGGCGCCTTGCTGCCCGAGGCGCGTTTCCCGGATCAGATCGAAATCCAGGCCGGGCGTTATTTTGTCCGCCCGCGCTACGAGATCGTGCAGGCGGATCAGCCCGGTCAGCCCGGTCAGCCAAGCCAGCCCGGCCGGCGCCGCATCGCCCATGCCAATGTGGAGCGCATCGATCTCAAGCCCGATCCCCGCCTGCCGCAATTGGGCGGGCTGATCGGCAAGGGCTATATCATGCCGTTGCCGGTGCTGCCGCTGGCGCGCTGGCGCTCGGTGACACTGCCCACCCCGATGTCGACGGCACAAACCGAATTGCCGTTGCGCGCCGTGCTGGTGGATGCCAGCGGCGAGATGGTGGCCGAGGAATATCTTGGCCGGCTGGCGCGGCGCGAATCGCGGCCCAGCGATATTGATGCCTGGCTGGCCGCTGCCGGTGCCAAGCTCAAATCCGGCTATGGCCATGTGGAATATCTGTATGATTTCCGCCAGGGCGGCGAGGGCGATGGCTGGCTGCATGCGCTTGGGCTGTATGAACAGCGCACTTCCGGCCACCAGGCCGAAACGATTTTCGGCGCCCATATCTACAACATGCCGATCACCTATCGCGACGAGCCGCAGAGCTACACGCACCGCCCGCCCGGGCTGACCACGCGGCTGTTCCTGCGGCTGGGCGATGCGCCTTTCGACTCGATCTGCCATCTGCTTTATCCAGCCTCGCTGCCGGCGGAAAGTTATGGCCCGGGCCAGTCGCAAACCATGCTGACCCTGTTTGATGCGCAATACCGCCGCGTGGCGGAGCGGCCGATTGCCATTCCTCAGGGTGGTTCCTATTTCTTCCGGGTATCGGAATTGTTTGGCGATGCGGCGCGGGCCGAGGCCGGCAGCGGCGGCTGGGTGCAGGTGCGCGATATCAGCTGCCGGCTATTCGGCTTCCACGGGTTGGAAATGGGCGAGCAGAGTTTCTGCCTCGACCATATGTTCGGCTTCTGACCTTAACCAGCCGATTCCGGGTTTTGGCTTTGCCGCGCGGCGGTGCGCTGCCATAATGGCCGTGCCGCCGCGCGGCTTTTTCTGAGAGAATTGTGTTATGGCGCAGACCTATCATACCAAAGTCCTCATCCTCGGTTCCGGCCCTGCCGGCTGCACGGCGGCGATCTATGCCGCGCGCGCCTCGCTGAAGCCGATCCTGGTGCATGGCTTGCAGCCGGGCGGCCAGCTCACCATCACCACAGATGTGGAGAATTATCCCGGCTTCGCCGATGTGATCCAAGGCCCCTGGCTGATGGAGCAGATGGAAGCCCAGGCCAAGCATGTCGGCACCGAGATCATGCATGACATCATCGTGGAGCTTGATCTGTCCAAGCGGCCTTTTGTCGCCAAGGGCGATTCCGGCGATCTTTACATCGGCGATACGCTGATTATCGCCACCGGCGCCCAGGCGCGTTGGCTTGGCCTGCCGAGCGAACAGGAATTCCAGGGTTTCGGCGTGTCGGCCTGCGCCACCTGCGACGGCTTTTTCTTCCGTGGCAAAAAGGTGGTGGTGGTGGGCGGCGGCAACACGGCGGTGGAAGAGGCGCTTTACCTGACCAATCATGCCGCCGAAGTGACCGTGGTGCATCGCCGCGACAGTTTCCGTGCCGAGAAGATTTTGCAGGATCGCCTGTTCGCCAATCCGAAGATCAAGGTGGTGTGGGATCATGCCATTGATGAAATCCTCGGCGAACATGATCCCAAGGGCGTCAATGCCGTGCGGCTGAAACATGTGAAAACCGGCGCCACGCAAACGCTGGCCACCGATGGTGTGTTTATCGCCATCGGCCACACGCCGAACACGGCTTTGTTCCAGGGCCAGTTGCCGCTGGATGCGGAAGGTTATCTGGTCACCAAGCCGGGCACGGCGCAAACCAGCATTCCCGGCGTATTTGCGGCCGGCGATGTGCAGGACAAGATTTATCGCCAGGCGGTGACGGCGGCGGGCAGCGGCTGCATGGCGGCGCTGGATGCGGAGAAATTCATTGCCGGTATCGGCCATCATGCCGCAGCGGCGGATTGACCGGTAAAGCCGGGCGGGGGGCGTAGCAACGGATGTCAGCGCTGGATTGGGACAAGCTGCGCATTTTCCATGCCGTGGCCGAGGCCGGCAGCCTGACGCATGCCGGCGAGCAGCTTGGCCTGAGCCAATCCGCCGTCAGCCGCCAGATCGGCGCGCTGGAAGCGCAGCTTAACACCACGCTGTTTCATCGCCATGCCCGCGGCCTGATCCTGACCGAGCAGGGCGAATTGCTGTTCCGCACCGCGCGTGACATTTTCAGCCGCCTGGCGGTGGCCGAGGCGATGATTGCCGATAGCAAGGACAAGCCTTCGGGCGACCTGCGTGTCACCTCCACCGTCACCTTCGGCACCGTCTGGCTGGCGCCGCGGCTGAAGGAGTTCATGGATCTCTATCCGGATATCCGGATTTCGCTGGTGGTGGACGACCACGAACTTGATCTTTCGATGCGTGAAGCCGATGTGGCGATCCGGATGTGGAAGCCCACCCAATCCGATCTGGTGCAGCGCAGGATGATCACCGTGCATAACCATCTCTATGCTTCGGTGGATTATGTCACCCGCCATGGCGCGCCGCAGAATGTCGACGATCTGGATCATCATCGCCTGATCGTTTATGGCGAAGAGGCGCCGGCGCATTTCAACAATATCAACTGGCTGCTCAATTTCGGCGATCCGGCGCGGCCGCGCGAACCGGTGCTGACCGTCAACAATGTGTATGGCGTGATGCAGGCGCTGGTCAGCGGCCTGGGTATTGCTGCGCTGCCGGATTATCTGGCGCATGGCAATCCGCGCATCGTGCGCGTGCTGCCCAATCTGGATGGGCCGAATTTTGATACTTACCTCGTATATCCAGAGGAATTACGCGCCACCAAACGACTTGCGGTGTTCAGGGATTTCCTGCTGCGCAAAGTTGCCGATTGGCAGTATTGACCGGCAATGGAAACCGCTGCGCTGGTTATTCCGAGACTGAATGAATTGCTGGTGCGGGTGCGCCGGCCGATCGACATGGTGGCGCAGGCCATTGTCGCCGGCCTGATGGTGCTGCTGCTGGCCGAGCATGTGCCGGCGCTGTGGCGCTATGGCTATTTTGGCGGTGTGCTGCTGGTGCTGGCGGCGCAATATCTGCTGCATCGCGCCTTTCTGGCCGAGCGTGGCCGGCAGGAGATGGCGCGTGCGCTGGCCTGGCGCCGCCGTTTTGCCATTGTCTATGGCCTCAATGGCCTGCTGATCGGCGGCATGCTGATGGCGACGTTGCTGGCGCCGCGGAATGAAGCAACCATGCTGGCGCTGCTCTGTGTCATCGGCATGGCGGTTTCCGGCGCGCTCACCGTGGCGGCGCATATGGCGCTGTCGGTAGCCATTGCCGTGCCGGCCATGTTGCCTTCGATCCTGCTGATGGGCTTGAGCGGCGAGCGCGATGATCTGCTGCTGGCGCTGGTCGGCCTGGTGCTGCTGGTATTGATCCTGTCCTTCGCCTGGCGGCTCAATCGCTATTACACACGCGGCGCGGCGTTGGTCGGCCGGCTGCGTGCCACATTGCGTGAGCGCGACAATGCCAGCCTGGCGGCGCAGGAAACCGAGGCCCGGCTACGCTCGGTGCTGGATAACGCGCCGTTTCCGATTGTGGTGGTGCGGCGCAGCGATGGCGCCTTCCTGTATTCCAACCGGCCGGCGGCGGCGCTGTTCGGCATTGCCATCGGTGCCGGCCTGCTCGGCTCGCGGCTCGACCCGACGCATCATGCGCGGATTTTCGATAATGCCGGCAGCGGCCAGGAATTCCAGCTCATCACCGCCCAGGGTGCGGTGATCTGGGCCACCATGGCGGCGGTGCAGATGCGCTATGCCGACGAGGCGGCGGCATTGGTGGTGGTGAATGACATCACGGCGCGGCGCACGTCCGAGGTCAAGCTGCGTGAGGTGGAGCAGCGCCTGCTGGATGCAGTTGGTGCGGTGCCCGATGGCGTGGCGCTGTTTGGCCCGGATCAGCATCTGCTGATCTGCAACCAGGCCTATGCCGGCATCGTCGGCCTGACCCCGGCCACGGCCCAGGGCCTGGATCATGCCGAGGTGTGCGAGGCATCGGTGCGGGCGCGGCCGGCGCCGGCCCAGGCCGGCGTGCAGACCGATTATAACGGCTGGGTGGCCGAGCGGGTGCGTACTTTCAGCGAGGCGCGCGGCGAACCGCATATCTTCTACGACACGCGCGACCGGCGCTGGTTGCAAATCCGCGATTTCCGCCTCAGCGATGGCGGCACCGCCTCGCTGATCACCGATATCACCGAACTGAAAAACCGTGAACGTGATCTGCATATCGCCAATACCAGCCTGGGCCAGCAGGCCGAGGTGCTGGCGGCCCGCACCGAGACGCTGGAGACAGCGCGCCGCACCGCGATCCAGGCGTTGCAGGAAGCCGAATTGGCGAATCGCGCCAAGTCGCAATTCCTGGCCCATATGAGCCATGAATTGCGCACCCCGCTGAATGCCATCATCGGCTTTTCCGAGATCATGGCGATGCGGCTGCTGGGCGCTTCCGGCGTGCCGCAATACGATCGGTATGCCGGCGATATCCTCTCGGCCGGGCGGCATCTGCTGGCGGTGATCGACGATATCCTCGATCTGTCCAAGGTCGAGGCCGGCAAGATGAAGCTGCATCTGACCCGGCTGCCCTGGAGCCAGCTCAAGGCCGATTGTCTCACCCTGGTGCGGCCGCTCGCTGCCGACCGTCTGGTGCAGCTGGTGGCGCCGAATGACATGGACGGCCTGCCGATCACCGCCGATGAGCGGCTGGCCAAGCAGATGCTGGTCAATCTGTTGTCCAATGCGGTGAAATACACGCCTTCGGGCGGCCGGGTCACGCTTTGCCCGGAAATCCGCGAGGATGGCGGTGTCAGTCTGGTGGTGTCGGATACCGGCCCGGGCATGAGTCCGCCGGACATCGCCAAGGCGCTGGAGCCGTTTGGCCAGACCGATACCGCCCTGGTCTCGCAGATGCGCGGCACCGGGCTAGGGCTGCCCTTGGTTAAGAACCTGATTGAATTGCATAACGGCAGTTTGGAGATTGACTCCGAACCGGGCCGTGGCACAATTGTTAAGCTGCATTTCCCGGTAGAACCGGCCGGGCCGGTTGAGCGAGGCTGATCCGCTCCCGCTGCCCCCAGTTTGTTATGCGCCTAACGCATAGCTGGATTGCCAAATCAATGGATACTCAAAATGCCGTAACGGCATTACTTATCTCCCTGTCAGATGTTGCGTCGCAGCATCTTACGGTTTTTGGCTTCGGCCAAGAATCATGGCCGCGGTGGCTCCCCCGCCATCACGGTCGTCCGCGCGTCTCGCGCGCGGAGCCTCCCTGTTAAGACTTACCGGCCAGTTTTTGCTGGCCGGTTTTTTTTGTCCAAAATTCGGCCAGCTTCAAATTCGGCCAGCTTCAAATTCAGGCGGCCAGTTCGGCGGCCAAGTCCTGCATGTCGCGCAGCAGCACGCAGCCCATCGCTGCAAAGGCTTCGTCGGCATCGGAAGGCTGTGGCCGATAGGCACGCACCTGCATGCCGGCGCGGATGCCGGCCGTGGCGCCGGGCAGGCTGTCTTCCACCACCAGGCAAGTTTCCGGCCGGGCGCCGAACTGGGCGGCGGCGAACAGGAACAGGTCGGGCGCCGGCTTGCCGTTTTGCACCTGCTCAGCACTGAACAGATGCGCGCCGAAATGCGGCGCCAGGCCGGTCAGATCAAGGCTGAGGCGGATTTTCTCCAGTTCCGAGGAGGAGGCGACGCAACGCGGCCGGGTCAGCCCGGCCAGCAAAGCCGGCACGCCCGGAATCGGCAGCAATTCGCGCCGCATGCGGGCATAGGTTTCGGCCTGCAAAACGTCGCGGAAGCCTTCAGGCAGCGCCAGGCCATATACCTCGCTGGCATGGCGGAAGCAGCTTTGCAGGCTCAGGCCGGTGAAATCCGCCGTCACCCGGGCTTCGTCTATAGCCGCATCAAGGCCAACCTCGACCAGCTTTTCGTAGAATACCCGGTTCGCCAACGGCTCCGAATCAACCAGCGTGCCGTCGAGGTCAAAAATCACCAAGGCTGGAAAGGTCATGCACTCACATGAATAATTTGCGGCCCGCGCCGCCATCAATATCCTTATACAACGCCGCCACCTGTTCGCCATAGCCGTTATAGATCACGCTCGGGATCCGCTTGCCGGTGCCGATGATCTCTTCCGTGGCCTGGCTCCAGCGCGGATGCGCCACTGCCGGGTTCACATTGGCCCAGAAGCCATATTCATCCGGCGCCAGGCCTTCCCAGAAGGTGCGCGGGCGCTCATTGGTGAAGCTGAAGCGCACGATGGATTTCACCGATTTGAAGCCGTATTTCCACGGCACTGCCAGGCGGATCGGCGCGCCCATCTGCTTCGGCAGCGGCTTGCCATAGGCGCCGGTGACCATAAAGGCCATGTCGTGCATCGCCTCGGCCATGGTAAGGCCCTCGGTATAGGGCCAGGGATACCAATCCTGGCGCTGGCCGCGCGCCTCGTCGCTGCGCATGAAGGTCTGCATGCGCAGGAATTGCGCGCCATCCTTGGGCTTGGCCAGCTCCACCAGATGGCGCAAGGCAAAGCCGCTCCATGGCACCGTCATCGCCCAGGCCTCGACGCAGCGGAAGCGATAGGCGCGCTCTTCCACCGGCATCTTGCGGATCAGGTCCTCGGCATCGATCTCAAACGGCTTTTCCACCAGGCCATCCACCTGGATGCGCCAGGGCTTGATGGTCAGATTCTGCGCCGTGTCATAGATGCGTTTGGTGGTGCCGAATTCGTAGAAATTGTTATAGGTGGTGGCCACCTTTTCCTCGGTCAGCGGCCGGCCGGGGTCAAAGCCGGCATTCACCTTGGCCGGATAAAGCTCGGGCGCCACCAGTTGTGCCGCCTTGTCCTTGCCAAAGCCGGCGCGTGGCAGGCCGGCAAAACCAGCGGCAGCCGCACCGGCCAGGCCAAAAATCGCCTGGCGCCGATCCAGAAAAAATTTCTCCGGCGTGATCTCGCTTGCCTTCACATCCCAGATACGCCGCTGCCGGATCAACATGCCATTGCCTCCAAATGAAAACGCCCGGGCAGAAGGTAACCCCTCCCGCGCCGGGCGCCAATCAAGCTTGAGTGAGGCCGGCTCACTTCTCCAGGAGCGAACGCAGCATCCAGGCGGTCTTTTCATGCACCTGCAAACGCTGGGTCAGCAGGTCGGCGGTCGGCTCGTCGCTGGCCTTTTCGGCGGCAGGGAAGATGGTGCGGGCAGTGCGCGCCACGGCCTCGTGGCCCTTCACCAGATTCTTGATCATGTCGGTGGCGGCGGGGATTTCCGCCTCTTCCTTGATCGAGCTGAGCTTGACGAACTGACCATAGGTGCCGGGTGCCGGGAAGCCCAGGGCGCGGATGCGCTCGGCCACGGCATCCACCGCCAGCGCCAGTTCGGTATAATGCTGCTCAAACATCAGATGCAGGGTCTGGAACATCGGGCCGGTGACATTCCAGTGATAGTTATGCGTCTTCAAATACAGCGTGTAAGTGTCGGCCAGCNNGCGACAGGCCGTCGGCGATCTTCTTGCGGTCCTTTTCGGCAATGCCGATATCGATGTCCATTGGGGCACTCCTTTGTTTGGATTTTTTCATGGCTAACCTTTCCGGAATTACCTGAAGAATGTGGCAGCAGCATGGAAACGCAAGGGCAATACCCGCATCCGCGCCGGCTTTTCCATCATACTTTGGCATGAATCCGGCGCGATGCACAGATGCCGGCAGTTATTCGGCGGCTTCCGCCTCCAGGATCGCCTGCTTGCGCGCCAGGCCCCAGCGATAGCCGCCCAGCCCGCCATCGCTGCGCAAGGCGCGGTGGCACGGCACCAGCACACCCAGGATATTGCTGCCGCAGGCCGAACCCACGGCGCGGGCCGCCTTGGGCTCGCCCAGGGCGATGGCGATTTCGCGATAGCTGCGGGTCTCGCCGCGCGGGATCGCCGCCAGCGCCTGCCACACCCGGATCTGAAATGCCGTGCCGCGCAAATCCAGCGGCAAGGCGGCTTTGGGCTTGCGCCCGGCCAGCAGGTCGTCCAGCGCCGCCACCACCGGCCTGCCGGCGGCATCGTCGCGTTCCAGCCTGGCGGCGGGGAATTCGGCCTGCAATTCGGCCAGCATGCTTGCGTCAGTCTCGCCCAGCAGCAAGGCCGCAATGCCGCGTGGGCTCTGCGCCACCAGCACATGGCCCAGCCGGCCGCCGCCGAAGCGCGAGGGCAGGATCGAAACCGTCAGCGCCAAGCCAGCGCCGCCGCGCCGGTAATCTGCCGGGGTCATGCCCAGCCAGCGGTCGGCTTTTTCATAAACCCGGCTCGGTGCGCCAAAGCCGGCGCCATAGATTGCATCGGTCACATCAGCCCCCTGTTTCAAGCCTGATTTCAGCAATTCCACCCGCCTTGCCTCGGCATAGGCGCGCGGCGACAGGCCATAGGCGGCGGCAAACAGCCGTTGCAGATGCGTCGGGCTGATATGCGCCGCCTTGCCCAGATCGGTCAGGCTGGGTGCCGGCTCGCCGGCGGCCAGCCGGGCATCGATCAATTGCCGCGCCCGTTCCAGCCGTTTGTCGGCATCCGGCAGGGTTTCGGGCCGGCAGCGTTTGCAGGGCCGGTAGCCGGCCGCCGTGGCGGCGGCCTGATCGCAGAAGATGCGGATATTCTCACGCTTCGGCAGCCGGCTGGTGCAGGACGGGCGGCAGAAAATCCGCGTTGAGCTGACGCCATACAGGAAGCGGCCATCCTGGCGCGCATCATTGGCGCGGATCGCGGCAAATTCGGCATCGCTCGGCTGCTTGCCAGCGAGGGGCGGTTTGCCGGCGGTGAGTGGGTTTTGGCGTGTCTGTGTCATGCCCAGAAGCTAAGCCGGCCGGCGCCGCCCGGCTATCCGCTTTCTGCCATCTATATCTCAGGCTGCGGCCAGCGCCTCGCGCTGCCGGCCACGCTGGCGCAGCAGCATCCAGCCGATGATGCTCACATTCAGCAGATTGAAGGCCAGGCCGTTGAGCAGGGCGGCCTGATAGCTGCCGGTCAGGTCAAAGATATAGCCCGACATCCAGCCGCCCAGCGCCATGCCGCCCAAGGTGGACGAGATCGCCAGGCTGACACGCAGGCCGGCCTGCTGCGGCGGAAACAATTCGCGCACGATGAAGGCGTAGCTCGGCACAATGCCGCCCTGCACCAGCCCGAACAGGCCGGAAATGACATAGAGCGAGGCCAGGCCGTCAAACGGCAGGTAGAAGCTCAGCGCCAGGCCTTGCAGGATCGCGCCCAGCAGCAGGGTGGCCAGGCCACCGATACGGTCCAGAATCCAGCCCGAGGCCAGCCGGCTGACAATGCCGCAGCCCAGCATCAGCGCCAGCATTTCGGCGCCGCGCGCCGGGCCATACCCCAGATCGACGCAATAGGCCACGATATGCACCTGCGGCATCGACATGGCAACGCAGCAGCCCAGGCCGGCAAACAGCAGCAGCACCTGCACCGTATTCGGCGCCAGGCCAAGCGGCCGCGCGGCATTGCCCGGATTGCGCGCCGTGGCCGCCATCGGCGCCTGGCGCGGCGGCCGGCGCCGCAGCATCAGGCACAGCGGCAGGATGGTGACCAGGCAGAACAGGCCGATGCCGATATGGGTCTGGCGCCAGCCGAATTCGGCGATGAAATGCTCCACCACCGGCGGCCAGATCGCGCCGGCAAAATAATTGCCGCTGGCGCTTAAGCCGATGGCCAGGCCGCGCCGTTTGTCGAACCACAGCGAGGCATCGGCCAGCAGCGGGCCAAACAGCGCCGAGGCGCCCAGCATGCCGATGGCGATGCCATAGATCAGCGCCAGCATGGTCAGGCTGGTGGCAAAGGAAGCCAGCACATAGCCCAGGCTCATGATCGTGGCGCCCAAAGCCACCGGCACCACGATGCCGAAGCGATCAGCCAGCCGGCCCATCAGCACCACGCCCACCACAAAGCCCAGCATGGTCAGCGTGTAGGGCAGCGAGGCGCCGGCACGCAACGCGCCGAATTCGGCCTGCACCGCCGGCAAAGCCACCACGATCGACCACATGCCCACGCCGCCAATGGTGCCAATGGCAATATTGGCCCCCAGCCGCGCCCAGGCATAACGCGATTCAATCAGCGAGTCTGGCAGCGCATCAGGTTGGGATTCAGTCTGGTGATGCGGCGCGGTCTGTGGCGACACGGCTCGTTATCCTTGTTCCCGGCGGTTTCAACACCCACGGTAGGCAGGTGCAATCCGGCTGGCAATATGCCGGCCGGCTCAGGATTGTCGGGGTGCAATTGTCAGGCTGTCGATGCAGCCAACGCATTGGCGATATCGGCCAGCGGTCGCATCAGCAGCATCGGATCACCGGGGGCGGGTTTGAAATCGCGTCGCTGCCAGAAATCCACTGCCTCGGCATCAATGGCCCGCACCAGCAGGGCGCGACCACCGATCAGGGCCGCGGCTGCCACGCTGCGCCGCATGGCATCCATCAGCAACCCGCCACCAATGCCATGTCCGGCCCAGGAAAGGTCCGTGGCCAATTGGCCTAGCAACAGGCATGGCACCGGATTTGGCGCCTGCCCGGTACGGATGGCGCGGGGCAGCGCATCCGGGATCACTGCTGTTGGGGCAAGGCCGTAATAGCCGACGACGCGATTTGCTTCGTGCACCACCACCACGGCTGTAAAACCCCGCATCTGGTTGCGCAGGGCATGTTGCCGCAGCCAGGTATTCAATGCCGGCTTACCGCAATCAAAAGCCGACAGGTCGTGCCCTGGCGTCAGTGTCTCTGGCCGCGAGAGCAAGTCGCTTCAACTTTCCTGGATATTGTCGGGTTGTTCCCAGGGCGGCAGGCGCTGCATGATCTCACGGATTTTGGGCATCGCGGTTACTGGTGCAGAGAGTGCCGCCTGGAAGGCAGCGAAAGCTTCTGGTTCCAGACGAATCACGCTCTGCTCAAGCAATGTTTGCTCGGCAGCGGCCACGGCAGCATCGCGGATAAAGTCACTGCGCGTGCGACCGCGCAAGCTGGCGGCGCGGTCGATCACGGTAATATCAGCTTCGGCGAAACGCATCGCCAAAGGGCTATCTTTGCGGCGGTGTTGCATGGTTTACAATCCTTGCGGGTTGGCTCAGCTTAGCTTTTGTATATCTATTTGCAATACAAAATTGACCGAAAGCCTCTTGGCATTCTGAAAACAATATGAGAACATTATGGCGTGGGTTGGGTGATTTTATGTCGTTCACATGAGCGCCGACAAACTTGAACAGCCGACAAACTTGAACGAATGTCCGGGAACACGCGGGAATACCAGCGAAGCGTTTTGAACCCCGGCGAAGCGTTTTGAACCCCAGCGAAGCGTTTTGAACCATAGCGAGCCAGCATGACCCTGTTGCCGAACCGCCCGGACTCTTTGCCGCTGCCGCGCCCGTTGCTGTGCTGGGATTGGTCGCGGCCTTTGGTGATGGGCATCGTCAATGTCACCGATGACAGTTTCTCCGGCGATGGCCTGAAGGGCGAGGCCGGGGCGGCCATTGCCCAGGCTCGCGCCATGATCGCGGCCGGCGCCGACCTGATCGATCTGGGCGCGGAATCGACCCGGCCCGGCGCCGCGCCGGTTTCTGCGGCGCAGGAAATCGAGCGCCTGCTGCCGGTGGTGCAGGCCCTGGCGGGTTGCGGCGTGCCGCTCAGCGTGGATACCCGCAATGCCGCCACGATGGCCGCCTGCCTTGCTGCCGGGGCGCAGATCATCAATGATATCAGTGCGTTGGAAGACGATCCGGCGGCGCTTGCGGTGGTGGCCAAAAGCCAGGCCGCCGTGGTGCTGATGCACAAGCAGGGCCAGCCGGCCAGCATGCAGCAGGCGCCGCGCTATGCTGATGTGGTGGCCGAAGTGCTGGCCTATCTGCAAGGCCGGGCGGCGGCCTGCCTTGCCGCCGGCATCGCGCCGGAGCGCATCATCCTCGATCCCGGCATCGGCTTTGGCAAAACCCAGCCGCAGAATATCGCACTGATGCAGGCGCTGCCGCGTTTCCGCGCCGATGGTTATGCGCTGCTGCTCGGCGTGTCGCGCAAGAGCCTGATCGGCCATCTCACCGGCGAGACCCAGCCCAGCCTGCGCATTCCCGGCTCGGTGGCGGCGGCTTTGTGGGGCGCGGTGCAGGGCGCCAATATCCTACGTGTGCATGATGTGGACAAGACCGTGCAGGCTTTGCGGGTTTGGCAGGGTCTGGCCGCTATGGCATAGTCCGGGCCAGGATAATCAGCCGATTCGGGTGTTGCCTGGCGCCCCGTCGTTACCGGCTTTCCGCGAGGGTTTTAATGGCACGACGCTTTTTCGGCACCGATGGGATACGCGGCCTGGCCAATGCCGAGCCGATTTCGGCTGCCACGGCGCTGAAGGTCGGCATGGCAGCAGGCGCCTATTTCACCCGGGGCGACCATCGCCACCGGGTGCTGATCGGCAAGGATACCAGGCTGTCCGGCTATATGCTGGAGCCGGCTTTGGTCGCCGGTTTCACCGCCGTGGGCATGGATGTGTTCATGGTCGGCCCGATGCCCACCCCGGCCGTGGCGATGCTGACCCGGGCGTTGCGCTGCGATCTCGGCGTGATGATCTCGGCCTCGCATAACCCGTATCATGATAACGGCATCAAGCTGTTCGGCCCGGATGGCTACAAACTCTCCGATGCCGCCGAAAGCGAGATCGAGGCGATGATTCTGGGCGAGGCGCCGGCCCCTTTGGCGGCGCCTGACAAGCTTGGCCGCGCCAAGCGGCTGGAAGATGCCGGCGGGCGTTATGTCGAATTCGCCAAGGCCACCCTGCCCAAGGGGCAGAAACTGAGTGGCCTCAAAGTGGTGGTGGATTGCGCCAATGGCGCCGCCTACAAGGTGGCGCCGGCCGTGTTGTGGGAATTGGAAGCCGAGGTGATCCCGATTGGTGTGAAGCCGGATGGTTTCAATATCAACCAGGCCTGCGGCTCCACCCATCCACAGGCCTTGCAGGCCGCCGTGCTGGAGCATGGCGCCGCCATTGGCCTGGCGCTGGATGGCGATGCCGACCGGCTGATGATGGTGGATGAACGCGGCCAGGTGATTGATGGCGACCAGCTTATGGCCATCGTCGCGGAAAGCTGGCTCGCCCAGGGCAAGCTGGCGCGCGGCGGCCTCGCCGCCACGGTGATGTCCAATCTCGGCCTGGAGAAATTCGTCAATCGCCTGGGTCTGGAATTGAAGCGCACCCAGGTGGGTGATCGTTATGTGCTGGAAGCGATGCGCGAGTTTGGCTTCAATCTGGGCGGCGAACAATCCGGCCATATCATCCTGTCGGATTTCGCCACCACCGGCGATGGCCTGATTGCCGGCTTGCAGGTGCTGGCGGCCCTGGTTGATTCCGGCCGCACGGCATCGGAATTCTGCCGCCGTTTTGAGCCTTATCCGCAAATGCTGCGCAATGTGCGCATTGCGCGCGGCAGCAAGCCGCAGGATTTGCCCGCCGTGCGTGCCGTGATCGAGGCCGGCGAGCGGCGCCTGGCCGGCAATGGCCGTGTGCTGATCCGGCCTTCCGGCACCGAACCGTTGATCCGCGTGATGGCGGAAGGAGAAAATGAAGCGCTGGTGGATGATGTGGTCAGCAGCATCGTGGCGGCGCTGGAACAGGCGGCGGCATGAGCGTGAATAACCGTAATCGTGGCCGCGTGCTGATCGTGGCCGGCTCGGATTCCGGCGGCGGCGCCGGCATCCAGGCCGATATCAAAACCGTGACCGCTTTGGGCGGTTATGCTGCCACCGCGATCACCGCGCTGACGGCGCAGGATACCATCACCGTGCATGCGGTGTTTGATGTGCCGGCCGAATTTGTGGCGCAGCAGATGCGCGTGGTGTTGCGCGATATCGGCGCCGATGCGATCAAGACCGGCATGCTGAACCGGCCCGAGGTGATAACCGCCATTGTCTCGGTGCTGGATGAACTGGCCGCCGATGTGCCGTTGGTGGTGGACCCGGTGATGGTGGCCAAGGGCGGCGCCCGGCTGTTGCAGCCCGAGGCCGAGGTGGCGCTGATTGAGCAATTGATTCCGCGCGCCGCCGTGATCACGCCCAACCTGCCGGAAGCTGCCGCGCTGATCGGCCGGCCGATTGAGGATATTGCCGCGATGGAGCAGGCGGCGCGCGACCTGCTGGCCTTGCGGCCGGCGGCGGTGTTGCTCAAGGGCGGCCATCTGGAAGGTGATGAATTGGTGGATCTGCTGCTCACCCGCCAGGAAATGCAGCGTTTCAGCAGCACCAGGCTGCATACCACTTCCACCCATGGCACCGGCTGCACCCTGGCCTCGGCGATTGCCACCGGCCTGGCGCTGGGCCAGCCTTTGGCCGAGGCGGTGGCCGATGCGCGGCGTTATGTGCGCCGGGCGATGGAAACCGCGCCCGGCTTCGGCCATGGCCATGGCCCGCTTAATCACGGCCATAGGCTGGTTTAGTAGATAAGCAGCAAGGCGGCGGCCAGGCCAAAGCCGGGCAGCAGCATCAGCCCGGCATAGGGCAGGGCGGCGCGCAGCAGGTGGCGCTCCTGGCCCGGAATGCCGGCAAAGGCACAGGCCAGCGCCAGCTTGCCGGCGAACAGGCAGCTTATCAGGCTGGCGGTGCTGCTTTGCAGGCCGGCCAGCAAGGCCAGCGGCAGGCCGGTCTGCTGGGCCAGCGCGGCCTGGATCGGCAACAGCAGGCTGTTGGAGGCGGTGTTGCTGCCGGTCAGCCAGCCGGCCAGGGCGGCAAAGGCCGGGCTGCCGAGCGGTGCCGCCGCGCCGGTCAGCTCGCCCCAGCCGCGTGCCAGGGCTTCGGCCATCCCGGCGCCGGTATAAAGCCGCGCCATCACCAGGAAAATCAGCGTCGATAACACAGCAATGCGGCCGCCGCGCCAGGAACGGCGCAGGATATCCGGCAGTCGCTTGATCTCGCCACGGCCGAGCAGGGTGGCCAGGGCGGTGAGCAGCAGCAGCGTGCCGGTATAGTAAAATGGCGGCAGGGCCGGCATGTCGGGCCAAGGCTGCCAGGCCAGCAGCGGGCGTAGCGTGTCGCTCAGGCCGGGCAGCAGCCGGGTCGGCAGCAGCAGCGCGATCAGCAGGCCATAAGGCAGCACCAGGCGCCACGGCACCCGGCCGGCCAGGGTTTCGCGCCAATACAGCAGCGCCAGCAAAGGCGCTGTGGCCAGCAGGCCGGCGGCATCCACTGCGCCGCTGGCATTGCCCAGGATCAGCAGGCCGATCAGCGCCAGCACCAATGCCAGTTCTGCCAGATATTCCCGCCCGCTTGCGGCGATGCCGGCGCGGTGCAGGCGCTGCCAGAACCAGCCCAGCAGCAGCAGCGGCACCGGGATTGTGGCATAGGCGATATGCAGGCCAAAGCTGCTCAGCGGCAATTGCGCCAGGGCGGCGCCGATCAATGTGCCGATGGCCAGCGCACCCCATGGCACCAGCATCTGGCTGATCAGGCTCAACAGGGCGGCGGGCAGCGGCTTGAAGCCCAGCCGCAGCAGGCCGCCGATGCTGACGGCAAAGCCGACGCCGAAGCCGATGGCCGATTCCACCAGCGGCCCGGCGATGAAACATAGGATGAAGGCGGCCAGATGCGGGCGGCGCGGTGTGGTGTCTGCCGCAGGCTGGGCTGCGTTATCCTGCAAGGCATGGTGAAACATCAGCCCGGCCAGCATCACGCCAGCAGAGAAAAGCGCCAGCCAGGCGCCTTTCAGGGTTTCGGTCAGCACCAGCGGCCAATACGGCAAGGGCGCCAGCAAGGTTGCCAGCAAGGTGGCGGCCAGGCCGCAGGCGCCGGCATGCAGCAGCGGCAGCCGGCTGGCCAGCACCAGCGCGCCGACCAGCAGGATCGGCGCCAGATAGGCGATCAGTTCAAACAAGCTGGCTCAGACAATGCCGCGCCGCGCCTCGGGGCGGCGGTCAAGCAGGCTGCGCAACCGGCGCAGGCCCTCCAGCAATTCCTCGCGGCTGGGCGAGGGGGCGAGCGAAACTCGCACCCAGGGCGCCGGGTTGGTGCGATGATCCGGCACAAACGAGGTGCAGCCGGCAATGCGCACACCCTGCATCAGCGCCTGGGCGGTGAAGTCGTTGGATTGCCATGGCTCGGGCAGTTCAACAAAACAATGCAGGCTGGCGGGATGGCTTTTCAGCCGATAGCCGGCGAAGATTTCTTCCGCCATACGCTGCCGCGCCGCGGTTTCGACGCGCAATTGCTCCAGCATCTCAACGGCGGTGCCGTCTTCGATCCATTGCCGCACAATTTCCTGGTTGAGCCGCGGGTTATTCACCGCGATGGCATGCTGGGCATCGGCAAAGCGCTCGATTAGCGCCAGCGGCGCCGCCAGCCAGCCGACGCGCAGGCCCGGCGCCATACATTTTGAGGCACTGGTGATGTAGATGGTGCGTTCCGGCGCCAGCGTGGCAATCGGCACAGGCCGCTCCGCCACGATGAAGCCATATACATCATCCTCGACGATGGTGAGATCATGCCGCCGCGCCACATCCACGATGGCCTGGCGCCGCTCCAGCGGCATGCTGGCATTGGTCGGGTTATGGATCGTTGGTTGCAGCATCACAATGCGTGCGCCGGTCTGCCGCACGGCTTCGTCCAGCGCTTCCGGCAGCAGGCCGTGATCATCCATCGCCACGGCATGCAGCGTGGCCGAGCGTAATTGTGCATTCTCGTGGATGCCGCCATAGGTGAGCGATTCCACCAGCACGGTTTCGCCGTCATCCACCAATGCTGCCATCACAATGGCGATGGCCTGTTGTGCGCCAGCGGTGGCAATCACCTGTTCCGGCGACAGTTTCAGCCCGGTGCGGCCGATCCATTGTGCCGCGGCAGCGCGATGTGCCGGGTCGCCCAGCGAGCGGCTATAGCCGAGCAGATGCTCCAGCCCGCCGCGCGCAGCCAAAGTGCGCAGCGAGCGCCGCATGATGGCATCGTAATTCGGCAGCACCGGCTCGTTATGCGACAATTCGATCAGGCCCGGCACACGCAGATTCTGGATCGGCACCAGATCGCCCAGCGGTTCCGCCGAGGGTGCATCGTCATTGCTGGTGCGTACAAAGGTGCCGCGCCCGACTTCGCCCGATAGCAGGCCCTTCTGCTCCGCCAGCATGTAGCCACGGCTGACCGTGCCCACGGTGACGCCCAGTTTCCAGGCCAGATCGCGCTGCGGCGGCAAGCGGCTGCCCGGCGCCAATTCGCCGGAGCGAACCGCAGTTTCAATGGCCGTGGCCAGTGCCTGATAGCGCGGGCCGGGGAATTGTTCGAGATTGGGTGTCCACATTGTCATGGTGACAATATTTACATTGACTGCATCAATGTGTCAATGTCAAATGCGTCTCACCCATTGAAGCCCTTCAATGTGACGCAATCCAAGGAGAATGAGGCAGTGTCATGGCAGAATGTATCGATACAATTGGACAGTCACCCTATTTAGGTCCGGCGGAGCGGCTGTTCGGCTCGCTCGGTCGGGCCGTGGATCGGATCGGCAAGGCCACCGCCGAGGTTATGGTGGCGATGGTGCTCGGGCTGCTGGAATGGCAGCGGCGGGCGAATGAGCGGTCGACGTTGCAGACGTTGTCCGACGAAATGCTGCGGGATGTGGGTTTGAGCCGGGCGGATATCGCTGGCGAGGCCGGCAAGCCGTTCTGGCTTCGATAAGTTTTAGGCAATAAGGAAACCGGCCATGGGCTTGCCGATTTATCAGGTTGATGCTTTCGCCGATGCGGTGTTTGGCGGCAATCCGGCCGCCGTGATGCCGCTGGCGCATTGGCTGCCCGATGCCACCCTACAGGCGATCGCCGCCGAGAATAATCTGGCGGAGACCGCCTTCCTGGTGCCATCGGATCAGCAAGCGGGGCGTTATGGCCTGCGCTGGTTCACGCCGCTGGTGGAAGTTGATCTCTGCGGCCATGCCACGTTGGCCAGCGCCTGGGTGGTGTTCAACAAGCTGGCGCCAAGCCTGACCGATGTGGTGTTTGATACCCGTAGCGGCGCGTTGCGCGTGGCACTGGATGGTGAATCGGGCCGGCTGACGATGGATTTTCCGGCCCGCATTGCCCAGCCGGTGGCGCCGCCCGCCGATCTGGTGGCAGCTTTGGGTGCTACTCCGCGCGAGGTATTGAGCGCACAAGCCTATCTGGCGGTTTATGACAGCGCCGAAGCCGTGCGCGGCTTGCGGCCGGATATGGCTGCGCTGGCTGCCATCGAGCGCTATGGCATCATTGCCACCGCGCCGGGCGACAAGCCGGGGATTGATTGTGTATCGCGCTTTTTTGCGCCGCGTGTGGGCGTGCCGGAAGACCCGGTCACCGGCTCGGCGCATTGCAGCATTGTGCCCTATTGGGCGGCACGGCTCGGGCGCCGGGAGATAACCGCCTATCAGGCATCGGCGCGCGGCGGGCTGCTTTATTGCCGCCATGAAGGCGAGCGCGTGCGCATGGCTGGCAAGGCGGTGCTGTTTCTTGAAGGTGTTGTCCACCTGTAAACAACGCCTGATATGGCTTTGGACCCGGTCGCATCGATGTCCCCGAAGGATGCGACCGTCAGGGCGGGGTGCGCTGTCCCTGTTGCGCATCCCGCCCAAACCCTTTTCGATGGCGGCATGACCAATGCCATCCTGATTCGGCCTGCCAGCGGCACGGCCGACATGTTAACCGCCCGGCGGCTGTTTCAAGCCTATGCCGATTCGCTGGATTTCAGCCTCAGTTTCCAGGATTTTGCGGCCGAATTGGCCGGCCTGCCGGGCAAATATGCCGAAGTGGCCGGCGGTGCACTGCTGCTCGGCCTGCTTGGCGGCAATGTGGCCGGCGTGGTGGCCCTGCGCCGGCTGGAGCCGGATATCTGCGAAATGAAGCGGCTCTATGTTGGCCCCGAGGGGCGCGGCAGCGGGCTTGGCCGACTGCTGGCCGAGGCGGTGATCGCTGAAGCGCGCCGGCTTGGCTATGGCTATATGCGGCTGGACAGCCTACAGCGCATGCAGGCCGCCAACCGGCTCTATGACCGCCTCGGTTTCAAGGATATTGCGCCTTATTACGACAATCCGATGCCGGATACGCGCTATCGTGAGTTAAAAATATGAACGCTGTTCATTTTTATGAACGATGATAAAGTGACCTCACCAGAAACTGGGAGGGAACCATGACCGACAGCAATCCAGTGGTGCTTTACGAGCGTGACGGCCGCATCGCCCGCATCACCCTGAACCGCCCCGAGCATCTCAACGCCATCAATGATGAACTGCCCGATGCGCTGAAAGCCGCCGTGGAGCGCGCCAATTGGGATGACGAGGTGCATGTCATCGCCCTGACCGGGGCCGGCCGGGCCTTCTGCGCCGGTTATGACCTGAAGGCCTATGCCGAGGCGCCGCTCCCGGTGAAAGGCAGCCAGGACATGCCCTGGGACCCAATGGTGGATTACCAATGGATGCGCCATTGCACCGATTGTTATTTCAGCCTGTGGCGTTCTCTCAAGCCGGTGGTGACCAAGGTGCGCGGCTTTGCCGTGGCCGGCGGCAGTGATATCGCGCTCTGCTCCGATCTGGTGGTGATGGCGGATGATGCCCGCATCGGCTATCCGCCGGCGCGCATCTGGGGTTGCCCCACCACGGCGATGTGGGTTTATCGCCTGGGCGCCGAACGTGCCAAGCGCATGTTGCTGACCGGCGACCTGATCGATGGCCGCACCGCCAAGGAATATGGCTTGGTGATCGATGCGGTGCCGGAGGCGCAACTGGATGATTATGTGGAAAACCTGCTCGGCCGCATCGCCAGCGTGCCGAAGAACCAGTTGATGATGCAGAAGCTGATGGTGAACCAGGCGCTTGATAATATGGGCCTGACCTCGACCCAGACCCTGGCCACGGTGTTTGACGGCATCACCCGGCATAGCCCGGAAGGCGTGGCCTTCAAGGCACGCTGCGAGCAAGTGGGCTTCAAGGCGGCGGTGAAGGAGCGCGATGGCGGTGATCCGCTATCGTGGAAAAATGCCCGCTGATTCAAACCGCAGCGCCACAAAGGCTAGCCTCAAGGGCGAACGCCGCGTGGCGCTGGCCGCCTTCAAGCGTGATGCGATCATCACGGCTGCGCGCCAGGTTTTTGCCGCCCAGGGCCTGGAAGGCGCCACCATCCGCGCCATTGCCGAAGCGGCCGGAATCGCGCCCGGCACGGTGTATCTGCAATTCGACAGCAAGGAGGCGATCTATGCCGAGATGCTGACCGCTTCATTGGCCGACCTGCTGAAAAGCCTGCGCGAAGCGGTGGCGCACGCCATGCCGCCGGCTGAACGCCTGCTGGCCGGCGCGCTGGCTTTCTATCGCTTCTACCAGCGCCGACCGGATGATTTGCATCTTGGCCTGTATCTGGCCCAGGGACTGAAACCGGCCGGCCTCAGCCCGGTGCTGGATCGCATGCTGAATGGCCGCCTGATCCAGTGTTTTGCCTTGCTGGGCGAGGCGATCCAGGCCAGTGGCCAGGCCAGCGGTTTGAGTGACCCGGAACAGGTGCGGCGCGAAACCGTTGATCTGGTGAGCAGTATCTGCGGCACATTGCTGTTGCAGGCCACCGGGCGGCTGCGGATGCTGGGCGATGACGGCGAGGCGGTGATCCAGCGCCAGGTCGGCCATCTGGTCGAGCGCTTGCACACACCGCGATAAGCGGCGAACATGGTCGCCCGCCTTTGCGCAGCCATAAAACAAAGAGAATATCGTGCCAGCGTTTCGCGAAACCTATCGCGGCTCGGTCGCAGCCTGGGAATGCGACCAATACGGCCATTACAATGTGCAATTCTACGTTGGCCGCATCAGTGATGCCGTAGCCAGCCTGCTGCATGCCGGCGGCCTGGGCCGCATCGGGCTGGAACAGCGCCGCCTGGGCATCGTGGCGGTGAACCAGAATATCGACTATCTGCGTGAATTGCGCGCCGGCAGCGTGATCCGCATGGAAAGCGCGATCAAGGCGGTGGAGGGCCGCAAGCTGGTGCTGCATCATCGGCTGTTTGATGCCGAAAGCGGCGAATTGGCCATGCGCGCCGATGTGCTGGGCCTGTGTTTTGATCTGGAGGCGCGTAAATCCGTGCCGCTGCCGGACGATCTGCGCCAAGGCTTTGCCGGCCTGCTGCTCAGCGGCAACGAGGCCCTGGTGCAGCAGGCTCTGCCCGAAGCCGAGCCGGGCTGGATGATCTCGCATCGCAGCCCGGTGAATGCCTGGGAATGCGACCGCATGGGCCATCTCAATGTGCAATTCTATCTTGCCCGCGCTGCCGATGCGGATCGCCATGTTTTCACCGCCCTGGGGTTGGGGCCACGCGCCCTGGCAGCGCTTGGCCTGGGCCTGCGGCCACAGCGTTACCGCATCCAGTTCCGCCGCGAATTACATAATGCCGCCATCACCGTGATGCGCAGTGCGATCCGCAGCGCCGATGCCGAGGGTGTCACCCTGCTGCATGAATTGCACGATTTTGAAACCGGTGTGCTCTCAGCCGTGGTGGAAGCGCGGCTGACGGTGGAGGAATTATCCAGCGGGCGCCAGGCGGCCTTGCCGGCTGCGGCGCAACGCCTGGCCGAGCCATGGGTTGCGGTGTTTCCTGGTGGTCCGCCCTTGCCGCCGGCCGGTTCGCCGCCGCCGCCACAAAGCCTGCGCGCTGGCATGTATGAAACCTGCCGGGGCGGTGTTGACCAATGGGAATGCGACGAGAATGGCCGCATGGCGACGCGCTTCTACATGGCGCGCTTCTCTTCTGCGGCGATGAATGTGTTTGTGGCGGCGGATTTTGACACGTCGCGCATGCGTGAGGCCGGGCTGGGCTCGGCGGCGCTGGATTATATCATCGACATCAAGCAGATGATGCGGGTTGGCCAGGCTTTCCACTGCCAGACCGGGGTGCTGGAACTGCGCGACAAGACTTGGCGCTTCGGCCATCTGCTGCTGGATAGCAATAGCGGCGAAACCCTTGCCACCGCCGAAGTGGTGGCGGTGTTTTTTGATCTCAAGACGCGCAAGGCGATCACCATGCCGGAACCGGTGCGCGCCGGTTTCACCCGGCATCTGCTGCCGCCGGCCTGAGCCGCAGGCCGGGAGGGAACGAAGCCATGGAAACACTGCTGACGGTTTCGCTGCCATTCTTCGGCCTGATCTTCACCGGCTATGCCGCCGGGCATTTCCGCCTCATCACCGCCAGCGCCCATGTTGGCTTGAATGCCTTTGTGATCTGGTTTGCGCTGCCGATGATGCTGTTCATGAAGATGGCCGAAGCGCCGGTGGTGGAAGCCTTTGATCCGCGCTTTGTTGCCGCCTATACCGGCGGTGGCCTGATCGCCTATGGCAGTGTGATGCTGCTCAGCCGGCTGCTGCTGCCACGCCTGAGCTGGGGCGAACGCGCAGTGCAGGGCATGGGCGCCGGATTTGGCAATGTCGGCTATATGGGGCTGCCGATCCTGATTGCGCTGTTCGGCGATGCCGCCGTTTTGCCGGCGGTGCTGGTGATTGTGTTTGACCATGTGTTGCTGATCCCGCTCACCACCGCGATCATCGAAGGCACCGGCGGCCGCCACGCCTCGCTGCTTGCCATCTTCAAGCGTGTGCTGTTTGGCATGGCGCGCAACCCGCTGATCATCGCCACTTTTGCCGGGCTGCTGTGGGGTTTCACTGGCTGGAGTCTGCCGGCGCCGGTTTATTCCTTCGGCAGCCTGCTGGCCGCCGCTTCGGCGCCCTGCGCGCTGTTTTCGCTCGGCCTCACCCTGGTCGGCCGGCCGCTTTCTGACGGATTGGAGGAAGTGACCCTCACCACCATCGGCAAGCTGGCGTTGCATCCGCTGGCGGTGTGGATGCTGGCAAGTTTGGTGCTCAAGCTGGATCCGTTCCTCACCGCCGTGGCGGTTATCCAGGCTTCCATGCCTACCGCCGCCAATGTCTATATTTTAGCCAGCACGCAAAATACCTATGTCGAGCGCAGTTCCAGCACCATCCTGGTAACCACAGTGATCGCCACGATAACGGTTTCTGCCTTTATGGTGCTGTTCACGGCTTATTGAATTCTGCCGTTAAACTTTAGTCGCGCCTTTCGCATCTGCGAAGGCTGCTATTATTGAGCGGGCGAACATTAGCGCTTGCCAGCCTCCCGGCGCGCCCGTAATCATTTCAGCACTCAAGTATTCGCTTCGAGTCAACAATAATAAGAATCCGGCTGCCAGGGCAGCCGGCGCAACGGAGGAAACAATGAGCGAGCATAACAGCTCGGCCGCCAAAGGCGCGGCCGTGTCGAAAAAGAGCAGTCGTCGTGGCTTTCTCGGTGGCGCAGGCCTGGCCGCCGGTGCTGCCGTCGCCACGGTGGCGATGCCCAGCGTCAGCCGGGCCCAGACCGTGACACTGAAATACCAGAGCACCTGGCCGACCAAGGATATCTTCCACGAGATGGCGGCGGATTTCGCCACCCGGGTCAACGAGATGTCGGGCGGCCGGCTGAAGCTGGATGTGCTGGCTGCCGGTTCGGTTGTGCCGGCTTTTGGCATGCAGGATGCCGTGCATAGCGGCGTGCTGGATGCCGGCCATGGCGTGACCGCCTATTGGTATGGCAAGCACAAGGCCTTCTCGCTGTTTGGCACCGTGCCGCCGTTTGGCTGGGATGCCAATGGCGTGCTGGCCTGGATGGCCTATGGTGGCGGCAACAAGCTCTATAACGAGCTGGTCAACGACATCCTCAAGCTCAACATCGTCGGCTTTGTCTCCGGCCCGATGCCGTGCCAGCCGCTTGGCTGGTTCAAGAAGGAAGTCAAAACCGCCGATGACCTCAAGAACCTGAAATACCGCACTGTTGGCCTCTCGGCCGATGTGTTCAAGGAAATGGGCTCGGCGGTCACCATTGTTGCCGGCGGCGAAATTGTGCCGGCGATGGATCGTGGCCTGCTGGATGCGGCGGAATTCAACAACCCGTCTTCCGACCGGCTGCTTGGCTTCCCCGATGTGTCGAAGGTGTTCATGCTGCAAAGCTGGCATCAGGCGGCGGAATGCTTCGAGATCATCTTCAACAAGACCAAGTTTGACAGCCTCTCCACCGAGCAGAAGGCGATTCTGAAATATTCCGCCGAGGCGGCATCGTCGGATATGTCTTGGAAGGCGCTGGACCGCTATTCCCGCGATTTGCAGGAATTGCAGACCAAGGACAAGGTCAAGGTCTACACCACGCCGCGCGCGGTGCAGCAGGCCCAGCTTAATGCCTGGGATACCGTGCTGAAAGCGCAACGGGCCGAGCCCTTCTTCGAGAAGGTGATCAAGTCGCAGCTTGATTGGGTGCGTCGCACGGTGCGGTATGAATTGCTCAACACGCCGAGCAAGCAGATGGCCTACAACCACTTCTTCGCTGCCAAGAAGAAGGGCTAAGGCTTAAGCGTATCGGGACGGGAACCGCTGGGGACTGGCGGTTCCCGTTCTGCTGCCGGGGGGACGGCATATAACAAAAGCGTAAAACGGGGAGCGTGTATGGACAGGCAGAGTTTTGACGGCCGGCTGGTATTCTGGATCGACAGCCTGAATACCTGGATCGGCAAATTCTTCGGCTGGAGCATCGTGTTGCTCACCTTGGCCACCAGCTACGAAGTATTCTCCCGCTATGTGCTCAAGGCACCCACCGACTGGGCCTTTGATGCGGCCTATATCCTCTATGGCATCCTGTTCATGATGGCTGGCGGCTATGCCCTGGCGCGCAACGGCCATGTGCGGGGCGACTGGCTCTATCGTAGCTGGCAGCCGCGCACTCAGGCGCGCTGGGATCTGTTGCTGTATTTCCTGTTTTTCTTTCCCGGCATCATCACGCTGATCTATTCCGGCTGGGATTATGCGGCGCAATCCTGGGCGATGAAGGAACGCAGCCTGTTCACGCCAAATGGCCCGCCGATCTATCATTTCAAAACCATCATCCCGATCACCGGCGTGCTGCTGCTGCTGCAAGGTGTGTCTGAAGTGCTGCGCTGCCTGTATTGCATCCGCAACGATGCCTGGCCGCCGCGTTTGGGCGATGTGGAGGAATTGGAGCAGGTGTTGCAGAAGCAGTATGGTGCGGCCGAGGCCGAAAGCGTGGAGGCCGGCCGATGACTGACCCGCAGGTTGGCATTCTGATGCTGGTGGCGTTTCTGTTCGCCATCGCGCTTGGTTTTCCCATCGCCTTCACCCTGATGGCGATGGGTGTCGGCTTTGGCTATTACGCCATGGGCGATCATATCTTCCAGCTTTTTGTACAGCGCACATTCAGCGTGATGTCGAATGACGTGCTGATCTCGGTGCCGCTTTTCCTGTTCATGGGCTATATCGTCGAGCGCGCCAATATCCTCGACCGATTATTCCTCAGTATCGAATTGGCGGCCAAGAATGTGCCCGGCTCGCTGGCCGTGGCAACCTTGCTGACCTGTGCCATGTTTGCCACCGCCACCGGCATTGTTGGTGCCGTGGTGACGCTGATGAGCCTGCTGGCTTTGCCCTCTATGCTGCGTGCCGGCTATGATCCGAAGCTGGCCACTGGCGTGGTCTGTGCCGGCGGCTGCCTCGGCATCCTGATTCCGCCCAGCGTGTTGCTGATCCTCTACGGCGCCACGGCCGGTGTTTCGGTGGTCAAGCTCTATGCCGGTGCCTTCTTCCCCGGCCTGATGCTGGCGGGTTTTTATGTTGTTTATGTGGTGGGCCGCGCCATCATCAATCCGCAGATTGCGCCCAAGCCGCCGAAGGAAATCCTCGACGTGCCGTTTGCCCAGGTGTTATGGGCGCTGGCCACTTCCTTCCTGCCGCTGGCCTTGCTGATTGTTTCCGTGCTGGGGTCGATCCTTGCCGGCCTGGCCACGCCGACTGAGGCTGCGGCGGTGGGCGCTGCCGGCGCAGTGGTGCTGGCGGTTGCCTATCGCAGTTTCAGTTGGGCCAAGCTCAGTGAGTCGGTGTATCTCACCGCGCGTTCGGCGGCGATGGTGTGCTGGCTGTTTGTCGGCTCGGCGACTTTCTCGGCGGTATTTGCCTATCTCAACGGCCATGAAGTGGTGCGCCAGCTGATCGACTATCTTGATCTTTCCGGCACACAATTCATGCTGCTGGCGCAATTCCTGATCTTCCTGCTCGGCTGGCCGTTGGAATGGACCGAGATCATCATCATCTTCGTGCCGATCTTCCTGCCGCTGTTGCAACATTATGGCGTTGACCCGCTTTTCTTCGGCATCATGGTGGCGCTCAACCTGCAAACCTCGTTCCTCACCCCGCCAGTGGCGATGGCAGCTTTCTACTGCAAGGGCGTGGCGCCAAAGCACATCACCATCACCCAGATTTTCCAGGGTATCTATCCGTTTGTCGGCATCGTGCTGTTGTCGATGGCGCTGCTCTACTGGTTCCCGGAAATTGCGCTGTGGCTGCCCGATCAGCTTTATGGCGGCGGCGGCGGCGGTGCCAGCGAGAATGTGATTCCTGTGGATGGCCTGCCGGCCGGATTTGACAGTGAGCCGGCGACCAACCTGCAAGTGCCGGAACAGGACAATACCGGCACAGACGGCTTTTCCAGCGAGGAAGAGGAGGAAAATGGCGAGGTGCCATTGCCGGATGAGGAAGATTAAAAAGATTTAATCCGGCGTTCAGGCGCATTGAAGCAGCGGCTTCCTATTCTGCGGGCAACCCAACCTGCAAACAGGAGCAGAGCCATGACCTTGAAACGCAGTCTTGCCGCCATGTTATTGGCCAGCACAATACTTTCGGCTGGCGGCGGCTACCTTGCCGCCCGTGCCTTTGCCGCCAATACCGCGCCGCTCAATGCCCCGGCGGTGCTGGCGCCGCAGGCGCAAGCTTTGGCCGCCCGCCCGGGCTTTGCCGATCTGGTGGAGAAGGTGAAGCCGGCCGTGGTGAATATCGCCACCACCGAAAAGCCGCAGGCCAGGCCGCGTGGCCTCAATGCCCAGCCCGGCAGCCTGGAGGAATTTTTCCGCCAGTTCATGGAGCAGCAGCAGGGCCAGGGGCGCGGCCGCAGCCCGCAGCATGCGCTGGGTTCTGGTTTCATCATTGATCCGGCCGGCTATATCGTCACCAACAACCATGTGGTGGATGGCGCCGCCAAGATTGTGGTGACGCTGGAAGATGGCAGCGAACATGCCGCCATTGTGCAGGGCCGCGATCCCAAAACCGACCTGGCCTTGCTCAAGATCGAGGCCGGCAAGCCGCTGCCCTATGTTGCCTTTGGCGATTCCGACAAGGCGCGCATCGGCGATGCGGTGGTGGCGGTGGGCAATCCCTTTGGGCTTGGCGGCAGTGTCAGCGCCGGCATTCTTTCGGCGCGCGGGCGTAATCTCAATAACGGCCCGTATGACAGCTTTTTGCAGATCGACGCGCCGATCAATCCGGGCAATTCCGGCGGCCCGATCTTTGATGCCGAGGGCCGTGTGATCGGCATTTCCACCGCGATCTATTCGCCTAATGGCGGCAGCATCGGCATCGGCTTCGGCGTGCCGGCCAACCTGGCCGCCAGCGTGACCGAGCAGTTGAAGGCCAGCGGCAAGGTGGAGCGTGGCTGGCTTGGCGTCAGCTTGCAGCCATTGACCGAGCCATTGGCCAAGGCGATGGGCCGGCCCAGCACAGATGGTGTGCTGGTGAATAATGTGTTGCCGGATGGCCCGGCGGCGGCGGCTGGTTTGCGCCAGGGTGATGTGATCACGGCGCTGAATGGCCGGGCGCTGCGTGATGGCCGCGAGCTTGCCACCCAGGTGGCGGGGCTCAAGGCCGGCGATACCGCCAAGTTGACCTATTGGCGTGACGGCAAGGAGAAGGTGCTGGCTGTCACCATCGGCAGCCAGCCGGCCGAGCAGAGTGCAGCCCTGACCCAGGAAGAGGCGGGGGCCGAGCCGGTTGGTCTGGCATTGGCGCCGCTCGATCCGGCAGCGCGCGGCCAGCTTGGCCTGGAGCGTGATGCTCGCGGCGCGGTGGTGGCCGACGTGGCGCCAAGCAGCAAGGCCGATGAAAGCGGCGTGCAGCGCGGCGACGTGATCGTGGGCGTGGCCGGCAAGCCGGTGGCCGATCCGGGCGAGGCGGTGGCGGCGATCCGCCAGGCCCAGCATGAGAAGCGCGAGGCAGTGGCCTTGCTGGTCATGCGCGGCGGCACCACCTATTATATCGCCCTGCAACTTGCCTGAACGCCAGTCGGGGCGGCTTACGCCGCCCCGACAGCAATTCCGTATCGGCCATGAAATTTCTGCTCGTTGAAGATAATCCACAAGTGGCGCAATTTGTCCGCAAGGGCCTGGGCGAGGCCGGCCATGTGGTGGACCATGCCGATAATGGCCGCGACGGTCTGTTTCTGGCCAGCAGCGAAGCCTATGACGCCATCATCCTTGATCGTATGCTGCCCGGCGGCATTGACGGCCTGGGCATCATCGAGGCCCTGCGCCGCACCGGCAATGCCACGCCGATCCTGATCCTGAGCGCACTATCCGATGTGGATGAACGTATTCGTGGCCTCAAGGCCGGCGGCGATGATTACCTGACCAAGCCCTTTGCCTATGGCGAATTGGAAGCGCGCCTGCTGGCTTTGACCCGGCGGCATCAGTCAACCGGCCAGGAAACCAGTTTACAGGTGGCCGATCTGACACTCGACCTGCTTGGCCGCAGGGCCAGCCGCGCCGGCAAGCCGATCCAGCTCAAGCCGCGCGAATACAAGCTGCTGGAATATCTGATGCGCCATGCCGGCCAGGTGGTGACCCGCACCATGCTGCTGGAGACGGTGTGGGATTATCATTTTGATCCGCAGACCAATGTGATCGACGTGCATATCAGCAATCTGCGCCAGAAGATCGATGCCGGCTTTGAGCGGCCATTGTTGCATACTGTGCGCGGCGCCGGCTATCGCCTGGGCCCCGATGCTTGAACTCTGGCGCTCCACCTCGCTGCGGCTGGCGCTGCTATTCGCCGCGCTGTTTGTGCTGGCAAATCTGCTGCTGGCCGGCCTGATCTGGTGGAACACCACCGGCTATCTTGACCGCGAGACCGATGCAGTGATCGCCGCCGATACCCGCGCCATCGGCGACCGGCTGCGCGATTTTGGCCTGGCCGGTGCGGTGCAGATGATCGAGCAGCGCAGTGCCGCCAATCCCAATGCCGACCGCCGCGCGATTTATCTATTAGCCGATCCGCGCTTGCGCCCGCTGGCCGGCAATGTGGCGGCCTGGCCGTTGCGTATCGGTGCCGCGCCGGGCTGGTATGAGATCGAACTGGTGCAGCATGACAAGCTGCATGCCACCCGCCTGCTGCATGTGGTGTTGCCGGGTAATTTCCAGTTGCTGGTGGGGCGTGATGTGCAGGACCGGGCGCAAATCCGCAATCTGGTGCTGCGCAGCCTGCTCTGGGCCGGGCTGCTGGTGCTGCTGCTGGCGCTGCTGGGCGGCTGGCTGATCCGCCGCGCCTTGCTGCATCGGGTGGAAGGCATCAACCGCACGGCTACGGCAATCCGCCAGGGTGATCTGAGCCAGCGCCTGCCGCAAAGCCGGGGCGGCGATGAATTTGATCAGCTTGAAGTGACCATCAACCACATGCTGGATCAGATTGAGCAGTTGGTGGATGGTGTGCGCCATGTTTCCAACAGCATCGCGCATGATCTGCGCACGCCGCTGGCTGAAACCCGCTTCCGGCTTGAGGGCTTGCTGCATGACCTGCCGGACAATGCCGCGCAGGAACAGATTGCCGCCGCCATCGCCGATATCGACCGGCTGATTGGTGTGTTCAACGCGCTGCTGCGCCTGGCCGAACTGGATTCCGGCCTGCGCCGTGCCGGCTTTGCCGAGCTTGATCTGACCGCTTTGGTGGAAGAGGCGGCAGAGCTTTATGCGCCGAGTGCCGAGGCCAAGGGTATCCTGCTGCATTGTGATGCGCCGCCCGGCCTGCGTCTGACCGGTGATCGCCAGCTGCTGGCCCAGGCCATCGGCAACCTGCTCGACAATGCCATCAAATACACCCCGCCATCCGGCCGCATCCTGCTGCTGGCGCGGCCGGATGGCGTTACTGTGGCGGATAACGGCCCAGGCATGACAGTGGCAGAGCGCGAGCGTGCCGTTGAACGCTTCTATCGTGGCGATGCGGCGCGCTCAACCGCCGGCTTCGGCCTCGGCCTCAGCCTGGTGCAGGCCATCGCCCGGCTGCATGGCGGCGTGTTGCGGCTGGAAGATAATGCGCCTGGCCTGCGCGCCACGCTGGAATTTGGTACCTGATCGCTGGGTTTTTTTGACCATCTCGTATTTTATGAGCACGTATGGTGCCTTAATAAAGTCGTCATGGTACGCGAAGGCGTACCATCCATGTTTTGATTTTACTTGCTGAAAAAACAAAGGACTCGTGGGTGGTCGGCCTTCGCCGACCACGACGACCGTGTTTTGGGGAGCGCGAGTCTTTCTTAAGGTCGCCGAACCCCGGCCCGGTATTTGCGGTATATAAAAAAACCCCGGGGTCGAAGCCCGGGGGTTAAGTGTTCCTCATTATGCTCTGGCAGCCAAATCAGGCGTAGAAGCGCTTGCCCTGTTCGGCCATGTCGCGCAGCAGTTTCGGCGGCGTGAAGCGGGTGCCGAATTTCTGCGCCAGCTTGTCGCATTCGGCCACGAAGGGTTTCACGCCCACCGTGTCGATATTGCTCACCGTGCCGCCCCGGAAGGGCGGGAAGCCCCAGCCCATGATCGAGCCGACATCGGCATCGCGCACATCCACCACCACATTTTCTTCCAGGCAGCGCGCGGTTTCGACCGACTGGATGAAAACCAGCCGCTTGATCACGTCCTGCACATCGGGCTGTTCGGCGGTTTGCGGAAATTGTTCGGCCAGGCCGGCCCAGAGCCGCTTTTTGCCGTCGCTCGGGTAGTCATAAAAGCCCTTGCCGGCTTTCTTGCCCAGGCGGCCGAGTTTTTCCACCATAAGCGTCAGCACCGGTTCCGAGCCATCGGCCTTATAGGCATCGCCCAGATCCTTTTTGGTCTGCTGCCGCACACGATGCATCAGTTCCAGCGACACTTCGTCGGCCAGCGCCAGCGGGCCCACCGGCATGCCGGCCATCTTGCCGGCATTCTCGATCAGCGCCGGATTGACGCCCTCGGCCAGCAGGGTGAGGCCCTCATTGACATAGGTGGCGAAGACGCGGCTGGTGTAGAAGCCGCGGCTATCGTTGACCACAATCGGGGTCTTGCGGATTTTCTTCACAAAATCCATGGCGCGGGCCAGGGTTTCGTCACTGGTCTGCTTGCCACGGATGATCTCCACCAGCGGCATCTTGTCCACCGGCGAGAAGAAATGCAGGCCGATGAAATTGGCCGGCCGGGCGCTGGCCTCAGCCAGGCCGGTGATCGGCAGCGTGGACGTATTGGAAGCGAAAATGGCGGTTTCAGCCAGTTGCGCTTCGGCCTTTTTGGTCACATCGGCCTTGATGCTGCGATCCTCAAACACCGCCTCGATCACCATCTCGCAGCCTTGCAGCAGGGCATAATCGGTGGTGGCGGTGATCAGCGCCAGTTGCGCATCACGCAGCTCCGGCTTCAGCTTCTTGGCGGCCACGCGCTTGTCCAGCAGGCCGGCGCTGTAGGCTTTGCCCTTGTCGGCGGCGGCCTGGCTGCTATCCAGCAGCACAACCTGCAAGCCGGCAGCAGAGGCAGCAAAAGCTATGCCCGCCCCCATCATGCCGGCGCCGAGGATGCCGATCTTGCTGTAGCTCTGGGTTGGCACGCCCTTGGGCCGGTTGGCCAGCTTGTTGGCCTCGCCCACTGAAACGAACAGGCTGCGGATCATGTTGCGTGCCGCATCCGAACGGGCGCAGGCAATGAAATAGCGGCTCTCGATGCGCAAGGCGGTGTCGATATCCACCAGGCTGCCTTCATAGACGCAGGACATGATGTGCTGGGCCGCTGGATAATTACCCTGGGTCTTGGCGCGCAGCATGGCATTGCCGGCGGTGAAGGTTTGCGCACCGGCCGGGGTCATCGCCGCGTCCTTCATGCGATAACCCTTCTGGTCCCAAGGCTTGGCGCAATTGGCGGCACCATCGGCCAGAATCCAGGCCTTGGCACGGCTCAGCAGTTCGGCGGCCGGCACCACTTCATCCAGGATGCCCATGCCCAGCGCGGTTTTCACATCCACCTTGCGGCCTTCCAGCAGCATAGGCAGCGCGTTGCGCACGCCGATCAGGCGCGGCAGGCGCTGGGTGCCGCCGGCGCCCGGCAGCAGGCCGATGGTCACTTCCGGCAGGCCGATCAGCGCCTTGGGATTGTCGGCGGCGATGCGGCGATGGCAGGCCAGGCAGATTTCCAGGCCGCCGCCCAAGGCCGTGCCGGGGATCGCGGCCACAAACGGCTTGCCGGCCTTCTCGATGTCGCGGAACAGCTTCTGTAGATTCATCGAGAAGCCGAACATGGTTTCCGGCTCAACATCCTTGAACAGGTTGATCAGGTCGGCGCCGGCAACGAAATCGGGCTTGGCCGAGGCAACGATCACGCCCTTAACCGCCTTGTCGGCGATGGCCTTGGTCACGGCTTCCTTGAAGGCGGAGATTGAGCCGTCATTCAGCACGTTCATCGACCGGTCGGTCATGTTCCAGGTGATAGTGGCGACGCCGTCGCCATCGACAGTGTAATCGATCATGATGTTTGCCTCAGACCCGTTCGATGATGGTGGCGGTGCCCATGCCGGCGCCGACGCAAAGTGTGATCAGCGCGGTGCTCTTGCCGGTGCGCTCCAGCTCATCCAGCACAGTGCCCAGGATCATCGCGCCGGTGGCGCCGAGCGGATGGCCCATGGCGATGGCGCCGCCATTCACGTTGATCTTGTCATGCGGGATATTCAGCACCTGCATGAAACGCAGCACCACCGAAGCAAAAGCCTCGTTCAGTTCATAGAGGTCGATATCGGCAGCGCTCATGCCGGCCCGCTTCAGCGCCTTTTCGGCGGCAAAGGACGGCCCGGTCAGCATGATGGTGGGTTCCGAACCGATGGAAGCAAAGCTGCGGATACGGGCGCGCGGCTTCAGGCCGGCTTTTTTGCCGGCTTCTGCATTGCCGATCAGCACGGCGGCGGCGCCATCCACGATGCCGGATGAATTGCCGGCATGATGCACATGCTCGATGCGCTCCACTTCCGGATAACGCTGCAAGGCCACATTGTTGAAGCCGAATTGCTCGCCCGGCACGGTGAAGGCCGGATCAAGCTGCGCCAGGGTCTGCATCGTGGTTTCCGGGCGCATATGCTCGTCATGGCCCAGGATGGTGAGGCCGTTGATATCCTTCACCGGCACGATGGATTTTTTGAAGCGGCCTTCATCCCACGAACGCTTGGCGCGGTTCTGGCTTTCCACCGCATAGGCATCCACATCGGCGCGGCTCATGCCGTATTTGGTGGCAATCAGATCGGCCGAGATGCCCTGCGGGATGAAATAGGTCGGGATTGCCACCGCCGGATCAAGCGCCCAGGCGCCGCCCGACATGCCCATCGGCACGCGGCTCATGCTTTCCACGCCGCCGCCAATCGCCATCTGGCTCTGGCCGCTCATCACTTGCGCCGCCGCCATGTTGCAGGCTTCCAGGCCCGAGGCGCAGAAGCGGTTGATCTGCACGCCGGCCACGCTTTCGGCATAGCCCGACTGGATCACCGCTACGCGGGCGATATCGGCGCCCTGTTCGCCCACCGGCTCGACACAGCCCAGCACCACATCATCCACCAGGCTGGTATCCAGCTCGTTGCGGTCGCGCATGGCTTCCAGCACCGTGGTGGCCAGGCGCATCGGGGTCACTTCATGCAGGCTGCCGCTGGCGCGGCCCTTGCCGCGCGGTGTGCGCACGGTGTCGTAGACGAAGGCTTCGGTCATGTTTCTCTCCCGGGATCGAATTGGCTACCGAATTTAACTGAGCGATTAAAACCTAACAAACGTTTGGCGGCAAGGCGGAACGCGCTCAATGGAGGGGCGAACTGCCTTGCCGTAACGGAAACGAACCGATCACAGCGTACGGCTGATCAGTTCCTTCATGATCTCGTTGGTGCCGCCATAAATGCGCTGCACACGGGCATCGGCATAGGCGCGGGCAACCGGATATTCCCACATGAAGCCGTAGCCGCCATGCAATTGCAGGCATTTGTCGATCAGCTTGTTTTGCAGGTCGCTGCACCAGTATTTCGCCATTGCGGCGGTAGCCACATCCAGCTTGTTCTGCGCCACCAGCTCGATGCATTTATCTACAAAGACGCGCGCCACCTGGGTCTCGGTTTTCACCTCGGCCAGTTCAAAGCGGGTATTCTGGAAATCCAGGATGGATTTGCCGAAAGCCTTGCGGTTACGGGTGTAATCAACGGTCCATTTCAGCACCGCCTCGCAGCCGGCCACCGACATGATGGCGATTTGCAGGCGCTCCCAGGCCAGTTCCTGCATAAGCATGTAGAAACCCTGGCCTTCGCCGCCCAGCATGTTTTCCGGCGGCACATGCACGTCGTTGAAAAACAGTTCCGAGGTATCCTGTGCGCGCAGGCCGAGCTTTTCCAGGTTGCGGCCCTTGGTGAAGCCCTCGCGGCCGGCTTCCACCAGGAACAGCGACATGCCCTTGGCGCCTTCCTTCGGATTGGTCTTGGTCACCACAATCACCAGATCGGCATTCTGGCCGTTGGTGATGAAGGTCTTCTGGCCGTTGATGACAAATTCATTGCCCTGGCGCACGGCCGTGGTGCGCACACCCTGCAAATCCGAGCCGGTGCCGGGTTCGGTCATGGCAATGGCGCCGATCACTTCGCCGGTGGCCATCTTGGGCAGCCACTTCTTCTTCTGCTCCTCGGTGCCGTAATTCAGGATATACGGCGCCACGATATCGGAATGCAGCGAAAAGCCCGGGCCGGTGGCGCCGATATACCCCTGTTCCTCCATCAGGATGGTGGAATAGAGCCGATCGGCGCCAACGCCGCCATATTCCTCCGGCATGGTGGGGCAGAGGAAACCGGCCTCGCCAGCCTTGAGCCAAGCCGAACGCGGCACGATGCCGTCTTCTTCCCATTTGGCATGATGCGGGGCGACTTCGCGCTCGAAGAAGCGCCGCGCCGATTCGCGGAACTGGTTATGCTCGTCGCTGAAAATTGTGCGCGGAATGGCAAATTCAGTCATTTTTGTTTCCCTGCTCCCTAGACTCGGGCCTCAACCCTAGCCGCCTAACGTATGTTAGAAATTAGCCGCCTCCAATGCCATAGTCGAGCCTGCGCCGGCCTGAATTTTTGCCAGTTGCGACGCCGTATCGGGCAGCATGCGGTCCATGAAGAATTTGCCGGTAGCCAGCTTGTTCTCCAGGAAGCTCTTGTCGCCGTCATTTGCCGCCAGCTTTTCATGCGCGGTCTGCGCCATGCGGCACCACATCAGGCCGATGGCGACCAGGCCGAACATGCAGAGATAATCCCAGGAAGCGGCGCCGGCCTCGTCGGGATTCTTCATGCCCTTTTCGCTGATGAAGCCGGTGGCGGTCTGCAAGCGGGCAAAGGATTTCGCCAGCGGCAGCACATAATCCTTGCCGATCTTCGGGTCGGCCATATTGGCCTGCACAAAGCTATCCACCTGATGGAAAAAGCGGCGGGCCAGCCGGCCGATGCCGGTTGGCAGCTTGCGGCCCACCAGATCAAGCGCCTGGATGCCATTGGCGCCTTCATAGATCATGGCGATGCGGGCATCGCGCACAAACTGCTCCATGCCCCATTCGGCGATATAGCCATGGCCGCCATAAACCTGCTGCGCCATGGTGGTAGACTGATAGCCATATTCGGTCAGATAGGCTTTCACCATCGGGGTGAGGAAGGCCACCAGATCATCGGAAGCCTGGCGCTGTTCCGGATCGGGATGTTTGCCGGCAAAGTCGATTTCCAGGCCGGTCCACAAGGCCAGGGCGCGGGCGCCTTCGGTGAAGGCCTTGATGCTCATCAGCATGCGCCGGATATCCGGATGCACGATCAGCGGATCGGCCGGCTTGTCGGGCGCCTTGGTGCCGGTGATCGAGCGGCCTTGCAGGCGATCATTGGCATAGGTGACGGCATTCTGGTAGGCCACTTCGGCCTGGGCCAGACCCTGCACGCCAACGCCGAGGCGGGCGGCGTTCATCATCACGAACATCGCCTGCATGCCCTTGTGCTTCTCGCCGACCAGCCAGCCCTTGGCCTGATCGTAATTCAGCACGCAGGTGGAATTGCCGTGGATGCCCATCTTGTGCTCGATGGAGCCAACCGCCACGCCGTTGCGCTGGCCGATGGAGCCATCGGCATTGACCAGGAATTTCGGCACCACAAACAGGCTGACGCCCTTGATGCCTTCCGGGCCGCCCGGAATCTTGGCCAGCACCAGATGGATGATGTTTTGCGACATATCATGTTCGCCGGCCGAGATGAAAATCTTGGTGCCGGAGATCAGATAGCTGCCATCGCCCTGCGGCTCGGCCTTGGTGCGCATCAGGCCCAGATCGGTGCCGCAATGCGGCTCGGTCAGGCACATGGTGCCGGTCCATTCGCCGCTCAGCATCTTGGGCAGATAGGTGCGCTTCTGCTCGTCGTTGCCATAACGATGCAGCGCCTCATAGGCGCCATGGGTCAGGCCGGGATACATGGCAAAGGCCATGTTGGCGGCCGATTGCATCTCGGCCATGGCAAAACCCATCACATGCGGCAGGCCCTGGCCGCCATATTCCGGATCGCCGGTCAGCGCGCCCCAACCGGCTTCGCAATATTGCTGGTAGGCTTCCTTGAAGCCGGTCGGCGTGTAGACCACGCCATTTTCCAACCGGCAGCCCTCGCGGTCGCCCACCTGGTTGAGCGGCTGCAACACCTCGCTCATGAATTTGCCGCCTTCCTCCAGGATGGCGTCGATGGTGTCGCGGCTGGCTTCCTCGAAGCCGGGCATGGACTGGTAGCTTTCCAGCTTCAGCACATCATGCAGAACAAACTGGAAGTCCTTAACCGGAGCGGTATAGGTCGGCATGGCTGTCTCTCCTCAGTTTCGCTCAATCAATTGCGGAGCGGCTTGCCCTTGGTCAGCATGTGTTCGATACGGTCGAGCGTGGCGTTGGTCTTGATCAGCGCCATGAAATTCTCGCGTTCCAGCTCCAGCAGCTTCTTTTCCGTCACCACCTCGGTGATGTCGGTATTGCCGCCGGAAACCACATTGGCCAGCGCATTGGACACCACCACGTCATGCTTGGTGGCCTTGCCCTGCTGGAAGAAACCTTCCACCGCCAATGCCATTGCCGCCTTGGCCGTGGGGCCGGGCAGGTTGATTTCCACCGGCTTCGGCGGCGCATAATTCTCCGCCAGCTTGAGCGCCTTGGCCTTGGCATCGGCCAGCAGGCGGCGGCGGTTCATGGTGATGCCGTCGCCATCGCGCAGGATCAGCATGTCACGCGCTTCCATGGCCGAGGTTGCCACCTTGGCGGTGGAGATGGCCTCAAACACTTGCGCCAGCGCCGGCATCGGCCCGCCGGGGCGACGCTTGTTGGTGATGGCGCGGGTGATCAGTTCCTTGCAGCCGCCCCAGCCCGGGATGACGCCGACGCCCACTTCCACCAGCCCCATATAACTTTCGGCATGGGCCTGGATGGCATCGGAATGCAGCGCAATTTCGCAGCCGCCGCCCAGAGCCATGCCGGCCACCGCCGCCACCACCGGGAAGGGCGCGTATTTCAGCTTCATATAGGCATCCTGGCCTTCCTGGATGCCCTGCTCGATCGCCGGCCACATCGCGATATTGGCCTGGAACAGCGCAATGCCCACATTGGCGCCGACCGAGAAATTGTCGTAATCGCCGCCGATGATCAGCGCCTTGAAGCCCTTCTTGTCGATCTTGGCCGCTTCCTTCACCATGGCGATGATATCGGCATCCACCGCATTCATCTTGGTGTGCAGTTCCAGGCAGGCCACGCCGTCGCCCAGATCCCAGATGCTGGCGCCCTTGTTGGACAGCACCGGCTGCTTGCCGCGCTTCATGTCGGCCAACGTCCAGGCGCCGGCTTCCACCACGATTTCGGCATAGTCACCCGATGGCATCAGGCGATAGGCCTTGCCGCCTTCTTCCTTGTAGAACGGCCGGCCGGCGGCGATCTCCACCATGCGCGGCACCGGCAGACCTTCGGCTTTCAGCTTGTCGGCAAACCATTGTGTGCCCAACTGATCGATCTGCTGATAGGGGCCATATTTCCAGGCATAGCCGGTCTTCATCGCCACATCCACGGCGGCGATATCGTCAACAATCTCCGGCACCAGATCAGCGGCATAGCTCAGCACGCGGCTCAGCACGCCCCAGGCATATTTGCCGCCCTTGTCGTCAAACTCCACCAGGGCGCGCAGGCTCTTGCGGGCTGCCTTCACCGAAGCCAGGTTCGGGCGCTGCTTGGGGCGATATTCGCCGCTTTGCAGATCCAGCGCTTCCTTGCCGCGATTGCGGTAGAAGCCGCCCTTGCCCTTGCGGCCGGTATAACCCTCAGCAATCATCTTCTGCATCAAGGCATTCAACGGATGATCGGCCTTGTGGAATTGCGGCAGTGCATCGCTCGGCGGCAGGGTTTTCAGCATCGAGCCGACCACATAGGGGCCAAGGTCGATGCCGGTCAGATCAGCCAGGCCGAAGATGCCGGTTTTGGGGATGCCGGTCGGCTTGCCGATGATGCTGTCAGCCTCTTCCACGGTCAGGCCCATATCATAGGCCAGCGCGGTGGCCACGGTGGACCAGTAGATGCCGATGCGGTTGGCGATGAAGCCGGGGCGGTCTTTGCAATCCACCACTTCCTTGCCCAGCTTCTCGTCGCCGAAACGGCGCAAGGCGGCAATCGCGTCGGAGCGGGTTTTCGGGCCTTTCACCAATTCAAACAGCCGCATGTAGCGTGGCGGATTGAAGAAATGCGTCACCGCAAAGTCGGCGGCGAAACTTTCCGGCAGGCCCTGGGTCAGCAGGTCGAGCGGGATGGTGGAGGTGTTGGAGGTGACGATGGAGCCGGGCTTGCGGTTCTGCTCCAGCTTGGCATAGAGGTCGCGCTTGAGATCAACATTCTCGATGATCGCTTCGCAAATCCAGTCCACATCGGCCAGCTTGCCCAGGTCGTCCTCGATATTGCCCGGCGTTACCAGCTTGGCGACACGCGGATGCATGAACGGCGCCGGCTTGGTCTTGAGCATCTTCTGGATCGCGCCTTCGGCCAGCGCATTCCGGTTATTGGCGCCTTTTGGCACAATATCCAGCAGCAGCACCGGAATGCCGGCATTGGCGACATGGGCGGCGATGCCGGAACCCATCACGCCGGAGCCGATGACGGCAACTTTTTTGATCTCGGTCATGGTCTGAACTCCTCCCAGGCTGCGGCTCAGATCGCCTCAAGCACGGTGGCGATGCCCTGGCCACCACCGATGCACTGGGTGGCGAGCGCAAACTGCTTGCCTTCACGCTGCAACAGCGCGGCGGCCTTGCCGGTGATGCGCGCGCCGGTGGCGCCCATCGGATGGCCCAGCGCGATGGCGCCGCCATCCAGGTTGACCTTGCTCATGTCGTAATCAGCCTGGCGCACGCAGGCCAGCGCCTGGGCAGCGAAAGCCTCGTTCAGTTCAACAATGTCGATATCCTTCAGGCTCAGGCCGGCGCGCTTCAGCGCCTTCTCGGTCGCCGGCACCGGGCCGATGCCCA
>DLGP01000114.1 GCA_002482765.1 Alphaproteobacteria bacterium UBA7691
CGCGTCCGCGACTTC
Organism: Alphaproteobacteria bacterium UBA7691; assembly: GCA_002482765.1. GTDB lineage: Bacteria > Pseudomonadota > Alphaproteobacteria > Ferrovibrionales > Ferrovibrionaceae > Ferrovibrio. Next base: position 16 of record DLGP01000114.1, read on the forward strand.
CGCGGCGTCAATGGCAAGAGCTTTGATGGTCGGGGCAATTATGCCCTTGGTCTCAAGGAACAGATCATTTTCCCCGAGATCGATTATGACAAGGTCGATGCCGTGCGCGGCATGGACATCATCATCTGCACGTCGGCGAAGACGGATGAGGAAGCCAAGGCCCTGCTGGCCGGTTTCCGCATGCCGTTCCAGAGCTGAGCCGGAAAGGATCGCTGAGATGGCGAAGAAGAGTTCCGTCGAGAAGAATGAGCACCGCCGCAGCCTGGCGGCACGGTATGCCGCCAAGCGCGCGCGCTTGAAGGCTGCCGTGCAGAGCAAGACCGCCGAGCCGGAAGAGCGTTTTGCTGCCGCGTTGAAGTTGGCTGAAATGCCGCGCAATTCGGCTAAAATCCGCATCCGCAACCGCTGCGAACTGACTGGCCGTCCGCGTGCCTTCTATCGCAAGCTGAAACTGTCGCGCAACATGCTGCGTGAGCTGGCCTCGAATGGCCAGATCCCCGGCATGGTGAAGTCGAGCTGGTAAGGAGGGCATAGGCAATGGCTCTTACCGATCCGTTGGGCGATCTGCTCGCCCGTATCCGCAATGGCCAGCAGGCCGGCAAGTCGAGCATAGACTCGCCCGCTTCCAAGCTGCGCGCCAATGTGCTCGAAGTCCTGAAGAAGGAAGGTTACATCCGCGGCTATGAGCTGCTTGAGGATGGCAACAAGCGCAACCTGCGCATCGAGCTGAAGTATTACGAGGGCGAGCCGGTGATCAAGGCGATCAACCGTATCTCCAAGCCTGGTCGTCGCGTCTATTCCGGCATCGAAGAGTTGCCGAAGGTGCGTGGTGGCCTCGGCATCTCGATCCTGTCGACACCGCGCGGCGTGATGTCGGATATTGAGGCTCGCTCTGCCAATGTTGGCGGCGAAGTCCTCTGCCGCGTGTTCTAAGGAGTAGGGACCCATGTCGCGTATCGGCAAACATCCGGTTCCGGTGCCTCAGGGCGTCGATGTGAAACTGGCTGGCCAAACCCTGACGGCCAAGGGCCCGAAGGGTGAGTTGCAGGTCACCATCGTGGACGATCTGTCGGTCGAGCTGGCCGACGGCAAGGTCACCGTGAAGCCGCGCCAGCCCACCCGTCGCGCCCGCTCCATGTGGGGCATGCAGCGCACGCTGGTGAGCAATCTGGTCAAGGGCGTCAAGGACGGCTACACCCGCGATCTCGACATCAACGGCGTCGGCCTGCGTGCTGCGCTTCAGGGCAAGACCCTGCAGCTCAACATGGGCTTCAGCCATGATGTGAATTATCCGATCCCGGCGGGCATCGAGATCAAGGTGGAAAAGCCCACTTCGATCAAGATCTCCGGCGCAGACCGTCAACTCGTCGGCCAGGTGGCTGCGGATATCCGCGCCATCAAGCCGCCCGAGCCCTACAAGGGCAAGGGCATCAAGTATTCCGACGAGAAGATCCTGCGCAAGGAAGGCAAGAAGAAGTAAGGAATGCCGTCATGAGCAAACTCACTCGCCTGAATGCGCTGAACGCGCGCCGCAAGGAACGCAACCGCACCCGTATCGTCGAGGCGGCCCATGGCCGCCCGCGTCTCAGCGTGCATCGCTCCTCGCGTTTCATTTATGCCCAGATCATCGACGACACCAAGGGCGTGACCCTGGCTGCCGCTTCCTCGTTGGAAGACAGCCTGCGCAGCTCCCTGAAGTCGGGCGGCAACAAGGCCGCTGCTTCTGAGGTGGGCAAGCTGATCGCCGAGCGCGCCAAGGCCGCCGGTATCAACGATGTGATCTTCGACCGCGGCGCGTACCTGTACCATGGGCGCGTCAAGGCGCTCGCCGAGGCGGCCCGCGAAGGCGGTTTGAACTTCTAAGAAAGGTTTTGGCAGATGGCTGGTAATCAACGGGAGCGGGGCGAGCGCGGTGGTGATCGCGATCGTGGCGGCGAGCGCGGCGACAGCGAGTTCGTCGACAAGCTGGTCTCCATCAACCGCGTGGCCAAGGTGGTTAAGGGCGGTAAGCGTTTCGGTTTCGCGGCCCTGGTGGTCGTGGGTGATCAGAAGGGCCGCGTGGGCTATGGTTCGGGTAAGGCCCGCGAGGTGCCGGAAGCCATTCGTAAGGCGACCGAGCATGCCAAGCGTAACCTGATCCGCGTCAACCTGCGCGAAGGTCGCACGCTGCATCACGACATTGAGGCCCGTCATGGCGCCGGCAAGGTTGTGCTGCGTGCGGCTCCGGCCGGTACCGGCATCATCGCCGGCGGCCCGATGCGCGCCGTGTTCGAGACCCTGGGCGTGGCAGACGTGGTGACCAAGTCGGTTGGCAGTTCCAACCCGCATAACATGGTGAAGGCAACTTTCGCGGCCCTCCAGGCCCTGAATGCGCCGCGCCAGATCGCCAACAAGCGCGGCAAGAAGGTGGCTGACATCCTGGGCCGTCGCGGCGAGACCGAGGAGTAAGCTGTCATGTCGAAGAAGACTGTGAAGGTGACCTGGATTCGCTCGGCCAACAAGCGGACCGAGGACCAGCAGGATACCATTCGTGGCCTTGGCCTGCGCCACCTGCATCATACCCGCGAGCTGGAAGATACCCCGGCGGTGCGCGGCATGATTGCCAAGGTGCAGCATCTGGTTCAGGTCGAAGGCTGATAGTAGGATACCCCTAGAGAGGGATTAGGAACATGCGTCTCAATCAGATCGCCGACAATCCGGGCGCCCGCAAGGACCGCATGCGCGTCGGCCGCGGCATCGGCTCCGGCAAGGGCAAGACCTCGGGCCGTGGCGTCAAGGGCCAGAAGGCGCGTACCGGCGTGTCGATCAAGGGCTTCGAAGGCGGCCAGACCCCGATTCATCGTCGTCTGCCGAAGCGCGGTTTCAATCCGCTCAATCCGCAGGATTTTGACGTGGTCAACCTTGGCCGCTTGCAGGCTGCGATTGACGCCGGCAAGCTCGATGCCGGCAAGCCGGTTGATGCCGTCGCGCTCAAGGCTGCCGGCCTGATCGGCGGCAAGGCTGCCGATGGCGTCCGTCTGCTGGCCACGGGTGAGCTGACCGCCAAGATCAGCATTTCGGTGCAGGGCATCTCGGCCGCTGCGCGTGAAGCGGTGGAAAAGCTCGGCGGTGCCGTCACCATCCTGGAGACCCGCAAGGTCAAGGCCCAGGCCCGCTCCGAGGTGGTGAAAGCCGCCAAGGCCGCGAAGCAGAAGAAGAAGTAATCCAATGATTGCCGGCGTGGGCCTGAGGTTCGCGCCGGTGATTTGGTCGGCAAGTTTTCTCCCCTCTGGGCAGTAGGAGCTACGATGGCGTCGGCGGCAGAACGTATGGCAGCCAGCCTGAATTTCGGTGCCTTCGCCAAGGCCACCGAGCTGAAGAAGCGCATCTGGTTCACCCTGGGTGCGCTGATCGTCTATCGTTTGGGCACCTATATCCCGCTGCCGGGTATCGACCCGACGGTGCTGGCAGATATCTTCAAGCAGCAATCCGGCGGCATTCTCGGCCTGTTCAACGTGTTCGCGGGTGGTGCGCTGGAGCGCATGACCATCTTCGCGCTCAATATCATGCCGTATATCTCGGCATCGATCATCATGCAGCTGCTGACCAGCGTGGTGCCATCCTTCGAAGCGATGAAGAAGGAAGGCGAGGCGGGCCGCAAGCGCATCAATCAATATACCCGTTATGGCACCGTGCTGCTGGCTGTGGTGCAGGCTTATGGTATCGCGGTCGGCCTTGAGGGCATGACCGGCGGCCGTGGCGGCGCCGTGATCGAGCCGGGGCTGTTTTTCCGCCTCGTCACCGTGATCACGCTCACCGGCGGCACCATGTTCCTGATGTGGCTGGGCGAGCAGATCACCCAGCGTGGCGTTGGCAACGGCATCTCGCTGATCATCTTCGCCGGCATCATCGCTGAATTGCCGCGCGCCCTGGCCGCCACGCTCGAACTGGGCCGTACTGGCGCCCTGTCGATGGCAGTCATCGTGGTGGTGTTTGTTGGCGCCGTGGCCGTGATCTATGGCATCGTGTTCATGGAGCGCGCCCAGCGCCGCATCCTGATCCAGTATCCCAAGCGCCAGGTTGGTGCGCGTATGTTCGGCGGCGAAAGCTCGCATCTGCCGATGAAGCTGAATACCGCCGGTGTGATTCCGCCGATCTTCGCTTCCTCGCTGCTGCTGATGCCGATCACCATCGCGCAATTCACCGCCGGCTCCGGTGGCCCGGAATGGCTCACCACGGTCACGGCCCTGCTGGGCCATGGCCAGCCGCTCTACATGCTGATGTATGTGGCGCTGATCGTGTTCTTCTGCTTCTTCTATACGGCGGTTGTGTTCAATCCGACCGAGACGGCCGATAACCTGAAGAAGAATGGCGGCTTTGTGCCGGGCATCCGCCCGGGCCAGCGCACCGCCGAGTATTTTGATTATGTGCTGACCCGCATCACCGTGGCCGGCGCGGTCTATATCGCCGCCGTCTGCTTGTTGCCGGAAATCCTGATCTCGCGCTTCTCGGTGCCGTTCTATTTCGGCGGCACCTCGCTGCTCATCGTTGTCAGTGTGACGATGGACACCGTGGCGCAGGTCCAGTCGCATCTGTTGGCGCATCAGTATGAGGGCCTCATCAAGAAGGCCAAGCTGAGAGGGGCACGCAAATGAGGCTTATCCTGCTAGGTCCGCCGGGCGCCGGTAAAGGCACCCAGGCCCAGCGTCTGACCCAGAGCCACGGCCTGGTGCAGCTTTCCACCGGCGACATGCTGCGCGCCGCTGTGAAGGCAGGCACCGCCATCGGGCTCAAGGCCAAGGCGATCATGGACCAGGGTGGCCTGGTGTCGGATGATATTGTGGTTGGCATCATTGCTGACCGCATCGACCAGCCGGATTGCCGCAAGGGCTTTATCCTGGATGGTTTCCCGCGCACCACCAAGCAGGCTGAGGCGCTCGACAAGATGTTGTCTGAGCGCAAGCTGAAGCTGGATGCCGTGATCGAGATGCAGGTTAACGATAGTGTGCTGGTTGAGCGCATCACCGGCCGTTTCACCTGCGCCAAATGCGGCGCCGGTTATCATGACAGTTTCCACCCGACCAAGCAGGCCGGCACCTGCGACCGCTGTGGCGCGACCGAGTTTACCCGGCGTGCCGACGACAAGGCGGAAACCGTGGTGCCGCGACTCCAGGCCTATCACGAGCAGACTGCACCACTTCTCCCGTATTACGAGGGGCGGGGTATTCTCCGTAAGGTTGATGGTATGGCGGAAATCGATGAAGTGACTCGTCAAATCGAGGGGGTTTTGCAAGCGATTTAAGGCAAAACCCTTTTAGAGTTGACTAGTTACGGAGAGTTTCTATAATCGCGCCCCTTGGGCAGAGGGTGCGATAGACAACTAGGTGGCTGGCTCAGCGTAAATCTTTGTTTACGTTGAGTTTTTCTGTTGGCTACCCAGTCGCCCAATATGACCGACTCACCTTTGGTGAGTCGCTGACGCGAGGAGAGAAGGCGTGGCGCGTATCGCAGGCGTGAACATCCCGACCAATAAGCGGGTCGAGATTGCTCTTACCTACATCTACGGCATTGGCCGGGTGAAGGCGAAAGAGCTTTGTGAAAAGGTCAACATCCCGGCCGAGCGCCGTGTGAATCAGTTGACCGATGCTGAAGTGTTGCAGATCCGCGAGGCCATCGACCGCGATTACAAAGTCGAGGGCGACTTGCGCCGCCAGATTGCCATGGACATCAAGCGTCTCATGGATCTCGGCTGCTATCGTGGCCTGCGCCACCGCAAGGGCCTGCCGGTCCGCGGCCAGCGCACCCATACCAACGCCCGCACCCGCAAGGGTAAGGCCGTGGCGATCGCCGGCAAGAAGAAGGCGCCGCGCTAACAAATTCCGATGGCGGCCGAACCATACAGGTTTGGCCGCCATCAACGATATGCGGCCGCGCCGCTACGCATGATGTAAGGATTGTAGGATCGCCATGGTCAAGGACAAGGCCGCGCGCCCCCGGCGCAAGGAAAAGAAGAACATCACCTCTGCCGTTGCGCATGTGAATGCCTCCTTCAACAATACGATGATCACCATCACCGACGCACAGGGCAACACCATTGCCTGGTCGTCGTCGGGCAGCCAGGGCTTCAAGGGTTCGCGCAAGTCGACCCCATATGCCGCTCAGGTTGCTGCTGATGTTGCCGGTCGCCGCGCCGCCGAGCATGGCGTGCGCACGCTTGAGGTGGAAGTGAAGGGCCCGGGTGCCGGCCGTGAATCGGCTCTGCGCGCCTTGCAGGCCGTTGGTTTCACCATCACCAGCATCCGCGACGTGACGCCGATCCCGCATAACGGCTGCCGTCCGCCGAAGCGCCGCCGCATCTGATCCCCTCCGGCGCTGGCTCGCTTAAGCCTGCGCCGGGTTTCCATTCCGGCCGCGTCGCCGGGCATCGGGCTGCTGCCCGGGCTCTTGCGCGATGTGGCAACAGAACGAGGTAGCAGGTGATCCAGAAGAATTGGACCGATCTGATCAAGCCGAACAAGTTGGTGATCGAGCCGGGCGCCGTGCCGGGCCGCACCGCGACGATCGTCGCCGAGCCGCTGGAGCGTGGTTTCGGCTTGACGCTCGGCAATGCGTTGCGCCGCGTGCTGCTGTCGTCGTTGCAGGGTGCCGCCGTCACGTCGATCAAGATCGACGGTGTGCTGCATGAATTCTCGTCGATTCCGGGTGTCCGCGAGGATGTCACCGATATCGTCCTGAATATCAAGTCGATGGCGCTGCGCATGCACGGCGAAGGCCCGAAGCGCATGTATCTCAATGCCAAGGGTCCGTGCGAAGTCACCGCCAAGATGATCGAGACCGGCCATGACATCGAGGTGATGGACCCCGATCATGTGCTGCTGACGCTGGATAACGGCGCCACCATCCGCATGGAACTCACGGTCGAGACCGGCAAGGGCTATGTGCCGGCTTCCGCCAACCGCCCGGAAGATGCGCCGATTGGCCTGATCCCGGTCGATGCGCTGTACAGCCCGGTGCGCAAGGTCTCCTACAAGGTCGAGAATACCCGTGAGGGCCAGATTCTCGATTATGACAAGCTGACCATGCAGATCGAGACCAACGGTTCGGTCAAGCCGGAAGACGCGGTGGCTTTTGCCGCCCGCATCCTGCAAGACCAGCTTCAGCTCTTCATCAATTTCGAAGAGCCGAAGAACGAAATCCGCGAGAAGACCATTGCCGAGCCGGAATTCAATCCGAACCTGCTCCGCCGTGTCGACGAGCTGGAATTGTCGGTGCGTTCGGCAAACTGCCTGAAGAACGACAATATCGTTTATATCGGCGACCTGATCCAGAAG
>DLGP01000043.1:0-5740 GCA_002482765.1 Alphaproteobacteria bacterium UBA7691
GCTGCTGGTGGCCAACGAGCCCGGCTCGCTTTCCGCACTTTCCACCGTGATCGCCAAGCATAAGGGCAATATCACCAACCTGAAAATCACCAACCGCACCCAGGAATTGTTTGAGATGTTCGTGGACATCGAGGTGCGGGATGTGAAACATCTGTCCAATATCATCGCCGCCTTGCGTGCCACGCCGAATATCAGTTCGGTGGAACGCGCGCGCGGCTAGCCCCGACGGAAGCCCAGACCAGACCATGACCAAAGACGAAGTGTTGCAGCATTACCGCGCCTCCGGTGCCCTTCTGGAAGGGCATTTCCTGCTTACCTCGGGCCTGCATAGCCCGATCTACATGCAGTCGGCCAAGGTGCTGTCGCATCCGGCCCGTGCCGAGGCTTTGTGCAAGGCGCTGGCTGATACCATTCGCGCCAAGCTGGGGCCGAATCCGGTGGATATTGTCTGCTCGCCAGCCATGGGCGGCGTGGTGGTGGGCTATGAACTGGCGCGCCAGCTTGGTGTGCCGGCGATCTTCACCGAGCGCGTGGATGGCAAATTCGCCCTGCGCCGTGGTTTTGAGATCGAGCCGGGCGCCCGCGTGCTGATGGCCGAGGATGTGGTCACCACCGGCAAGTCGAGCCGTGAATGTATCGACTGCATCACCGAGCATGGCGGTGTGACCGTGGCGGCTTCCTGCATTGTCGACCGCTCGGATGGCGAGGTTGATCTGGGCGTGCCGCTCTTTGCGCTGTGCGGCTTCAAGGTGCCGGCCTATCGCGCAGATGAATTGCCGCCCGAGATGCAGAAGCTGCCGGCGATCAAGCCCGGCTCGCGCGGGCTGAAATAGGAGCGGGGTATGAGCAAGCTGCGCCTCGGCGTCAATATCGACCATGTTGCCACCATCCGTAATGCACGCGGCGGCCGGCATCCCGATCCGATCCGCGCCGCCATCATGGCGGCGGCGGCTGGTGCCGATGGCATCACGGCGCATTTGCGTGAGGATCGCCGCCATATTTCGGATGGTGATATTGACCGCCTGATGGCGGAGATTGATCTGCCGCTTAATCTGGAAATGGCCGCCACCGAGGAAATGCTCGGCATTGCGCTGCGCCACAAGCCGCATGCCTGCTGCATTGTGCCGGAGAAGCGCGAAGAGCGCACCACGGAAGGCGGCCTGGATGCAGCCGCCCAGCATAATCACCTGGCGCCGATCATCGCCAAGCTGAATGATGCCGGTATCCGCGTGTCGCTGTTCATCGAGCCGTCGCGGGTGCAGCTTGCCGTGGCCAAGGCCCTGGGCGCCCCGGTGGTGGAATTGCATACCGGGCGCTATTGCGAACTGGAAGGCGCCGCCCGTGAGGTTGAACTCAATCGCCTGCGCGCCGCTGCGGCCTATGCGGCCGAGTTGGGCCTTGAATGCCATGCCGGCCATGGCCTGAATTTCGACACGGTGGCGCCGGTGGCGGCGATCCCCAGCATCATGGAATTGAATATCGGGCATTTCCTGATCGGCGAAGCCATCTTTGGCGGCCTGGATGGCGCCATCCGGCGCATGCGCGGCCTGATGGATGCGGCGCGCGGCGACCGCAGCCTGTCGGCCTAGCCCCGCATGATCCTCGGCATTGGTTCCGACCTGATCGACATCCGGCGGATTGAGAAATCCATTGCCCGCTTTGGCGAGCGTTTTCTCAACCGCATCTTCACCGACAAGGAAAAGGCGCGGTCAGACCGGCGCCAGCGCACCCGTATCGCCTCCTATGCCAAGCGCTTCGCGGCCAAGGAAGCCTGTTCCAAGGCGCTTGGCACCGGTTTTCGCAAGGGTGTGTTCTGGCGCGATATGGGCGTGGTGAACCTGCCCAGCGGCAAGCCGTCGATGCAACTGACCGGCGGCGCGCTGGCGCGGCTGCACAGCCTGCTGCCGGAAGGTTACGAGGCGCAGATCGACCTGACCATCACCGACGAGCCGCCGATGGCCCAGGCCTTTGTGATAATCTCTGCGGTGCCAAAGAAAAATTCTAATTAATACAACGAGATAGGGCTTTTCACCGGGCGACTTGACAGGAGCCGGGGTGGCGGGCTTCATGGCCGCTTGGCGGCCAGCAGCAGGAGCATGTAGTGGCGATGGGTAAGGTGGATGCGGAGAGTGGTTCGGCGCTGTGGGAAAATCTGCGTACCCTGTTCTATGCCCTGCTGATCGCCGGCGGCGTGCGCAGCTTTGCCTTTGAGCCGTTCCATATCCCATCGGAATCCATGCTGCCCACCTTGCTGGTGGGTGATTACCTGTTCGTTTCCAAATATGCCTACGGCTATTCGCGCTACTCGCTGCCGCTCAGCCCGCCGGTGATGAATGGCCGGGTGCTGGAAAGCGCGCCGGAGCGGGGTGATGTGGCGGTGTTCCGCTATCCGGGCGACACATCGGTGGACTATATCAAGCGGGTGATCGGCCTGCCGGGTGACAAGGTGCAGATGAAGGATGGCGAATTGTGGCTTAACGGCCAGAAGGTGCAGCGCCGCCGCATTGCCGATTTTGAGGAACGCGACCGTTTCGGCAATGTGATCAAGCGCGCCCGCCAGTATGAGGAAACCATGCCGGGTCCGAATGGCCTCAGCTATCACACGCTTGATCTGCGCGACCGCACCGATGGCGACGACACGCCGCTGTTTGAGGTGCCGGCCGGGCATTATTTTGTCATGGGCGATAACCGCGACAATTCGCAGGATAGCCGCTTCCAGGTGGTGAGCGGCGGCGTTGGTTTCCTGCCGGCGGAAAACCTTGTCGGCCGCGCCAATATCCGCTGGATTTCGGTGGATGGCTCGGCATCTTTGCTGCAACCGTGGACCTGGTTTGGCGCCTTGCGCTTCAACCGGATGTTCACGAGCATTCATTGACCGTGCCGGACGCTTCCAGCAAACCCGGCCTCGACGCGCTACAGGCGGTGCTCGGCCATCGTTTTGCCGAGCCGCGCCTGCTGGAAGAAGCCCTGGTGCATCCTTCTGCCAATCCGCGCCGCAGCCGTGCCAAGTCGGCGCGGCGCAGCATCGGCAAGCCCGATCCGGCAGCACGCGATTATAATCGGCTGGAATTTATCGGCGACCGGGTGCTGGGTCTGATCGTCGCCACCATGCTGGCGAAGGCATTTCCCGAGGCTGCCGCCGGTGAACTGGCGTTGCGCTATAATGCGCTGGTGCGGCAGGAAAGCCTGGCGCGTTTTGCCCAGGAACTGGGCCTTGGCGAGCATATCAACCTGTCTCGCTCCGAACGTGATTCTGGCGGCGCCGGCAAGCCGGCCATCCTGGCCGATGCACTGGAAGCGGTGATTGCAGCGCTGTACCTGGATGGTGGCTTGGCTGCCGCCGAGCGTTTTGTGGCTGCCCATATGGAGACGCGGCTTGACGATTCCACCTTCACCGGTGCCGCCAAGGATGCCAAGACCGCCTTGCAGGAATGGGCCGCTGCGCGCGCCCTGGCTGCGCCGATCTATCGTGTGGTGAGCATTGAAGGGCCGCCGCATGAACCGCATTTCACCGTCGCCGTCGCCCTGGGCGATGGCCCGGGCGATGGCGCGCCGGAGCAGGGCCGTGGTGGCTCGAAGCGGGCGGCCGAACAGGAAGCGGCGGGGCATCTGTTGCGCCGCCTGGAGCAAGATACATGAGTGAGTCCCCCACCACTTTCTGCGGCTATGTCGCCATTGTCGGCGCGCCGAATGCCGGCAAATCGACGCTGCTCAATGCCCTGGTCGGCGCCAAGATTTCCATCGTCTCGTCCAAGGTGCAGACCACGCGGGCGCGCATCACCGGCATCGGCATGGCCGATGCAGTGCAGCTTGTGTTTCTGGATACGCCCGGCATCTTCGTACCGAAGCGGCGGCTGGATCGTGCCATGGTGCAGGCAGCGTGGAGCGGTGTGGAAGATGCCGATACCATCCTGCTGGTGGTGGATGTGGCGCATGGCTATGACGACGAGACCCGCGCCATCCTGCAACGCCTGCGGGATCGCAAGGTGCCGGTGGTGCTGGCGCTGAACAAGGTGGACAAGATCCCGCGTGAAAAGCTGCTGGGCCTGACCCAGGCGCTGAATAACGACTTCCCCTTTGCCGCCACCTTTATGATTGCGGCTTCCAGGAATGAAGGCGTCGACGATCTGCGCCGCGACCTGGCCAAGCGCATGCCGGCCGGCCCCTGGCTTTATCCGGAAGATCAGCTGGCCGATGTGCCGATGCGTTTTCTGGCCGCCGAGATCACACGCGAAAAGCTGTTCAACGCGCTGCGCCAGGAATTGCCCTATGCCGCCACGGTGGAAACCGAGGATTGGAAAGACCAGAAGGATGGCGCCGCCAAGATCAGCCAGGTGGTTTTTGTCGAGCGCGAGACGCAGAAGAAGATTGTGATCGGCGAGGGCGGCGCCATGCTGAAGCGCATCGGCGCCGCAGCACGGCGAGAAATGGAAACGCAATTCGATCGGCGCGTGCATCTGTTCCTGTTCGTGAAGGTACGCGGCGATTGGGGCGACGATCCGGAGCGTTACGAAGCTATGGGATTGGATTTCCCAAAAGGCTAAGCTTGGCCCCGGGCCGCATCGGGGGGGCCTGGCATGGCTATGCTGCGCTCGATCGGTTCGAAGATATTCTCCATCGCTTTGGTGCTGGTGGCGCTGATGCTGGTGGCTTCTGCCGGCACCAGTTGGATGGCACAACGGCTGGATACTGGGCTGGAGCGTATCGAACAGCGTTTTGTGCCGGCCTATGCCAATCTGGCGGAAGCCGCGATGTATTCGCTGGAACAGGCACTAACCCTGCGCCAGCTTGTGCTGCATGCCGAATTTGAACGCGAACAGGCTGAAGAAAAGCTGCTGCGTGGCCGCGTGGATGAGCTTGAGGAAGCGGCGGTCAATGCCGTTATCAAGGCGCGCGGGCATCTCAAGGCGCTGCTGGCCGAAGCCGATCTGTTCAGCAACATAGCCCGCTTGAGCCGGCTTGATACGCGGCTTGAATTCCTGGTTGAGCAGATGCTTAAACACGAGGATGGCATCGACCAGGTGATAAACGCCCTGGAAGCTGGCGATTGGCCGCGCGTGCGGCTAGCGGTGGCTGAACTGGATCGTGGCCGCAGTGAGATCAACCGTCGCATCAATCTGGACTACACGGAGATGTATGCCGCCTTCAAGGAGGCGAGCGATGGCTTGCAGATACTGCAACGCCAGGTGACGCAGGCCAGCCAGGTGCTGACGGTGATCGCGGTGTTGCTGGGGCTGGTGGCGGCGGCCTATCTGACACGCAATCTGGTGCGGCCGGTGCGCCGCCTGCTGGAAGGGGCGCGCCGGGTGGAGCAGGGCTCGCTGGAAGTGGATGTGCCGGTATTGAGCCGCGACGAAATCGGCCAGCTTACCGCCACCTTCAATGGCATGGTGGATGAACTGCGCAAGAAGGAGCGTATCCGCGATACCTTTGGCCGCTACATGGACCCACGCATTGTGGAAGGCTTGTTGCTGCGGCCGGAACTGGCGCGCGAGGAAGGCGAGCGCCGGGTGATGACGGTGCTGTTCTGCGACATGAAGGGTTCAAGTGCGCTCGGCGAGAAGCTGACGCCGACCGCGCTGGTGGCGGTGATCAACCGTTATCTGTCGCTGATGTCGGAACCTGTCCGTTCGCATGACGGCGTGATTGACAAATATATCGGCGATGCGGTGATGGCCTATTGGGGGCCGCCCTTCGTGCGCCCGGAATTGCAGGCCGAACTGGCCTGCAAGGCCGCGCT
>DLGP01000043.1:5778-31530 GCA_002482765.1 Alphaproteobacteria bacterium UBA7691
TCGAAATATTCCGCGCCGAATTGCCAGACCTGCTCGGCTTGCGCAAGGAAGTGCCGCAGATCGCCATCCGCATCGGCATTGCCACCGGCGATGTGATCGTCGGCTCGATTGGTTCGGAATTTTCCCGCAGCTATTCGATGATCGGCGATACGGTGAACCTGGCATCGCGCCTGGAAGGCGTGAACAAGGAATACCGCACCGGCATCATCATCGCCGAAGGCACCCGCCGCATGCTGGGCGAGCGTTTTGTGCTGCGTGAACTGGATCGCCTGCGTGTTGCCGGCAAGAACGATCCGGAAGTGATCTACGAACTTTATGGCCTGGATGAAACCGAACGCCTGCCGGAACGCGATGCCGCTTTTGCCAAGGCGCTGGCGGCCTATCGGCTCGGTGACTGGGCTGTTGCCAAAGCTGGTTTCGACGCCTTGCGCCAGCAAGACCCGGCGGCGCGGGTTTTCCTGCGCCGTATCGACCAGCTTGAGGCGGCACCGCCAGCCGATTGGGATGGCGTGTGGACCATGACCGAGAAATAGCCTTTACAGGCCGAACAGCGTCAGCAGGATCGGCATGGTGATGAAGGCGCCAACCGTGGTGGCCGTAACGATGGCGGCCATCAAGGGCGCGTCGCCGCCCATCTGGCGGGCCAGGATGTAACTGGCGCTGGACGTGGGCAGCATCGCCCACAGCACCAATACCTGGGTTTCCAGCAGGGTCAGGTCCCACAGCCGCGCCAGGCCGAACATGGCCAGCGGATAAAGCAGCAGCTTGAGCAGGCAGGCGACAGCCACGGCGCCGCTGCCACGCCGCAGCGCATCCAGTTGCAACGCTGCGCCAACGGTGAGCAGGCCAAGCGGCGAGGCGGCATCACCCAGGGTTTTGAAGATGGCATCAATGCCGCGCGGCAGGCCAATCCCGCTGACATTGAGCAGGATGCCGATCAGGCAGGCCAGGATCAGCGGGTTTTTCGCCAGGGCCAAAACCTGGTCGCGCCAGGTGGCGCCTTGCGCATTGGCGCCATGCCGCATCATCACCAGCACAGTGATGAAATTCAGGAACGGGATCGCCACGGCGATCACCACGGCATAAAGTGTGATGCCGGCATTGCCAGCCAATGCCACCACGGCGCCGAAGCCGACAAAGGTGTTGAAGCGCACCGAGCCTTGAAACAGGCTGGTGAAGGCCGGGCCGTCGATGGGCAGCAGGCGGCGAAAGGCAAAAGTCAGCGCCGCGATCAGCAGGATGCTGCCCAGCAGCGTGCCGAACAGGCCGGTGGGGTCCAGGTCGCCCAGGTCGCCGCGCGCCAGATTATGAATCAGCAAGGCCGGGAAAAACAGGAAATAGACGGCACGATCCGCCAGCGGCCAGAAGGCATCGCCGGGAAAGTTCCAGCGCCGCATCGCCAAGCCAAGCAGGATCAGCACAAAGATGGGGAGAATCGACAGTAATACGGTCAGCATGCCGCGAGATTAGGCGGCTTGTATCAGGATGGCGAGATCGATCAGGCGATTGGCGAGCGAATAGGCAAAATACAGCATCAGGGCGCGCAGCAGGGTTTCGCCCCAGCCCAGCGACTTGTCATGCCGGCGGGATGCCGGCCGGGCCTTTCGCCTGCGTGGCGCGGCGACCTGGCGCGGCTGCAAAGTATAAGCCGTGTCGTTGGCCGGTTCCGGGGTCACATCGATAATCGCCGGGATGATGGCGGGCAGATTTGGCACCGGTTCAGCCACCAGCCGGGTGGGGGGAGGCGCCGGTTCAGCCGGGCTTTCGCCGCGTGTTTCACCGCGCGCGGCGATGCGGGTGCGTTCCGGGCCATAGATGCGGCGCCAGCGGAAGGCTTCGGCTTCAGCCGCTTCCGGGTCGTCATGTGCAGCACGCAGAATCCAGCTATCGCCCAGGCGCGTCAGGACGATATAGCGCGAATTCGGCATGTCGGCAGCGTAACCCATGGCAACAGTATTACTGGCTAGCGTTAACGCTTGTTAAACGGAGATTAAAAAATCATGGCGGCAGCGATGCCCGCTAAACACTGGCGGGGCGCCCGGCCTCTGGCTATGCTCGCGCCTGAAAATAGCTATATTGCCAGTCGATCCAGTACCCTAAGGGAGAAACCAGCGCCATGAAGGGCAAGTCCAAAAAAGCCGCCGCCCCCAAGCAGGCGGTTGCCAAGAAAGCCGCGTCTGTGAAGCAGGCCGCCGCCAAGGGCGGTTTTGACAAATCCAAGCTGCCCAGCCGCTATGTCAGTGTCGGCCCGGAAAAGGCGCCGCATCGCAGCTTCTATTACGCAATGGGCCTGGAAGAGAAGGAAATCTACCAGCCGCTGGTGGGGGTGGTCACCACCTGGAACGAATCGGCGCCCTGCAATATCTCGCTGTCGCGCCAGGCCCAGAAGGCCAAGCTGGGCGTGAAGCAGGCCGGTGGCACGCCGCGTGAATTCACCACCATCACCGTGACCGATGCCATCGCCATGGGCCACCAGGGCATGAAGGCCTCGCTGGTCAGCCGCGAAGTGATCGCCGATTCCGTGGAACTGAGCGTGCGCGGCCATTGCTACGACGCGCTGGTTGGCTTTGCCGGCTGCGACAAGTCGCTGCCCGGCCTGATGATGTCGATGGTGCGGCTGAATGTGCCGTCGGTATTCGTCTATGGCGGCTCGATCCTGCCTGGCCGCTTCAAGAACCGCGATGTCACCATCGTCGACGTGTTCGAGGCCGTGGGCCAGGTTGCCGCCGGCTCGATGACCGAAGCCGAATTGCATGAACTGGAATGCGTTGCTTGCCCCTCGGCCGGCTCCTGCGGCGGCCAGTTCACCGCCAACACCATGGCCTGCGTTTCGGAAGCCATCGGCCTGGCTTTGCCCGGCTCGTCGGGCGCCCCGGCGCCCTATGAAGGCCGCGACGATTACGCCCTGGCTTCGGGCAAGGCGGTGATGGAGTTGATCCGCCTGAACCTGCGCCCGCGTGACATTGTTACCCGCAAGGCGCTGGAAAATGCCGCCATGATCGTTGCCGCCACCGGCGGCAGCACCAATGCCGGCCTGCATCTGCCGGCCATCGCCAATGAATGCGGCATCAAGTTTGATCTTGAGGATGTCGCCAATATCATGAAGCGCACGCCCTATATCGCCGACCTCAAGCCGGGCGGCAAATATGTCGCCAAGGATCTCTACGAGGTTGGCGGTGTGCAGGTGATCATGAAGCAGCTGCTGGATGGCGGCTATCTGCATGGTGATTGCATCACCGTGACCGGCAAGACCATTGCCGAAAACCTCAAGAACATAAAATTCCCGAAGAACCAGGATGTGATCCGCCCGATCACCAATCCGCTCAGCCCGACTGGCGGCGTGGTTGGCCTCAAGGGCAACCTGGCGCCGGAAGCCGCCATCGTGAAGGTGGCCGGCCTGAAGAAGCTGAAGCATGTCGGCCCGGCCCGCGTGTTCGATTGCGAAGAAGATGCCTTCGCGGCGGTGCAGGCCAAGAAGTACAAGGAAGGCGATGTCATCGTCATCCGCTATGAAGGCCCCAAGGGCGGCCCCGGCATGCGCGAAATGCTCGCCACCACCGGCGCCATTTATGGCCAGGGCATGGGCGAGAAGGTGGCCCTGATCACCGATGGCCGTTTCTCCGGCGGCACCCGCGGCTTCTGCGTCGGCCATGTCGGTCCGGAGGCGGCGGTTGGCGGCCCGATCGCGCTGATCAAGAATGGCGACATCATCACCATTGATGCCGAAAAGGGCATTCTCAGCGTCAACGTCTCGGCCAAGGAATTTGCCGAGCGGCGCAAGAAGTGGAAGCCGCGCAAGCATGAATTCCAGTCGGGCACGATCTGGAAATATGCCCAGACCGTTTCAACTGCGGCCCATGGTGCGGTGACGCATCCGGGCGCCGCGAAGGAAACGCACGTCTACGCCGATATCTGAGCAACAATTGTTCGTCACCCCGGGCTTGACCCAGGGTCTCATTCTTCGACTTCAAATGGGATGCCCGCTGCTGCGGGCATGACAACAAGATTGTTAAGGGCGCCCTCGCGGCGCCCTTTTTTTGTTGCAACCTGTGGGCGCGACTTCGCATAATCGTTCGTCTGCCAACGATCCGATAACAGGACGCGCCGCCCCATGACCAAGCTGCCCTACACGGTTGCCATTGCCGGCTTTCAGCATGAGACCAACACTTTCGCGCCGCAGAAGGCCGAGCTGCACAAATTTGTTGAAGGCGAGGGCTGGCCGGCGCTGACGCTGGGCAAGGATATCCTTGACGTGTTCCCGCCGGCCAACATCCCGATTGGCGGCTTCATCAATGCTGCCACCAATCTTGGCATGGTGCTGGAACCGATTGCCTGGGCGGCGGCGCAGCCTTCTTCCTATGTCACGGTGGAGGCTTTTGAATATGTCGCCAAGCTGATCTGCGACGGCATCGCGGCGTTGCGCGGCCGCATCGATGCGGTTTATCTCGATTTGCATGGCGCCATGGTGACCGAGCATTTTGAGGATGGCGAGGGCGAATTGCTGCGCCGGGTGCGCGCGCTGGTCGGGCCGGACATGCCCATCGTCGCCAGCCTGGACCTGCATTGCAACATGACCGATCAGATGCTGGCGCAGGCCGATGTGCTGATCGCCTATCGCACCTACCCGCATCTTGATATGGCAGTGACCGGCGGCCGGGTGGCGAAGCATCTGGCCAAGCTGCTGAACCGCGAACGGCCGCGCCAGGCCAAGGCGATGCGCCGGCTGCCTTTCCTGATCCCGCTCACCGCGCAATGCACCTTCATCGAACCCTGTAAGAGCATTTACGAGCGCATTGAGGAAATGGAATTCGGCGGTGTGTCGTCGATGAGTTTCACGCCCGGCTTCCATCCCGCCGATATCCGCGAATGTGGCCCGGCGGTGTTTGCCTATGCCGATAGCCAGGAAGCCGCCGACAAGGCCGCCGACAGCTTGGCGCGCCACATTGCCGAACGCGAGAATGAATTCGCCACCCGGCTGCTGAAGCCGGCGGAAGCCATCGAGGAAGCGCGCAGGCTGATCACCGGCGGCGCCAGGAAACCCATCGTGCTGGCCGATGTGCAGGACAATCCCGGCGCCGGCGCCACCTGCGACACCACCGGGCTGTTGCAGGCGATGGTGGAGGCCGGCGTGCCGGATGCCGCACTCTGCCTGATGTTTGACCCGGAAGCGGCGCTGATTGCGCATCAGGCCGGCGAGGGCAGTGAGATCGAGATTCCGCTCGGCGGCAAGCTGTTTGCCGGCTCGCCACCCTATCGCCAGCGTTTCACCGTGGCCAAGACCGGCGATGGCCGCTTCCTCTGCACCGGGCCATTTTATGGCGGCACGAGGATGAATCTGGGGCCGATGGCTTTGCTGCGCTGCAATGGCGTGGATACCGTGGTGTCATCCACCCGGGTGCAGGCGGCCGACAAGGAAATGTATCGCCATCTCGGCATCGAGCCGGTCAAGCGCCAGATTCTCGGCCTGAAAAGCACCGTGCATTTCCGCGGCGATTTCACCGATATCGCGCATGAAATCCTGATTGTGGAAAGCCCCGGCGCCTTTATCGAACGCGCCGAGACTTTGCCCTACAAGCGCCTGCGCAGCGGCATCCGGCTCAAGCCGCTCGGGCCGGTGCATAAGGGCTGATTTGCAGTCTATTGCGCCGGGCAGTCTGGCATATTGCGCCATCGCGGCATCAAGATCGGGTATCGCCAAGCCGATATGGTGCAGCTTGCCGATTGCCGTATCCGATGCCGCGTGCGTGGTCACACCCGTTCGATGATGGTGGCGATGCCCTGGCCCACGCCGATGCACATGGTGCACAGCGCGTAGCGGCCACCGGTGCGTTCAAGCTGATTCAGCGCCGTGGTGATCAGGCGGGCGCCGCTCATGCCGAGCGGGTGGCCCAGCGCGATGGCACCGCCATTGGGATTCACATAGATGGCGTCATCGGGCAGGTTGAGGCCACGCAGCACGGCCAGGGCCTGGGCGGCAAAAGCCTCGTTCAACTCGATCACATCCATGTCGCGGATGCTGAGACCGGCAATGGCCAGCGCCTTCTCGGTTGCCGGCACCGGGCCATAGCCCATGATGCGCGGCGCCACGCCGGCCACCGCCGTGGCGATGATGCGGCCACGCGGGGTCAGGCCATGGCGCCGGGCGGCATTGTCGGAAGCCAGCAGGATGGCGCAGGCGCCGTCATTCACGCCGGAAGCATTGCCGGCAGTGACGGTGCCGCCCTGGCGGAACGGCGTCGGCAGCTTGGCCAGTGCTTCAATCGTGGTGTCGCGCGGATGCTCGTCGCGGTCCACCACCACCGGATCGCCCTTGCGGCTCGGGATCGTCACCGGGGTGATCTCGGCTTCGAACAGGCCGAGACGCTGGGCATTCAGGGCACGCTGCTGGCTGCGCAGCGCAAAGGCATCCTGATCAGCGCGGTTGATCTGGAACTGCTCGGCCACGTTCTCGGCGGTTTCCGGCATTGAATCAACGCCGTATTTCTGCTTCATCAGCTTGTTGACGAAGCGCCAGCCGATGGTGGTGTCGTAGATTTCCGTGGTGCGCGAGAAGGCGCTTTCCGCCTTGGCCATCACGAAGGGGGCGCGGCTCATGCTTTCCACGCCGCCGGCAATGCACAGATCGGCCTCGCCGGTGCGGATGGCGCGGGCGGCGGCCGAAGTGGCCTCGATGCCCGAGCCGCAGAGCCGGTTCACCGTGGCGCCCGGAATGCTCTCAGGCAGGCCCGACAGCAAGGCCGACATGCGCGCCACGTTGCGATTATCCTCGCCGGCCTGGTTGGCGCAGCCATAGATCACATCGTCAACCTGGCTCCAATCCACGCTCGGATTGCGCTGCATCAGCGCCTTGATCGGAATGGCGCCAAGATCGTCAGCCCGCACCGGGCTAAGCGCGCCGCCATAACGGCCGATGGGGGTGCGGATCGCGTCGCAGATAAAAGCTTCTGTCATTTTTCTCTCCCTAAGGTCTGGTTGACAGTTGCGGAAACGGATTGTTCAGGCGGCAAGCGGCGGCGTGCGCGCCAGCACGGCCGAGAACAGCGCGGCATCAACATTGCCGCCTGAGGCCACTGCCACCACGGTCTTGCCACGGATCAGCTCGCGCCGGTGCAGCAGGGCGGCCAGGGCGGCAGCGCCACCCGGCTCGATCACCAGCTTGAGATAATGGAAGGCGGTGGCCATCGCCACTTCCACCTCGGCATCGGTGGCGGTGATGCCGCCCTTGAGCAGGCGGCGCATCACGGCAAAGGTGATGTCGCCCGGGGTCGGCGCCATCAGCGCGTCGCAGAAGCTGGGCGGCGCATCGGCGGCCACCTTCTGCTTGCTGCCGCTGGCCAGCGAACGGGTGATGTCGTCAAAATCCGCCGGCTCGCCGGCAAACACCTGGCAGTTCGGATGGCGGGTTGCCATCACCAGGGCGATGCCGGAAATCAGCCCGCCGCCGGAGGAGCCGGCCGTGATGATATCCGGCTTCAGGCCGCGCTCGGCCAGTTGCGCATCCACTTCCAGGCCCACACTGCCTTGGCCGCAGATGATATGCGGATCATCGAAGGGCGGCACCAGGATCATGCCGCGCTCCTGCTGGTATTTCACCGCGATGGCTTCGCGGCTTTCGGTCCAGCGGTCATACAGCACCACCTCGGCGCCATAAGCGCGGGTATTGGCCACCTTGATCTGTGGCGCATCCGAAGGCATCACGATCACCGCCGGGGTGCCGCATAGCTTGGCGGCATAGGCCACGCCCTGGGCATGGTTGCCGGAGGAAAACGCCACCACGCCGCGCTGGCGTTGTTCGGCATCCAGCCGACTGAGCCGGTTATAGGCGCCGCGAAACTTGAACGAGCCGGTGAGCTGTAGCGGCTCGGCCTTGACCAGCAGGCGGCAGCCGAGAATCTCGTTGAGCAGCGGGCTTTCGCAAAGCGGGGTGGGCAGGGCCACGCCGCGCAATTGCTTGGCCGCATCCTCCACATCCGCAAGAGTGGGCAGCGGCGGCAGGTTGGCGGGCGCGTTCATGGCTTCCTCTTTTTTTGCTCTAAAAATCTGTATTCAGTCGCCCAGCGCCACGCCTTCGCGGCGTGGATCGGCGCCACCGGCCCATTGCCCGGCGCCGGCTCCGGTGCGGCGCCAGATTACATGCAGGCCGCTGGTCATTTCCAGGCTTTGGCTGCGATGACCAAGCCGTGCCAGGCCCTCGGCCCAGGCCGGATCGGCGCCGTGTTCGATCTCGGTCGGGCCGTTGCGGCTGCCGATATGCGGCATTGAAACCGCTGCCTGTGGGCCTAGGCCCTTGTCGATCAACAGCAGCAGGCTTTGCGCCACATAGCCGATGATCTGGCTGCCGCCGGGCGAGCCGAGCACACCGAGCAAAGCGCCCTGTGGGTCAAAGACCACAAACGGCGCCATTGAGGAACGCGGCCGTTTGCCGGCCTCGACCCGATTGGCCACCGGCCGGCCATCCAGGCTGGGCAGGAAGGAAAAATCGGTTAGCTGGTTATTGAGCAGGAAACCGCCCACCAGCAGGCGGGCGCCGAAGGCATCCTCGATGGTGGTGGTCATGCTCACGGCATTGCCCCAGGCATCGACGATGGAAACATGGCTGGTGCCGGGTGGGCCGTCATGCAGCCATAAGCCTGGGCGCTGGCCGCGCCGGCCGGGTGGCTCGCCGGGCTGGGCCATGCCCAAACTGGCATCCATACGCACCAGCTTGGCGCGTTCAGCCAGATAGCCTGGATCAAGCAGGCCGGCCAGCGGCACCGGCACGAAGTCGCTATCCGCGAGATAGAGATTGCGATCAGCAAAGGCCAGCCGGCTGGCTTCCACCAGCCGATGCAGGTCGGCGATTGCAAGCCCGGGCGCCGGGCTGGGATCAAGCTGTTCGATCAGTTTCAGGATTTGCAGCACCGCCACACCGCCCGAGCTGGGCGGCCCGAAGCCGCAGAGTTTGTAAAGCCGGAATGTGCCACAGAGTGGCGCGCGCGACTTGGCCTGATAGCCGGCCAGGTCGGCGGCGGTCATGTCGCTGCCGCGTGCCGCCAGGGCGGCCAGCATGGTTTCCGCCAGCGGGCCGTGTTGCAAGGCGGCGGCGCCATCGCTTGCCACGCGACGCAGGCTGGCCGCCAGGGCCGGGTTGCGCAACACGGTGCCGGCTTTCAGCGGCTCACCGCCGGGATAATAGAGCGCGGCGGCTGCCGGTTCCTGGCGCAGGCGCTGCTCGCGCGCCAGCAGGCCGGCCAGGCGTGGTGTTACGGTGAAGCCCTGTTCGGCGGCGGTTATGGCAGGCGCCGGCAGGCTGGCCCAGGGCAGTTTGCCATGCGCCTGATGCGCCAGATGCAGCGCCGCCACCGCGCCCGGCACACCAGTGGATAATCCGCTTGGCACCGCCTCGCGAAACGGCAGCGGCGTGCCATCCGGTTTCAGGAAACGCTGCGGTCTGGCCGCGGCCGGCGCCGTCTCGCGCCCGTCATAGGCATGGATTTTTTTATTGGCGTTGTCCCAATAGAGCAGCAGCGCACCGCCGCCGATGCCGGAGGATTGCGGCTCCACCAGGGTCAGCATCATCTGCACTGCCACGGCGGCGTCCAAGGCCGTGCCGCCCTGGCGCAGCATCGCCAGCCCGGCCTCGGCAGCCAGCGGATGCGCCGCCACCACCATCTGGCGCTCGGCCAGGGCTTCGGCTTTTTCCTGCCTGCCGGTGCTCGCTTCCGGCGCCGGCTGCGCCCAGGCTGGCAGAACCCAGGCTGGCAACACCAGGATCAGCAGCAGGAAAGCCGGCAGCCAGCGTGGCATTACAGGCCAAGCAAAGCTGGCACCTCGGCCAGCGAGCGCAGTTCATGATCCGGCGGGCAGGGCAGGCCTTCGGCCGGCTGGCCGGCACGATTGATCCACAATACCTGGAAGCCGGCGAGCTTGGCGCCATGGGCATCCCAGCCATTCGAGGAATGGAATGCCACTTCCTCGGGGCGCAGGCCCAGGCTGTCCGTCACCAGCCGGTAGACGCGCGGATCGGGCTTGTAAATGCCGGCCTGTTCCACCGACAACACACTATCCAGCAGATCAGCGATGCCGGCGCTGGTGCAGGCGGCCTGCAACATGGCCGGTGAGCCATTTGACAGAATCCCCGTGGTCAGCCCGCCAGCTTTCAGCCGGCGCAGCAGGTCCGGTGCTTCCGGATAGGCTTCCAGATGCAGGTAAAGCTGCATCAGGCGGTCGTGCAGGCCGTCTCGGTTGGCAATGCCATGCGCGGCCATGGCAAAATCCAGTGCCGCGCCGGTCACCTGCCAGAAATCGGCATGCTGGCCCATCAGGCTGCGCAGCCAGGTGTAACTAAGTTGTTTGCTGCGCCAGGTATCGGAGAATGCTGCCCAGCCGGGGCCGATCTCGGCGCTGAGCCGGCGCGCGGCGGCATTCACATCGAACAGGGTGCCATAGGCATCAAAGATGCAGGCCCGGATCGCCATCGGTTCAGCAGCCAGCGCTGGCGCAAGCCTTGCGCGGCATGCCGCGCAGATCGGCTTGCAGGCGGTCGGCCGTGGGCGAGGCGCCTTTCAGCAGGGCGCGATAGACC
The DNA here is from genome assembly GCA_002482765.1 of Alphaproteobacteria bacterium UBA7691. Taxonomy (GTDB): domain Bacteria; phylum Pseudomonadota; class Alphaproteobacteria; order Ferrovibrionales; family Ferrovibrionaceae; genus Ferrovibrio. Next base: position 16,343 of record DLGP01000043.1, read on the forward strand.
TGGGCTGATTCCAATACGCGCTGCACATAATTGCGCGTTTCCGAAAACGGGATCAGTTCGATCCAGTCCACCGCATCCACACTTTCATAACGCGGATCGCCCCAATCCTTGATCCACTTGCGCGCCCGTGTCTCGCCGGCATTGTAGCTCGCCAGCGCCAGGATGTAATTGTAGTCCCAGTTACGCAGCAGGCCATCCAGGTAATGGCTGCCCAGGCGCACATTGTAATGCGCGTCATCGGTCAGTTTGGCCGGGGAATAGGCCTGCTTCACTTCCTTCGCCACGCCCTTGGCGGTGGCCGGCATCAACTGCATCAGGCCGCGCGCCCCCACCGGCGAAACGGCATATTGATTAAATTCACTCTCCTGCCGTGCCACGGCCAGCACCAGCGCGGTTTCCGGGGTGTTGGTCTGTGCCATCGGCTCCACCAGCGGGAAGGCTTCGCGCACCAGGCTGATGCCGGCATACCGCGCCGAACGCTTGGTGGCGGCCACGGCAAGATCAACCCGGTTCAGGGTGCGCGCCAGCCTTGCTGCAAGCTGGTGATCGGCAGGGGTTTCGGCGGTATGGGCCAGGCGCAGGATGAACGGCCGCAGCCGGGCTTCCTGGCCCAGTTCCATAAGTATCTTGGCGGCGCGCACCACTTCGCGCTTGTCGAAAGCGGCTATGGCGGCGGCGCTTGGCTCGGTTTCCTCAGGCAATTGCAGCCGCGCATTCGGATCAAGCGCAAAGGCGGCAAGCTGGCCATAGAAGCTGGTGGAATGCTTGGCCGCCTGGGCATACCACAGCCGGGCCTGGGCCTTGTCGTCCAGCACGTCGTGGCTGCGGCCGAGCCAGTAGCCGGCCCGCGCCTGGCTGACCGGGGTGCGCACATTGGCCTGCAAGGCAGTGAAATGTTTCAGCGCAATCCTTGGCTCCTGCAACAGCCGCAGGGCGATCCAGCCGGCCAGCCATTCGGCTTCGGCAAAGCTGGCGCCACCGCTCAGGCCATGATTGGCGGCCAGCCGGTAGGCTTCCGAGATGCGGCCTTCGATCATTGCCTTACGGGCGCGGTAATGCCGCTCCACCCACCATTTTTCGGCGCGGCCAAGTTCATCAGGCGCGTTGTAGAGCAGGCTTTCAACGATATCGTCCTTGCCCTCGCGGCGATTCCAGCGCATGCGGTCATAGCTCAGGCCGCCATCCTCGCGCAGATGCTGCGGCAGGCCGGCGGCAAGCCGCTCGGCGCCGGGGCTGCGCAAAGCCAGCGCCAGCCGTGCCTCGCCCAGCATGCGGGTTTCGGCATCCACGCGGGGCAGCATGCGGCGGGCGGCATCATATTGCCCATCCCAGAGCAGGCGGTCGAGCCGCAGCGCATTCTCGGCCGGGGTCAGCCGGCTGCCGAATTCACGCCACATCTCGTTTTCATCGCGTAAAGCCAGGTTGCCTTCGGTCCAGGCCTTGCGCACGGCAGCCAAAGCTTCGGTGCCACGGCCCTGGCGGTCATAGGCTTCGGCCAGCCGCAGCCAGCCCAGGCCGCTTTCGGGCGGTCGGGCCGCATACCACTGGATGATGCGGGCATCGCCCACGGCTTCTGTGATGACCTCATCAGCGCGGCGCAACAGAGCCTCGCGCGCCGGCCAATCCGGCGATTTCTCGATGAATTCGGCAATCGCCTCAAATGGCGCGCCGGAATTTGGGGTTTGCAGCCACAGCCAATGCACCAGCCGGCCCACCAGCGGCTCACGGGCGCGGGCGGCAAGTTCACGCGCCTTGTCAAAACGCCCGGCAACAGCTTCGCGCATCGCCTCGCGGCCCAGCGCCTGGTCATTCTGGCTCAGCAGGATGGCCGGCGCCAAGGCCAGTGCCGGGGCCACAGCCATGGCGGCTTTTTTTGCGGTTTCGCCAGCGGGCTTTTTGGCTGGCGCTTTGGCCGCTGCCTTTTTGCCCGGCGCGGCGGGTTTGGCGGTGGCCGGCTTCGGCACCGGTTTCGGCGCGCTGGCGGCGGCTGGTTTGGGCTTTGCCTTCCCGGCGGCCGGGATCGTGGCGGCATGCGCCTCGGCAGCCAGAACCGGGCGATGGGCAACAGCCACTGCGCCCGCAGCAAGCAGGGCGATCAGCAGCACAGAACGGTTCAATCGACTAAGCATCTTGAGCAGCCTAACATTTTTGGCCGGCCAGAGCAAAATCCGATACACGGCGCCTGTGGCAATTATTTCAGGGCAGGCGCAGCGCCATTTCGCGCCGCACTTCATCGCCAAGGCGCAGGCCCAGCGCCAGCATCACCGCACCCGCGGTTGCATCCAGCCAGCGGGCGCAAGCGGCGTAGCTGCGCCGGGCCATCCCGGTGGAGAGCAGCAGAGCGACAAAGCCATACCAGAGCATCGATTGCAGCCCGATCAACCCTAGTATGGCAATATAAAACCAAGTCGGCGGCTGGGCCGGCAGCGCCACGGCGAAAACGCTGGTCCAGAACACCGCCGATTTCGGATTGCTCAAAGTGGTGAGCAAGCCGGCCATGAATGGCTGCTGGCCGAGCCGCCCCAGCGCCGGAGCGCCGCTCTGTTGTGCCGGCCGCCAGGCATTACGCAGCAGGCGGAAACCCACGTAAAGCAGGTAAAGCGTGCCGATCAGCCGCAATAGCCGGTAAAAATCCCCGGCCTGTTGCAGCAGCAATCCGATACCTGCCAAGCTGAGTGCCACCCAGAGCAGCGAAGCCAGCGCCACGCCCGCCATGGCCGTAAGCCCGGCGCGGCGAGAAACGGCGGCGGAAAAGTGGCTGACCACCACGGTATTCGGTCCCGGCACCATTGCCATCAGGATATGCATGCCGGCAAGGGCAAGCAGGCTGGGCAGTAAATCCATGGCCGACTCCGAATTATGTTGGGTGCTGCCCATAGTATCAGCCGGCCGCCATGTGCGGCGCAACATCGGTGCTGGTGGCTTGCCGTTCCCGGCTGCGCCCTCTATGGTGCCGGAATCTATGGAATCTTGAGGACACGCTCATGTTCAAGGGCTCTTTTGTTGCGCTGATCACCCCGTTCAAGAACGGCAAGGTGGACGAGCGCGCCTTCGGCGATCTGGTGGAATGGCAGATTGCAGAAGGTACCCATGGCCTGGTGCCGTGCGGCACTACCGGTGAATCGCCCACCCTGAGCCATGACGAGCATAAGCGCGTGGTGGAATTGTGCATCGAAGTGGCGCGTGGCCGTGTGCCGGTGATGGCCGGTGCCGGCTCGAATTCCACCGCCGAAGCCATTGAACTGACCAAGCATGCCAAGAAGGCCGGCGCCGATGCCGTGCTGGTGGTGACGCCGTATTACAACAAGCCGAATCAGGCCGGCCTGTTTGCGCATTACAAGGCACTGCACGATGCCACGCGCATCCCGATCTTCATCTACAATATCCCGCCGCGCTGCGTGATCGACATGAGCGTGGAAACCATGGCGGCCTTGGCCAAGCTGCCGCGCATCGCCGGCGTGAAGGATGCCACCGGCGATATCCTGCGCCCGCTGCGCATGCGCGCTGCGGCCGGCGAGGATTTCTGCCAGTTGGATGGCGATGATGCCACCGCTTTGGCTTTCAATGCCCATGGCGGCGTTGGCTGCATTTCCGTCACCGCCAATATCGCCCCAGGCCCGGTGGCGCAGATGCAGGAAGCCAGCCTGGCCGGCGATCATGCCAAGGCGCTGGCGATCATGGAAAAGCTGTTGCCGCTGCATACTACGTTGTTTGTCGAGCCTAATCCCGCGCCAGTGAAATATGCCGCCTCGCTGCTCGGGATTTGCCAGGCTGATGTGCGCTTGCCGCTGGTTGGGGTCAGCAAGGACACCCAGGCCAAGGTGAAGGCCGCGCTCAAGGCTGCCGGCCTCGCCAAGCCGCGCAAGACGAAAAAGAAGTAATCAGCATGGCAGCCGCAACGCGCGTCGGCCAGTCCAAGACGGTGGCCGACAACCGGCGCGCGCGCTACGATTATGCCCTGGACGAGACTTTTGACGCCGGCATCGTGCTGCTTGGCTCGGAGGTCAAAAGCCTGCGTAACGGCCGGGCCAACATCCAGGATTCCTATGCCGAGGAAAAAAACGGCGAAATCCTGCTGGTGAATGCCTATATCCCGGAATATGCCGGTGCCAACCGCTTCAACCACGAGCCGCGCCGCCCGCGCAAGCTGCTGCTGAAGAAGAAGGAAATCGGTAAACTTATCGGGAGCCTGAAACGCGGCGGGGTGACGCTGGTGCCGCTCTCCCTATATTTCAACGAGCGTGGTCTGGCCAAGGTGAAGATCGCCCTGGCACGCGGCAAAAAGCTGCATGACAAACGCGCGAGTGAAAAAGAGCGCGACTGGAATCGCGAAAAGCAAAGGCTGCTGCGCGTCAGGGATTAGGCGGTCGGCGGGTGAAAGAGGCGAGCGATGAGCGGTGACGATTACAAGCCGGGCCTGCTCGGCCAGATCAAAGACAAGCTGATCAGCAGCAAGCAGCAATGGGCCAAGGATGGCCGTTTGCTGACCGGCGAGACGGCCAGCGCGCCACAAGCCCGCCGCCTTCCGCCGGGCCAGCGCCTGGTGCGGGACTGGCCGGTGCTCGATCTGGGTGTGCAGCCGAATATCCTGCTCGACAAATGGCAGCTCAGCGTCGGCGGCCTGGTGGCCAATCCGGTGAAGCTGGGCTGGAATGATTTTCTCGACCTGCCACAAACCGACACGGTTTCCGATATTCACTGTGTCACCGCCTGGTCGCGGTATGACAATCGCTGGGCCGGCGTGCTGGCGCGTGATCTGCTCAAGCTGGTGAAGCCGCGCCCGGAAGCCCGCCATGTGGTGTTCCAGAGTTATGATGGCTATGCCACCAATGTGACGCTGGAGCATTTCAGCGCGCCGGATGTGCTGCTGGCGCATTCCTGGGAAGGCGACCCGTTAAAGCGTGAGCATGGCGGCCCGGTGCGGGTGGTGATGCCGCGCTGGTATTTCTGGAAATCGGCGAAATGGGTGAAGCATATCGCCTTTCTGGATCGCGATGCGCCGGGCTATTGGGAAGTGCGCGGCTATCATAATGAAGGCGATCCCTGGAAAGAGGATCGTTACGGTTAGGGCAAAATTAAGCCTTTGCTAACCATGCCGATGGTATCGATTCGAGTCGCTTGCTGTTTATGAGGATGTTCGGGTGAGCACCGGCCGAGAAATCAGACCGCGCCTGTCCGGACGCATGATGCCGCTTATGCTGCTCTGGCTGGCGGCTTGCGGCCAGCAGGCGCCGGCGCCGGTCAGTTTTCATCATCGCACCGAGCCAACGATGGAAGCGGCGCAGCCCGCCGGCCAATCCACTATGCAACAGGCCGCCCAGCAGCAGGCAGCCATGCCGGCCCAGGCCGTGCAACGGGCAGCCGAGCCGGTTGGCGGCGATATCGTGGTGCAGCGCGGTGACACGCTTTATGGCCTGGCGCGGCAACACAATCTGCCGCCGCGCGCCCTGATCGACGCCAACAATCTGCAAGCGCCCTATATCCTGCAACCCGGCCAGCGCCTGCGCCTGCCGGGCGAGCGGCTGCATGTGGTGCAGCGCGGCGAAACGCTTTACGCCATCTCACGCGCCTATGGCGTGGATGTTTTCAGCATGGCCAGCGCCAACCAGTTGCAGGCGCCTTATGCCATCACCATCGGCCAGGCTTTGCATGTGCCGGGCAGCAGCGGCGCTGTGGCCGTGGCTGCCGCCAGCCCGGTTGAGCCGGCCGCTACCGCCCCAGCGACACGGCAGGCTAGCGCCTTTCCGCTTTCGCCGACCTTGACTATGCCGGCCCCGACAGCGCCGGCCCTGTCCGGTACGGGCGTTGCGGTGCAGGAATTGCCGCCGCCCGGCGCCTCTGGTCCAGTGCAGACTCCTGCCGCGGCGCCAGCACCAGCAGCAATGCCAGCCCCGCCACCCGCCAGGCCGGCGCCGTTGCCGGAGGTGAGCATTCCGGCCTCGCCGGCTCAGGCTGCACAGCCTGAGCCGCAGCCCGCGCCGCAGCCTGAGCCACAGGTGGCCGCCGCGCCGCCCGTTCCAGCGCCAACCCCGACTCCGGTGGCTGCGCCGGCAGCACCGCCTGCCGTTGCCAAGCCGCAGGTGGACGAAGAGCCGCCGCCGCGCTCAGGCCGCACTTTTGCCTGGCCGGTGCGGGGCCGTATCCTGTCCACGTTCGGCCCCAAGCCGGATGGCCTGCATAACGATGGCATCAATATCGCCGCGCGTAGTGGCGCGCCGGTGATTGCCGCCGAGAATGGCGTGGTGGTTTACGCGGGCAGTGAATTGCGCGGCTTCGGCAACCTGCTGCTGGTGCGCCATGCCGATGGCTGGATCACGGCTTATGCGCATCTGGATCGTGTGCTGGTGCAGAAGGGCCAGCAGGTGAAGCGCGGCCAGGCCATTGCCACTGTGGGCAGCAGTGGCGCGGTTGACCAGCCGCAACTGCATTTTGAAATCCGCCGTGGCACCCAAGCGGTGGACCCGGCAAAATTCCTCACCGTGGCGATGCTGGAGCTGTTTCAGCCCGCCACAACCGAGGTGATGGCGGGCTGATTAAGGCTTAACTAAGTGGCTTCTGTGTCAGCCTCACACCAAGGCGACCGGCCAGATCCTGGATGAACTGCCAGGCGACGCGGCCCGAGCGCGAGCCGCGCGTCATCGACCATTCGACGGCTTCGGCGCGCAGTTTTTCCGGTTCGATCTTGAGATCGTAGGCGGCGACATAAGCATCCAGCATGGCGAAATAATCATCCTGGCTACAGGAATGGAAGCCAAGCCAGAGGCCAAAACGATCCGAGAGCGAGACTTTTTCTTCCACCGCCTCGCCGGGATTAATCGCGGTCGAACGCTCGTTATCCACCATGTCGCGCGGCAGCAGGTGGCGGCGGTTCGAGGTGGCGTAGAAGATCACGTTTTCCGGCCGCCCTTCGATGCCGCCTTCCAGCACCGCCTTGAGCGATTTGTAATGCTGGTCCTCGGCATCAAAGGAAAGATCGTCGCAGAACAGGATGTAGCGCCGCTGCGAGTCGCGCAGCTGCTTGAGCAGTTCGGGCAGGGTGGGGATATCCTCGCGGTGGATTTCCACCAGCGCCATGGCGCCCGGCTTGTCGGCATTCACGGCACCCAAAGCCGCCTTCACCAGCGAGCTTTTGCCCATGCCGCGCGCGCCCCAGAGCAGCGCATTATTGGCCGGCAGGCCACGGGCGAAACGCTCGGTGTTATCCAGCAGGATATCGCGCACACGATCAACGCCGCGCAGCAGCTTGATCGGCACCGCGTTGATCTGCGGCACCGGCTCCAGCCAGCCCGGCAGCGGCAGGGCGTGCCACACATAGGCATCGGCGGCCTTGTCATCAAAAACTGGCGCAGGCGGCGGCGCCAGGCGCTCAAGGGCGGCGGCGATCTGCGCCAGGCTGGCGGCAATGGCGGTGGTGGGGTCGCTGGGAAGCTCGACTTTTTTCACGGTTTTGATCTGCTTTTTTCTCTCGGACGGAGCGCCATATTGCTGAGCCGGCAAGCCCGGCGAAAGCCATAGCGGAGCCATGCCGTTTCGGCCATACTCCGGCCCGAAACGATCCCCCCAGGATATGAATCAGGGCACGAAGCAGGAGGAAAAAAGCATGTACCCGAATACACAATTGCATATTGGCGGCACCTGGAGCGGCGGTGCTGCCGGCGCCACCATTCCGGTGCTGAACCCGGCCACCGGCGAAGTGATCGGCACGGTTGCCAAGGCCGAGAAGGCTGATCTGGATCGCGCCCTGGCCGCCGCCGAAAAGGGCTTCCAGGTGTGGAAGAAGGTTTCGGGCTACGACCGCTACAAGATTCTGCGCAAGGCGGCCGATATCATCCGCAGCCGCGCTGATGAAATCGGCAAGATCATGACCCTGGAGCAGGGCAAGCCGTTCATCGAAGCCAAGGGTGAAACCGCCTTGGCCGGCGACATCATGGACTGGTTTGCCGAGGAAGCGCGCCGCACCTATGGCCGCGTGATTCCGCCGCGCGCCGAAGGTGTGCATCAGCTTGTGGTGAAGGAACCGGTGGGTCCGGTGGCGGCGTTCACGCCGTGGAATTTCCCGATCAACCAGGCAGTGCGCAAGGTTTCGGCGGCTTTGGCCGCTGGCTGCTCGATCATCCTCAAGGGCCCGGAAGAAACCCCGGCTGCCTGCGCCGCTTTGGTGCAAGCCTATCTCGATGCCGGCGTGCCGGAAGGTGTGGTGCAGCTGGTCTATGGCATTCCGTCGGAGATTTCGGAATACCTGATCCCGCATCCGGTGATCCGCAAGATCACCTTCACCGGCTCCACCCCGGTGGGCAAGCATCTCTCGATGCTGGCCGGCCAGCATATGAAGCGCATCACCATGGAACTCGGCGGCCATGCCCCGGCCATCGTGTTTGAAGACGCCGATGTGGATGTGGCGGTGAAGGTGCTGTCGGCCAACAAGTTCCGCAATGCCGGCCAGGTCTGCGTGTCGCCGACCCGCTTCCTGGTGCATGAAAAGGTCTATGGCCAGTTTGTCGATGGCTTTGTTGCGGCCGCCAAGAAGCTCAAGGTTGGTGACGGTATGGACAAGGATACCCGCATGGGGCCGCTGGCCAATGACCGCCGCGTGCAGGCGATGGAGATGTTTGTCGCCGATGCCGTTGGCCGTGGCGCCAAGGTGCAGACCGGCGGCAAGCGCATCGGCAATGTCGGCAATTTCTTTGAGCCGACCGTGCTGACCGATGTGCCGCTGGATGCCCGCATCATGAACGAGGAACCGTTTGGCCCGCTGGCGCCGATCAGCGCCTTCTCGGATTTTGACGCGGTGGTGAGCGAAGCCAACCGGCTGCCCTTTGGTCTGGCGGCTTATGCCTATACCAAGTCGGCCAAGACGGCGGCGGCAATCGGCTCGGCCTTTGAAAGCGGCATGGTGTCGATCAACCACCACGGCCTGGCGCTGCCGGAAGTGCCGTTTGGCGGCATCAAGGATTCGGGTTATGGCTCGGAAGGCGGTTCGGAAGCCATCGAGTCTTACCTGAACACCAAGTTCATCACCCAGGTTGGCCTCTAAGCCCCTGGCGAATATGAGAGAAAAGGGGGCTGCGGCCCCCTTTTTTTGTGTCCGGACGCCGCCTGAAACAAATTTTCAAAATGATGACTAATTTATCTCTTGTTTATTCTCATAAGCATCCTATAAACACTCCAGTCGCTGTTGCGACTTAATATCAAAAATCAGCCAGCAAGCCCGGCTTTTTAGCCTGCCCGCCAGCCAACATTTTTACCTTCCTACTTGGGGGATGCTTGTCATGGCGGAAACTCCGCGTTCTCAAAACATGTCTGTTGTTTCGCTGGCGCCGAAAGTGGAGCCTGCGGCATTGAGCTTGCTGTCGCTGGCCGTTGCGGCGGCGCTGCTGCCGGCTGGTGCCATGGCACAAAACGCACCCGTGCAATTGCCCACAGTGAAGGTGGAGGGCCAGCCCGCCCAGCCGGCGCCAAGCGAGGGCTATAAGGCAGAGAAGGCCTCTTCGCCGAAGCAGACCGCGCCTTTGCTGGATACGCCGCAGACCATCACGGTGATCCCGCAGGCTTTGATCAAGGAGCAGGGGGCGCGTAACCTGACCGAGGTGTTGAAGAATACGCCCGGCATCAGCTTCAATGCCGGCGAGAATGGCTTCGCCACGTCGAGCAACAATTTCAGCATGCGTGGCTTTGATACCAGCGGCAACATCTTCATTGATGGCTCGCGCGATTCAGGCAGTTATGCCCGTGATGTGTTCAATATCGAGCAGGTGGAAGTGGTGAAGGGCGCCGCGGCCGATAATGGCCGTGGCGGCGCCAGCGGCTATGTCAACATGGTGACCAAAACGCCGGGCTTGCAGAATTTCTATGCCGGCGATGCCAGCCTGGGCTTTGACGAATACGATTCCGAATTGCGCAAGCGCGCTGCCGTTGATCTCAACCAGGTGCTGGCTGGCAATACCGCTTTGCGCCTCAACATGATGCTGGAAGATAGTGGCGTGGGCGGGCGCGAAATCGCCGAGGCCAAGGCTTTTGGCTTTGCCCCGTCAGTGGCTTTTGGCCTTGGCACCGACCTGCGCGCCAAACTGGCCTATGAGCATGTGGAGCGTAACGACCTGCCGGACTGGGGTGTGCCGGGGGCAACAATCAGTGACACCCTGGCCTATAGCCCGGCGACGGCAGGATATTCGCGCGATTCCTTCTACGGCCTGCGTTCGGATTACGATGATGTAACCAGCGATGTTCTGCTGGCGCGGCTGGAATACGATATCACCAGCCGGTTCAGCATCAGCAACCAGACGCGCTTTGCCCGGGTGGAGCGCGATGCGCGCTATACCATCCCCACGGGCTTCACGGCGGCCACAGGCGTGGTTGCGACGCAGACCCAGTTCTATGCCCGCGTCAACACCAGCATCAGCAACCAGACCAATCTTTCGGTGAATTTCGATACCGGCGCGGTGCAGCACACGCTGGCCACCGGCCTGGAACTGACGCGCGAACAATCCGATGCCGACCGCTTTGGCACCACCAACAGCAACACCACCCTGTTCAACCCCAATCCTGATCGAGCGGTTGCGTTCAATGGCGCCCCGACCGAAAACAACAAGATCAATGTGGATACCGCCGCGCTGTATGTTTACGACACGGCGCGGATCGGCCCGCAATGGGAAGTGACCGGCGGCCTGCGCGCCGAGCGCTACACGGTGGATATCGAAAGCCGCACGGCGGCAGGCGCGCCCGCCGGCACGTTTGATGGTTTTGAGGATTCGCAAAACACCCTGGGTGGCAAGGTCGGCTTGGTCTACAAGCCGGCGGAAAGCGGCAGCATCTATTCGTCCTTTGGCCTGTCGGCACTGCCGCCGGGTTCCTATCTGTCCAACTCGGATATCTCGCGCACTGGCGACAATGCCTTCCCCGGTTTTGTTCAGGGCGCCAAGCCGGTGAAATCGTATAATTACGAAATCGGCACCAAGTGGAATTTCTTCAGCGACAGGCTGTCCACCGCTGTGGCTTTGTTCCGCACCGAAAAGACCGATGTGCCGATCACCGGCCGCGATGTGGGCGACACTGCCGATAGCCTCAAGGGCTATGGCAAGCAGGTGGTGCAGGGTATCGAATTCAGCGCATCCGGCGAGATTACCGAGGGCTGGAACCTGTTCGGTGGCGTGGCATTGATGGAGAGCGAGCGCAAACACAGCGCCTATCTCGACGAAGTGCGGCGTCGCGCCAATGCCGGCGATTACGGTGCCTATACCAGCACCAACGGCGATGAACTGGCCTTCACGCCGCGTGTTACCGGCAATCTCTGGACCACCTATCGGCTGCCCTTCGGCGTCACCATCGGCGGCGGCATGCAATATGTTGGCTCATCCTATCTCGGCCGTCCGGACGATGCGCTGCGCATCATCCCGAATGGCATGTTTGGCAAGCTGCCGGCTTACATGCTGTTCAACGCCATGGCTTCCTATGAGGTGTTGGAGGGCGTGCAGGTGCGGTTCAACATCGACAACATCGCCGATAAGCAATATGCAAGTTCAACCAACTGGAATGGCAGTCGTGCCTCGCTTGGCTTGCCGCGCACTTTCATGCTCAGCACCAATTTCAAATTCTGATAGCGGCGGGCATGATGCTTCCGGCCCGGCGGCATTGCTGCCGGGCCGCTTTCCATTCTGTGTGCGAGGCCGGCAATGCTGCTGGAAATCCCTGATGTGCTGAGCGAAGCGGAATGGCGCCAGTGCCGTGCCGTGCTGGAGCAATCCAATTGGCAGGATGGCCGCCTCACGGCTGGCTCTGTGGCGCAGCAGGTTAAACAGAACCAGCAATTGCCGCAGGATGATCCGCGTGGCTTGCAGATGGGTGGATTCATTGTTGAACGGCTTGCCGGCATCGAACGCTTCATGGCGGCGGCGCTGCCGCTGAAAATATTGCCGCCACGTTTTAACCGCTATGCCGGCGGCGGCACTTACGGCGACCATATCGATAATGCGATTTTCAGCCTGCCGGGTAATGCGCAGCGTATCCGCAGTGATCTTTCCGCCACCTTGTTTCTAGCTGAACCGGAAGAATACGAGGGCGGTGAATTGGTGATCGGGGGCGCCTATGCTGGCCGCCGGGTGAAGCTGCCCGCCGGGCATATAGTGGTATATTCCGCCGCTATGCTGCATCACGTTACGCCGGTGACCCAGGGAGTGCGTTATGCTGCGTTTTTCTGGATTCAAAGCCTGGTGCGCGACGATGCCCAGCGCGCCACGCTGCTGGAACTGGATGATGCAATTCAGACCGTGGGCCGGGAGATGGCGGATAGCAGTGCCTTGCCGAATCTGATGGCTCTGTATCACAAGTTGCTGCGCCAATGGTCGCAGACCTGATGGATGGATAATCCGAGATGACGCGGACACCCCTGGCTAGGCTGCAACACATCCCGGTGGCAATCGCCGCCGCACGTGATTATGAGGCTTACGCCCGTGAACGCATGAGCGATCAGGCCTGGGCCTATATTGCCGGCGGCGCCACCGACGAATGGACAATAAGCGAGAATCTTGCCGCTTTTGAACGGCTGCGATTGCGTGGCCGGGTGCTGTGCGATCTGGCTGGTGGCAGCGGCACGCAGCTTGAATTGTTTGGCCAGCGCTTTGCCCATCCGATCCTGCTGGCGCCGGTGGCCTATCACAAACTGGTGCATCCGGATGGTGAATTGGCCAGTGTGCTGGCTGCGGGCGCCGCCCGCGCCGGCATGGTGGTGAGCACTCAGGCCAGTGTGACCCTGGAGGATATCGCGCGCCAGGCCGAAGCACCACTCTGGTTCCAGCTCTATATCCAGGCTGATCGTGCGTTTACTGCCGCGCTGGTGCGGCGGGCGGAAGCAGCGGGTTACCAGGCCCTGGTGCTGACCGTAGATGCAGCGGTAAGCGGGCTGCGCTACCGCGAGCAGCGCGCCAGCTTCAGCCTGCCGCCCGGCATCGAGGCCGTTAACCTGCGCGGTATGCGGCCGTTGCAACCAGAAGCGCCGGCCAATGGCAGCTTGTTGCTGGGTGGGGCCTTGCTGACGACAGCGCCAACCTGGCGCGATATAACATGGCTGCGTGGGCTGACCCGGCTGCCGCTGCTGCTTAAAGGTGTGATGACTGCGGAAGATGCAGTGCTGGCGTTAGAAGCCGGAATCGATGGCATCATCGTGTCGAACCATGGCGGCCGCACGCTGGATAGTCAGCCGGCCAGTATTGATGCCCTGCCGGCCATTGCCGCAGCGGTGGCCGATCGTCTGCCGCTACTACTGGATGGCGGTATCCGCTGTGGCGGTGATGTGCTCAAGGCATTGGCTTTGGGAGCGCGGGCAGTGCTGATCGGGCGCCCCTATATATATGCGCTGGCGGCGGCTGGACCGGTTGGCGTGTCGCATTTGGTGCAGATACTGCGCGCCGAGTTGGAAGTGGCCATGGCGCTGACCGGTTGCCGCGATCTGTCGTCAATTAGCCAAGCTGTTATAGGTAGTTATAAATAGTGGGCAGAGCTGTTTATTTTATATCATTTCCTCATGATAATTAGTTGCAACAAGGGTTCGAGGCGTTTACAAGCTCCGTGACCGGAGCAGGAGTTCCACGTCATTTACTATGCGGCCTTTAACAAGCAGGCAGTACAAGACTGTGTTCAAGTTCTGACCAATAAAGGATCGCGCCCGCGATGATGCTCCATATCCCTTCCGTGCTGTCGAAACAGCAAGTCGCGCATTTCCGGCAGGCAATGGCGGCAGCGAGTTGGGTTGATGGCAAAGTCACTGCGGGCGCACAATCCGCCCAGGTCAAGCATAATCAGCAATTGCCGGACAATAGCCCGGTGGCGGCTGAACTGGGCAATATGGTTCTGGATGCCCTGGCGCAATCACAGCTTTTCATTTCAGCCGCGCTGCCGCTCAAAACCTTTCCGCCCATGTTCAACCGCTATGATGCCGGCGAGACATTCGGTTTGCATGTTGATAACGCGATCCGCGCCGTTCGTGGCACGGCACATCGGATCCGCACTGATCTATCCGCCACCTTGTTTCTGGTTGAGCCGGAGGATTATGACGGCGGCGAGCTGATCGTGGAGGATACCTATGGCAGCCACAGCGCCAAACTGCCTGCGGGCGATATGGTGCTGTATCCGTCAACCAGCCTGCATCAGGTGCGGCCGGTGACACGCGGTGTCCGGCTGGCAAGTTTCTTCTGGGTGCAGAGCATGGTGCGGGATGATGGCGAGCGGCAGATGCTGTTCGAGCTGGATCGCACCATTCAGCAACTGGCCGCTGCTCATGGTCTGACCGACGCTGCCGTGGTGCGGCTGACCGGCATTTATCACAATTTGTTGCGCCGCTGGGCTGATGCCTGAGCGGCCGTTTGAAAAGGCAAGAGCGATGACCGATATGATCCCCAGCGTAACCGACCACACGATGTTCGGCCTGTTCCTACAGGCTGATATCATCGTCAAGATCGTGATGCTGCTGTTGCTGCTGGCTTCCGTTGCCTGCTGGGCCATCATGATCGACAAGCTGATGGCCGTGCGCCGGCTGCGCCGCGAGGCGGCGGCTTTTGAGGCCGGGATCGAGCATGGTGCCGGCCTGCCCACAGAAGGCGCGCTTGGCCCGGTGGCGCTGAGCGCTTTGCGCAGCGCGCTGGCGGAATGGCGCGATGGCGACGGCCAGGAAAGCCGCAAGGATCGCCGCGAACGGATCGAGCGCGCCATGCGCGCCAGTTTTGCCGCCGAACTGCGCCGGGTTGAACCCGGCCTGCCATTCCTGGCCACTATCGGTTCGGCGGCGCCGTTCATCGGCCTGTTCGGCACTGTGTGGGGCATCATGAACAGCTTCACGGCCATTGCCCAATCCAACGATACCTCGCTGGCCGTGGTGGCGCCCGGCATCGCCGAGGCCTTGCTGGCCACCGCGCTGGGCCTGGTGGCCGCGATCCCGGCGGTGATGGCCTATAACAAATTCGCCACCGATCTGGGCCGCATCGGCCAGCGCTTCAATGCCGGCATCGGCATTATCGGCAATCGCCTGGCGCGTGACGGCAAGTCTCGCGCTGCCAATGTGGCCGAGTAAGCGCCATGGCAATGGGACAGATTACGCCCGGCGGTTCGGGCGATTCCGACGAACTGGGTGATGGCGGCTACCGGCCGCTGGCCGAAATCAATGTCACGCCGCTGGTGGATGTGATGCTGGTGCTGCTGAT
>DLGP01000043.1:31575-32106 GCA_002482765.1 Alphaproteobacteria bacterium UBA7691
GGTGCTGCTGATCGTGTTCATGGTGGCGGCGCCGCTGATGATGGTTGGCGTGCCGCTCAAGCTGCCCAAGACTGCTGCCGAGCGTGTTGCGCCGGCACCCGATCCGCTGGTGCTGTCGGTTGACCGCGACGGCAAATTGTTCATCCGCAAGGAGCCGGTGGAGGAAGCTGCCCTGGTTGGCACATTGAGTGCGCTGCGCGGCGGCGATCCGAACATGACGATCTATGTGCGCGGCGACAAAGCATTGGATTACGGCCGCGTCATGGAAGTGATGGGGCTGGTCGGCAAGGCCGGCTTTTCGCGTATCTCGTTGGTGGCCGAGGGGCTGGAGCAGGGCGCGCAAGGGACGGGCGGGAAGCCCTGACCATGGGATTGCGTGCCTGGATCATATCGGTTGCCCTGCATGCCGCCGCGCTGATGGCGTTGCTGGTGGTGCTGCATGCACCGCAGCCGCTGGATGCAAAAAGCGAAGAATTACCCAGTATTGCCATTCAAATGGCCAGTCTGCCGCCACCCCCGCCACCGCCACTA
>DLGP01000166.1 GCA_002482765.1 Alphaproteobacteria bacterium UBA7691
CGGCTATCCGGTGATGATCAAGGCTTCCGCCGGCGGCGGCGGCAAGGGCATGCGCATCGCACGCTCTGACTCGGAAGTGGAGCAGGGCTTTTCCTCGGCCACCAACGAGGCCAAGAATTCCTTCGGTGATGATCGCGTCTTCATCGAGAAATATATCGAAGAGCCGCGCCATATCGAAATCCAGGTGCTGGGCGACAAGCATGGCAATGTGATCTATCTCGGCGAGCGTGAATGCTCGATCCAGCGCCGGCATCAGAAAGTGGTGGAAGAGGCGCCCAGCCCGTTCCTGGATGCCAAGACGCGCAAGGCGATGGGCGATCAGGCGGTGGCTCTGGCCAAGACCGTGGCCTATGACAGCGCCGGCACGGTGGAATTCATCGTTGGCCCAGACCGCAAGTTTTTCTTCCTGGAAATGAATACCCGGTTGCAGGTGGAGCATCCGGTCACCGAACTGATTACCGGCGTGGACCTTGTTGAGCAGATGATCCGGGTTGCTGCCGGCGAGAAGCTCGCCATCCAGCAGAAGGATGTGAAGCTGAATGGCTGGGCCATCGAAGCCCGCATTTATGCCGAAGACCCGTATCGCGGCTTCCTGCCCAGCACCGGCCGTCTGGTGCGCTGGCGCACGGCGGCGGAATCACCGTCGATCCGCAACGATACCGGCGTGGTCGAAGGCAGCGAAATCAGCATGTTCTACGACCCGATGATCTCCAAGCTGTGCGGCTATGGCAAAACGCGCGAGGAAGCCACTGCGGCGCTGGCGGCGGCGCTGGATGAAACCTGGATTGCCGGTATCGGCCATAACGTGAATTTCCTCAATGCCGTGCTGGCGCATCCGCGTTTCCAGTCGGGCAAGCTGTCAACCAATTTCATCGCCGAGGAATGGCCGGCCGGTTTTGCCGGCGCCATGCTGCCGGTGGCACGCCGCAATGCGTTGACGGCGGTGGCTCTGCTGCTGCATCTGCGTTCGGTGCGCCGCGCCGGCCATATCACCGGCAAGCTCGGCCTGCCCGAAAAGCCGCTTGGCAATGACTGGGTGGTGTTTGAAGGCAAGGCCGAACAGCCGGCAAGCGTGGCCGAAGTGGATGGCGGCTATGATGTGAAAGTTGAGGGCCGCAAGGCGATCAAGCTGCGCTCGGCCTGGCAGCCGGGTGATGCGTTTTTCCGTGGCAGTGTCGATGGCGTCGATATTGTTGCCCGGGTGGCGCCGCGTAATGAAGGCTTCCGCATCACCCATGCCGGCGCCGAGCTGGACCTGATTGTGCGCAGCCCGCGCGCCGCCGAACTGGCCCGCCTGATGCCGGAGAAGGTAGCGCCCGACATGTCGAAATTCCTGCTCTGCCCGATGCCGGGCCTCGTGGTTTCGATCAATGTGGCCGAAGGCGAACCGGTCAAGGCCGGCCAGGCGCTGGCTGTGGTGGAAGCCATGAAGATGGAAAACGTGTTGCGCGCCGAGCGCGATGGCACGGTGAAGAAGGTGAATGCCAAGAAGGGCGACAGCCTGGCCGTGGATCAGGTGATCCTGGAATTTGCCTGAAGCGTGCGCAGCCAATCGTAATCCAATCATAACATCGCTGTAACAGCGGCCGATTAGCCTGGGGTTAAACAACAACCCCAGGCTTTTTTTATGTCAGTATCCATTGGTCATCGTATCGCAGCCATCATCGCGGCGGCGATGCTTGCCATTCTTGCCATGCTAGGCGCGTATCTGTTTGAGCGCGCCGCAACCCAGACCGCGCAACGCCATAGCGCGGCGGCGGCGGCACAACAAGCCGCCGTGGCAGCGCTTGATCTGGCCTATCGTGATTTTCAGCAACAGGCCGAGCGGCTGGCCAATGGCAATGATGCCAAGGCGATTGCTGCGGTAAGCGATAGTGGTGCTGCGGCCGAACAGGCTTTGGCCAAGGCGCTGGATCAGGGTGGCGCCGCCGATCTGCAACCTATCTTGCCGCAGGCAAAACAGTTCAGCGCCGCCATTCTTGATCTGGTGGTGGCGCGGCGTGCGGTTGGTTTCGGCAACACCGAAGGCCGCAAGGGCGCCTTGCTGGCGGCCGGCCTGGCTTTCCAGGGCAAGCTGGAGGAGATACGCGGCAAGGCCGTGGGCATGACCTTCGACATTGCCAACCAGCTCACCATCACCATGCTCCAGATGCGCGGCGCGGAATTTGAATTTGCACTCAGTGGCGATGGCGTCGCCTTTGCGCAGAGCCTGGCGCGCGCTTCTGATGAATTTCTCATGATTCTCAAAACGGCGCCGTTCTTTGACACGGTGAAGCAGGAAATCCGCGATCTGCATGCCGGCTATCGTCTGGCGGCCAGCGATTTTGCCGATGCCGAGGCGGCCCTGAAAGCGCAGCGTCAGCGTCTGAGTGAAATCCGCGCCGCCATGGTGCCGCTGCTTGAAACGGCTGTGCAGCAGGCCGAGATAACCGCGCAGCAGGCACAGCAGGCGGCAGAAGCGGCGCGGCAGCGTATCCAGTTGCTGGCCGGCGGCTTGGCCGGCCTGCTGGTGCTGGCCATGCTGGTGGGCAGCCTGATCGTGGCGCGCGGCATCACCCGGCCGCTTAGTCGGATGACCCAGGCGATGCAGGCTTTGGCGGCTGGCAAGCTGGATATCGAAAGCCGCGATGCCGGACGGCGCGACGAGATTGGTGCCATGGCGGCGGCGTATGAGATTTTCCGCCAGCATGAGCAGGAGCGGCGCCAGGCTGTGGCCGAGGAGCAGCAGCGTGAACGCGAGCAGCGCCGGCAAGAGGCCGAACAGCGCCAACGCGAAGCCTTGATGGCAAGTGAAATCGCCGGGCTGAGCGAAGCAATCGCCGCTGGTGATCTGCGTCAGCGGCTTGATCTGGCCGGCAAGCAGGGCGCTTTTCTTGATCTCAGCCGCAGCCTCAACCAGCTCACCGCCACGTTGCAGAATGTGTTTGATGAGGTTTCCACCATGCTGGCGCTGCTGGCAGAAGGTCGCCTGGATGGTCTGGTGGCCGGAAATTATGGCGGTGTGTTTGACAGCATCGCGCAGAATGCCAATGGCCTGGCGGATCGGCTTGGCAATGTGGCGCGCGGCCTGAATGATGCGGCGCAGGAAGTGCGCGAGGCATCCGGCGGCATGTCGGAAGGCGCGCATGAACTGGCCCAGCGTACCGAGGCACAGGCCGCCAGCCTGGAACAGGCGGCGGCTTCGCTGCATGAAATCACAGAGATGGTGCGCAATTCGGCGCAGCATGCGCAGCAGGCCGATGCCATGGGCGGCGCCGCGCGCCAGGCGGTGGGGCAGGGCGGCGCCGTGATGCGGCGCATGCTGGCGGCGATGCATGAAATCGAGGCCGGCGCGGGCCGCATCGGCGAGATTGTCGGCCTGATGGATACCATCGCCTTCCAGACCAACCTGCTGGCCTTGAATGCGGCCGTGGAAGCGGCCCGGGCCGGTGATGCCGGCAAGGGCTTTGCCGTGGTGGCGCAGGAAGTGCGCAGCCTGGCGCAGCGCTCGGCCAGCGCCTCGAAGGATATCAAGGCGCTGATCCAATCTTCCAATGCTCAGGTCAAGACCGGCGCCACCCTGGTGAATGATACCGGCGCCGCCCTGACCGATATTGTGGGTGCGATCAAGCAGGTTTCAGACCTGATCGCACAGATCGCCACCGCATCGGCCGAACAGGCGGTTGGGCTGGAGCAGATCAACATTGCGATCAACAGCATGGACGAGATGACGCAGCGCAATGGCAGCCTGGCGGAACAGACATCCTCCGCCTCGCGTAACCTGTCCGCCCAGGCACGCGACCTGGCCGAACTGGTGCAGCGCTACCGGATCGATGGCTGAATGTCAGCCCACGATGCCGATCTGCCAGGGCACAAATTCATGATCGCCGACACCAAGCAACTCGCTCTTGGTCTTTTCGCCTGAAGCGGTGCGCAGGATTTGCTCAAAAATCTCCTGCCCCATTTCCTGCATTGACTTGGTGCCGTCGAGGATCTGGCCGCAATTGATATCCATATCCTCTTCCAGCCGGCGATACATCGGCGAATTGGTGGCCAGCTTCAAGGATGGCGCCGGCTTGGCACCAAACGCCGAGCCGCGCCCGGTGGTGAAGGCGATGATATTGGCGCCGCCGGCAATCTGACCGGTGGCCGAGCACGGGTCATAGCCCGGCGTGTCCATGAACACCAAACCCTTGGCCAATACCGGCTCGGCGTATTTATACACTTCCATCAGCGGCCCGGTGCCGCCCTTCATGGATGAACCGAGCGACTTTTCGAAGATATTGGCCAGACCGCCGGCCTGATTGCCGGGGCTGACCACGCCATTGATCTGCACGTCGCGGCCGACGGCATACACATCCTTCCACCAGCGGATACGCTCCACCAGCTTCTCACCCACCTCGGTGCTCACCGCGCGCTGCGTCAGGGTATGTTCCACACCGTAGATTTCCGGGGTTTCAGACAGGATGGCGGTGCCGCCATGGCGTACCAGGATATCCATCGCCGCGCCCAGGGCCGGATTGGCGGTGATCGACGAGAAACCATCCGAGCCGCCGCATTGCAGGCCCACGGTGATATGGCTGGCCGGCACGGTGCTGCGCACCACATTATTGGCGCTGGGCAGAATCTTCTTCACGGCTTCGATGCCGGCTTCGATGGTTTTGCGTGTGCCGCCGGTTTCCTGCATCACGAAGGTGACCAGATTGTCGCTGGCCTTGAGGCCCTGCTCGGCCATCATGCCGCCAAGCTGGTTGCGTTCGCAGCCCAGGCCGATCACCAGCACCGCAGCCAGATTGGCATGGCGCACATAACCGCCCAAGGTGCGGCGCAGCAAAGCCATCGCCTCGCCGGTCATCTCCATGCCGCAGCCGAGCGCGTGGCTGAATGCCACCACGCCATCCACATTGGGATATTCCGCCAGGCGTTCCTCGGTGAAATGCCGCGCGATGGCATGCACCACGGTGGCCGAACAATTCACTGTGGAGACGATGCCGACATAATTGCGCGTGCCGACGCGGCCATCGGGCCGCAGGATACCCTGGAAGGTGGCGCGCTCGGCTTCCGGCAGCATCTGCACCGGCTTGTAATAACGGCCATGGGCATAATCGCGGTCGAATTCACGGAAATCGGTATTGTGGCTGTGCAGCATGGTGCCGGCCGGCAGGTCGGCAGCGGCAAAACCCACGGTGACATTGTATTTCAGGATCGGCTCGCCCTGCTTCAGGTCACGCGCGGCAATCTTGTAGCCGGCCAACACTTTGTCACGGATGACAAAGCCGGCATGGCGGTTATCGCCCTCCACCGGCAGGCCGGGCACCACATCGATGCGGGCCACAACCACATTGTCGTCTGGGTGCAGGCGGATGACAGGGCCGATCAGGCGCTTGGCATGCAGGTCGATCATCGGGGCAATCTCGCAGGTCTGAAAATGTTACCGGTAACATGAGCCGCGAACCTACCCTGGAAAATCGGTTCTGGCTATACTGGAATTGTGAAGCAACCCGCCAAAATCCGTGCTGCATCTGCGAAGACGCCAACCCTGGCAGATATCGCCGCCGAACTCGGCGTGACCAAGATCACGGTTTCCCGCGCCCTCAACACACCTGACCGGGTATCGCCGCAGACCCTGGAAAAAGTGCGCCTGGCGGTGCGCCGCCTGGGCTACACGCCCAACCTGCTGGCCGGTTCGCTTTCCTCCAGCCGCAGCCGCCTGATCGTGGCGCTGGTGCCCAGCATCAGCGGCGCCATGTTCACCGCCACCATGCAGCAGGTGGCGCATCATCTGCGCCAGCATGGCTATCAGTTGCTTATCGGCCAGGGCGGCTATGACGAGGCCAGCGAGGCGGCTTTGCTCAGCGCCATTATCGGCCGGCGCCCCGATGGCATCATCCTGACCGGCATCGTGCATTCGCCCGAGATACGCCGGCAATTGCAGGCAGCACAGATACCCGTGGTGGAAACCTGGGATTTGACGCCAAAGCCGATCGACATGCTGGTGGGGTTTTCGCATCCCGCCATCGGGCGGGCGGCGGCCAAGCATCTATATGCGCGCGGCTGCCGGCGGCCGGCGCTGATCTCACCTGATGACCGCCGCGCCGGGCTGCGCGCCACAGCCTTCATTGAGCAATTCCGCAAGCTGGCCGGCAAGGCCATCAACATCCCGGTGCATGAAGCCGAGGCGCCGACACCGATGGGCGCCGGCCGCGCCGGGCTGGCCGCGCTGCTGGCCCGGCAGCCTGACATTGACGGGGTATTCTGCGGCTCGGACAATCTGGCATTGGGCGCCCTGATCGAAGCCCGCCACCGCCAGATCGTTATACCCGACAAACTGGCGGTAATCGGCTATGGTGATCAGAGTTTTGGCGCGGATGCCGATCCGCCACTGACCAACCTGCGCATTGATGGCGCCGAAATCGGCCGCGTCGCCGCCGAGATGCTGGTGGCGCGGGTGGAAGGCAAGCTACAACCCGGCAA
Source organism: Alphaproteobacteria bacterium UBA7691 (assembly GCA_002482765.1). Classification (GTDB taxonomy): domain Bacteria; phylum Pseudomonadota; class Alphaproteobacteria; order Ferrovibrionales; family Ferrovibrionaceae; genus Ferrovibrio. Next base: position 6,454 of record DLGP01000166.1, read on the forward strand.
GGACAAGGCCCGCATCGTTGATGTGGGCTTCACCCTGGTGCAACGAGCCAGCGCCTAGGCCATATCCAGATGAGGCATAAATGATGAGCGAAGCAGATAGCAAGGTGGCGTTGATCACCGGCGCGGCGCGTGGCATCGGCCTGGCGGCGGCGAAGAAGTTTCTCGCCGAAGGCTGGCGTGTCGCCCTGCTTGATATCCTGGCCGATGAATTGCAGGCGAGCATCGCGGCGCTGGCGCAGCCAGATCGCACCCTGGCGCTTGTCGTCGATCTGTCGGATGCCGCCGCCATCGCCGGGGCCGTGCAGCGCAGCCAGGCGCATTTTGGCCGGCTGGATGCCCTGGTGAACAATGCCGGCATCGCAGTGTTCAAGCCGATGCTGGAGGTGACGCTGGCGGATTGGAATCGCGTGCTGGCGGTGAACCTGACCGCGCCCTTCCTGGCCACCCAGGCAGCGGCATTGCTGATGCGCGACCAGGGCGGCGGCGCCGTGGTTAACATCACCTCGATCTCCGGCCTGCGCGCTTCCACCCTGCGCGTTGCCTATGGCACCAGCAAGGCGGCTTTGGCGCATCTGACCAAGCAGCAGGCGGCGGAACTGGGCGAATATGGCATCCGGGTTAATGCCGTGGCGCCGGGGCCGGTGGAAACCGCCATGGCCAAGGCCGTGCACACGCCGGAAATCCGCGCCGATTACCACGATCATATCCCGCTCAACCGCTATGGCCTGGAAACCGAACTGGCCAATGCGATTTATTTCCTGTGCAGCAGTGAGGCGAGTTACATCACCGGCCAGGTGCTGGCGGTGGATGGCGGCTTCGATGCCACCGGCATCGGCCTGCCCACCCTGCGCGGCCAGCGCCGCAATAGCTGACCGGCCATGGTGACCACGCCATTGCTGCGGCTGGTTTTTGTCGCCGATCTGGCCGGCACCTTCCTGTTTGCCCTGCAAGGCGCGCTTATCGCGGTGCGCGCCGGGCTTGATCCGGTCGGCATGCTGGTGCTGGCCTTTTCCACCGCTTTGGTTGGCGGCCTGATCCGCGATGTGCTGATCGGCGCATTGCCGCCGGTGGCGATCAAGGATTGGCGCCTGGCCAGCACCGCCTTCCTGGCCGCCGCGCTGGTCTATCTGTTCGGCTCGCATGCCCTGCGGCTGCCGATGCTGCCGATCATCGTGCTGGATGCCGCGGCGCTGGGGCTGTTTGCCGTGGCCGGCACAATCAAGGCGCATGGCGCCGGCGTGAATGGCCTGGCGGCCGCCCTGCTCGGCACTGTCACCGGCGTGGGCGGCGGTGTGGTGCGCGACATGCTGCTGGCGCGTGTGCCGCTGATCCTGCATTCGGAAATCTATGCCACAGCCGCCTTTGCCGGCGCCGTGCTGGTGGTGATCGGCCTGCGCCTGCGGCTGCCACTGGCGCTGGTGGCCCTGGCCGGCGGCACAGTGTGCTTTGTCATCCGCCTGCTGGCGGTGTGGCAGGGCTGGAGCCTGCCGAAAGTGCCCTACTGATCGCGGGCGTTATTTCTGCATCAGGGTGCGGCCGTGCAATTCGGCCATTTCCAGCAGGCGTGGCGCACGCTGCGCCACATCGCCCAGGATCGTCTCGGCCACCAGCAGGCGTTTGCGCGCATCGGCATCCAGCAGATGGCTCATCTGCGCGCGATCAATATGCGCCACGGTTTCCTTCATCTCCCACAATGTGGCGAGAAACACCTTCTGCGCCCCCATCGGCAGGCTGGCGGCCACTTCCAGCGCCGGAAACACCCGCAGGATCACATCGATCTTCATGCGCAGCAGATTGGCGATCAGCTTGGCATGGTAATCGGCCAACTGGGCCAGGGCGCGCGCGTCGGCATTGGCCATGCGATCCTCGATCAGCACGATCACACCTTCCAGCTCCAGCAGCGATTCGCGGTAGTCGTAATAAGGCTCAAAAGCCAGCCGCGAAATACGGTCGATGGCAGCGTCGGCCTTTTTGGCGGCGCGACGGGTCTGCTTTTCCAACGCCTCCAGCAGGGTTTTAATTTCCGCTGCCGAATAGGTTTTTTGTCCGATCCGCGCCATCGCACCGCCATTTCTACGGGTGCATCTTAACCATACTTACCAACCAATCAAGGTGACGACGCCGATAATGAAAAAAGCGGCGGCGGCCAGTTTGCGCACCAGATCCAGCGGCAGCACCCGCATGATGCGCTCACCCAGCAAAACCACCGGCGCATTGACGGCAAACAGCCCCAAAGTGGAAGCAGCGGTCACCACCAGCACTTCGCCATAGCGCGCCGCCAGCGCCGTGGTGGCCACCTGGGTCTTGTCGCCGATTTCGGCCAGGAAAAATGCCAGCAATGTGCCGAAGAAAGCACCGAAACGGCCGGCCTTCACCGGCGCTTCATCCTCGCCAAGCTGATCCGGTTTCAGGGTCCATACCGCCATGGCGATGAACGAGGCGCCCAGCGCCCAGCGTAGATAGTGTGGTTCCACCAGTTGATCCAGCCACACGCCGGCCCAGGCGGCCAGGGCATGGTTGGCCACCGTCGCCAGCAGGATACCGGCCAGGATCGGCCAGGGCCGGCGGAATTTCGCCGCCAGCAGCAGGGAGAGCAATTGGGTCTTGTCGCCAATTTCGGCGATGGCAACCAGGCCGGTGACCGTAAGGAAAGCTTCGAGCATGTGGGGCATATACAGGGGTTGGACGCTACAAGGCCAATGGCTCATCCGCCGCGCCCAACCCCGGGAACAGCGTATGAAGCCAAAGGTCTCGCCAAGCCGAACCGGCCGGAAGCGCCAAGGCGGTGCGGCAAGCCACAACACCTAGTCTGTTGACGCCACCCCCGCTCGCGGCCCAGCATTTCCGTTACGGGAAATGCAGGCTGGTGCCGGGCGGGAGGCTACTCCCCAATGGAACGGGCTCCGTATACCGCCAATACTGGCGCAATGCCAGTGGTTTTCAGGGGGACAATCGAGACAATTTTTCCACTTTGGACAATATTGGTAAATCCCATGTAAAATGTTATTCTGTGCTGTCCTAACAGAGATTGTTCGCATGTCGACCCCGCCGAACCACCTTAAACTGTGGCGTCAGTTCTGCAATTTGACCCTGACCGAGGCGGCTGATCGTATCAGTTGCACGGCATCGGCATTGAGCAAGCTGGAAAATGGCCGTCTGCGGGTGACTGACCGCTGGTTGCACAGGCTGGGCGCTGCCTATGGTCGCAGCCCGGCTGCGCTGCTCAGCCCGCCGGGGCAATATGCGGAAACCCTGATTGTGCCGGGCGAGACCAGCGCCGAGGATAGCGCCGCCATGGCCAAGCTGTGGCAGGCTTTGCCGGCGCGGTTCCGGCCACATTTGTTGGCAATTATGGAAGCTGCCGCCACCGGCGATACCGAGCAACGGGCGTTTCTGGATGCCGATATCCATGCCCACGAGGTTGCTGCAACCATTGATATCAGCCTGAAGGCCGTGCAACGCGCCCATCTGATCGAGCGCAGCCTGAAACAACAGGCCGAACAGCAGGCTACCCGGGATCGGCCAGGCGTTGTGGTGGAACAAGGCCTGCCGGAAAACTACTAGAAATTCATCCTATAACTGCAAAAAATACTACCGGCACAAGTTAAAAGTCGGTACTATCGGACTCGGGACATCTAAATTTCGGGTCGGTAGACAGGGCCATGCTCACTTCGAGTAAGCGTCATACGATCCGCGGCGCGGACAAATCCGTGGTGCAGATCGACTATACCGAAATACGCGAAGCCGCTGCCGCTGACGGGAAAACCTCGTTGGCGCTGGCGATTTATGAGCGTTTCGGCAAGCGCAGTGCTGATGCGCCGGCTTTCCTGAAGCGGGCGCGCTGGGTGTTTGCGCCTGATCCCGCCCATATGGTGGATACCTCGGCCGAAGCGGTTGAGGAATATGTGATGGTGGACCAGGAACTGCACAGCTTTGTCATGGATGGCGAGCATTATGTTGGCCGGCCGATTGGCGTGATCGAATCCGGCCCGGCCAAACAAGTGGCGATGCACACCTATTCCCAGGTCAAGCAGCTTGGCCTGCCGGCCTTCTACACCGTGTCGATGCCGGAGCGCGTTTATCAGCGCATTATGTTTCCCTTTGTCACCGCCGGCAAGGTTACCCATGTGGTGACGCTGGTGCATCCTTTGCTCAGCCGCCGCCGGCTCAGCGAAGTGCTGCACTGATCCATCAGCCATAGCTGACAAAAATCACGGCGCGGCTGGCCTTTTGCCGCGCCGTGATTTTCTGTATCAGGCAGCGCGGCCCTGCTTGAGCAACGCAGCCGGCGCTTTCACCTGCGGCAGATGCGGCCCGGCGGCAATCTGCTTCAGCATGCCGGCACGCGAGATATAGGTGGTGTAAAGCCGCGATTGCTGACCGACCGTTTGCAGGAAACCTTCCATCGACAGGTCAAGCCGCTCATAGGCATAGCCATCGGGCCGCAGCGGCAGGCCGGAATCCTTCAGCCCTTCAAACACCACGCCGCAATGATGATCCACGTTGTAATATTGCAGCGAGCGCGCCCGCACCAGATGGGTCAGGTAGAAGTTCAGGTGCTGGCCACGATGTTCGGGATGCACCCATAGGCCGCCATGATGGCCGATGCGGCCGACATAATCCCGGCTGGTGGGATGCACCACCCGGGGATAGGAAAGCGGCGCCAGATATTGCGACCACAACCGGCCCGAACGCAGGAAGCTGATCCAGCCGCCTGGCAGGTCGAACATGCGATAGGCAATACAGGCAACCGGCTTGTCAGCCTGCATCACCCGCAGCCAATACAGGTCGTCGCCGGGCTTGAGATCATGATGCTGCGGGTTGAAGGTGGCATTCAGGCCGATTGTAGCCGGCTGTCCCTTCAGGAAGCTGGCCCAGTCCCGCAAGTCTGGCTCTAGAAATACAGTGTATTTCATAGCCTGGAGCTGCTCAAGAATGCCATCTATATACGTTTGCGATGTATAAGGTGTTTTCCGCATGCTGCTATCCCCTCTCTGGTAGCTGCCTGAATTATGCCGCCCCGTCTGAGCAGTTGCATTCAGGCGGGTAAATTTCTAATGAGGTGATGGTTAATGCGGGGTTTAATCTGGCACGGAACGAGCAGTGCACGGCCTAATGCCGCAATATTTGTGCATATAGGCCAAAAGAAAGTTTCCATAAACGACATTTCTCCTTGCAAAATTTTCCACTTTGGACAATTCTGAGTCACATCCTCACTGGACATGCGTCAGCCTTCGGCGGGCGCACATTTGGTCAGCGTTCAACGTCTGGAGATACAACCGTGTCGAAGCCGCCGAAAACCCATCCGAATCCGCATGACATCCTGGTTGGCGCCCGCCTGCGTGAAGCCCGCACCCTGGCCGGCATGAGCCAGACCGTGCTGGGCCAGGCCGTTGGCATCACGTTTCAGCAGATCCAGAAATACGAGAAGGGCCTCAACCGCATCGGCGCCAGCCGCCTGATGCAGTTCTCCACCATTCTCAATGTCACCCCGTCCTTCTTCTTCGAGGATATCAAGGCCAACACGCCGCTGGGCGCCGAGGATAACGGCGAGCAGAGCGAAACCCGCTTTGATTACGGCGATGCCTCGCGCCGCCAAGCGCTGGAGCTGGTGCGCTATTTTGGCCGCATCCCGAGCCAGGACCTGCGCTCCACCATCTTCGAGCTGGTGAAGACCGCCGCCAAGAACATGCATCCGACCGGCAACAACGCCGATATCGGCAGCGAGAAGATCGCCGCCAGCGCCTGACGCCTGATCCAGCTTTTCAACAGCCGGCCCTGGCAACGGGGCCGGCTGTTTTTGTTTTATAATCACAAGCGCCTGCTATTTTTGCTGGCAAAAACCACCCGGCATCGTCTAGTGATTGTTGTTATGGGGCGCCGGTTTAACCCGGCGGTTTTAAAGCATCAGCCGGGATCACTGCACACGGTATGGCCTTTGAGGTTGCCTACGAATTCACCGAATTATGGGTGCCGGCCAGGAGCACACCGGTCTACCTGCCTTTCCTGGTGCTGTTCGGGCTGATTGGCTGTGCGAGCCTGCTTTGGCTGGGCAATCGCGATCAGTGGTTTGAGCCTGCACCCAGCATCGGCGCTTTTCTGGGGGGGTTATTGTTTTATTCCACGATTTTGCTGAGCTTCGGCCTGGTGATCAGTGGCGGCATGGTGTTGCTGGAAAGCCGCCCCAGCATGGCGCAGGCCGACCTGCTGGATAAGGTGAGGCAGGGCAAGGTCGAACAATTGGAGGGCTATATCTGGCTGCGACCCGAATTGCGCGATGCCGATGATCGCATTGTGCAGCATCACACTTTCCTGATCGGCAGAATCCGGTTTCCGCATCAGCAGGCCGCTGCCAGCTTCACCCATCTCTTGCAGGAGGGCCGCGTGCTGCAAAACGGCCAATATGCCCGCGTCACGCATGTGAAAGGCAATGTCGTGAAAGTGGAAATCCGGCGCTGACGCCCCGCCTGCATCGCCGGATTGGCAAGGGCATGGCGCTTGGCTATCATCATGGCATGTATAGCGCCCCCTTTATTGCCGCAAAACGCTAAATGGTCGCCCGCATCCAGAGCGTGGCCTTCCAGGGCATCGAGGTGTTGCCGGTGGATGTGCAGGTGCAGGTCAGCGCCGGCCTGCCGGCCTTCACCATTGTGGGCCTGGCCGACAAGGCAGTGGCGGAGAGCCGCGAGCGGGTGCGCGCCGCACTCGGCGCCATCGGCCTGGGCCTGCCGCCGAAGCGCATCACGGTCAACCTCGCGCCCGCCGACCTGCCCAAGGAAGGCAGCCATTTTGACCTGCCGATTGCGCTGGCCCTGCTCGGCGCTATGGGGGTGCTGCCGCTGGATGCGCTGGACGAGCATGTGGCCCTGGGTGAACTGGCGCTGGATGGCGCCATCGGCGCGGTGGCCGGTGTGCTGCCGGCCGCCATCGCCGCCAATGGCATGGGCAAGGGCCTGATCTGCCCTGGCAGCCAGGGCAGCGAGGCGGCCTGGGCCGGCGCCACGCATGAAAACAGCGGCGGCGTGCTGGCGGCGCCCAGCCTGCTGGCGCTGGTGAACCATTTCAAGGGCAGCCAGACTTTGCCTTTGCCACGCGCCGAAGCCGCGCTGGAGCCTGTGGCACGGCTTGATCTGCGCGATATCAAAGGCCAGGAAAGCGCCAAGCGCGCCCTGGAAGTGGCGGCGGCGGGCGGCCATAACCTGCTGCTGATCGGCCCGCCCGGCGCCGGCAAATCCATGCTGGCACAGCGCCTGCCCGGCCTGCTGCCGCCGCTTGAAACGGCGGAAATCCTGGAAGTGAGCATGATCGCCTCGCTGGCCGGCCAGCTTGAAAATGGCCGGCTGACGCGGCAGCGGCCGTTTCGCAATCCGCATCATTCCGCCTCCATGGCGGCGCTGATCGGCGGCGGCCACCGCGCCCGTCCGGGCGAAGTGAGCCTGGCGCATCTGGGTGTGCTGTTCCTGGATGAATTGCCGGAATTCGGCCGCAGCGTGCTGGATTCGCTGCGCCAGCCGCTGGAAAGCGGCCGCGCCGTGGTGGCGCGTGCCAATGCCCATGTCAGCTATCCGGCCCGGGTGCAGTTGGTGGCGGCGATGAATCCCTGCCGCTGCGGCTATCTGGCCGATCCGGCCCAAGCTTGCAGCAAGGCGCCGCGCTGTGGCGGCGATTATCAGGCGCGCATTTCCGGGCCGCTCTTTGACCGCATCGACCTGCATATCGAAGTGCCGGCGGTGGCTGCCGCCGACCTGGCCTTGCCCAGCCCGCGCGAAGGCAGCGCCGAGGTGGCGGCGCGGGTGGCGCAGGCCCGCGCCATCCAGCGCCGACGCTATGCCGGCGCCAGCCAGGGCGGCGAGCCGGTGCGCTGCAATGCCGAAGCTGATGGCGAATTGCTGGAACAGGTGGCAACACCCGATGCCGCCGGCCGCAGCCTGCTGGCCAAGGCGGCCGAAAACCTGCGGCTGACCGCACGCGGCTATCACCGCGTGCTGCGCGTGGCGCGCACCTTGGCCGACCTGGCCGGCAGCGACGGGATCAGCCGCCTGCATGTGGCCGAAGCGCTGAGCTATCGCCGCATCGCCCTGGCGCGCTAAACCGGCTCAGCCGGCGAAACCGCCCTCGGCCAAAAAGGCCAGTTCCTCGGCTGTGCTGGTGCGGCCAAGAATGGCATTGCGATGCGGAAAACGCCCGAAGCGTCGGATTATCGCACGATGGCCCTCGGCATGGCGCAGAATTTCCGGCCCCAGTGGGGTCTGCAAAGCCACGGCGCGTTCCTGATCGGCCAAAGCCTCGGCATGGGAAAACGGCAGATAGAGGAACAGCCGCAAATCCGGCTCAATCTGCAAATCATGGCCCTGGGCTATCGCCTGGTTGGCTGCCTGCCGCGCGGCAGGATCTGTGGCATACATGCGCGGCGTGCCACGGAAACAATTACGCGGAAACTGATCCAGCAGGATCAGCAAGGCCAAAGCGCTTTCCGGCTGGCTTAGCCAAGGCTGCAACTCGCCGCGCGCCGCCGCCTCATGCAAGCCCATAAAGCGCTGGCTGAATTCGGTATCAAACGCCGCATCCTTGGCAAACCAGCGCGCCGGCCCGGCAACACGCCAGAAATTGCTCACATCCTGCGCAGTCATTCTCAGGCTGCCCGCGCCAGACGGGCGGCTTGCGGGTAACTGCCCACCAGGATGCGTTCAATGGCGTCACCTGCCGCATTGCCAAGCGGCAGCAACAGCTTTGTCATGCAGGGATAGAGCTGGCTGTTGCGCGAATTGTCGAAGCGGAAATAGACCGGCGCGGCGCTTTCCAGGCAGCGGCGGAAAAATGGCTCGCTCGATTCCTGGCCGACGCAGATATCGTCGATATAGCGATTGGTGATGCCGTGGCCGCGATAATCATCCATGCGGGCGCCCGATAATGTCACCCGGAAACGCAAGGCCGGCTGCCGTTCCACCGCCACAAGGGCGATATTGCCGAGCCAGGGGCGCAATTCCAGCGGCCCGAAGGCGCTGCGTGGCGGCATCGGCTGCGCACCACGCTGCATATCCCAGTATGCTTCCAAGGCGCGCAATTCTTCCGGTATCTGCATGATTGCCCCCGCTTCCCTGTTTGCTGGCCCCTGTTCGCTGGCCCCCGCTTGACAGCCGCAGCCTGCGCCGGCTAGGCGCCGAGGGCTGTATCAACGATCACAAAACCGCCCAGGGCAAATCCGCCATTGTATTCCTGTCACAGTTTTGCGAGATTTTTTGCTGATCGGATAAAAGGCGGCGCTGGCCTGACATGGGCGGGAGCAGGACACAACCTTATCGACTGAAGCTGCTGCGGCCGGAATCCGGCCAGAACGGCATTGGCAGCCGCATCCGCGTTTTCCGGGAATACCGCGAACTCAGCCGCGCCGAACTGGCCCGGCTCTGCGCCTGCCGCGAAAGTGAACTGGCCGATTATGAGACCAACCAGCGCCCGGTGCCGCCGCACCGGCTGCGCCGCATCGCCCAGGCGCTCGGCTTTCCGCCCAGCGCCTTTGCCACCACTTCGCCGCGCCAGCCCGGCCTGCCGCCGGATGATTTTGAGCTGGAGCAGATTGCCTATCTGTTCAGCCAGATTGAGTCCGAGGCCGAGCGCAGCAAACTTTTGCGCACCGTGGCCCGGCTGATGGAAGAAGCCCTGGTCAAGCCGCATTAGGCACTGCACCCTGCCCCTGCCGGCTGCAGAATGTATCAATCCAAGTGCCGCCGGAAACGGTGCTTTTGTTGCGCGATTAAGCAGCGGCGCGACTTTTCCGGTCCAACCGGCTCGGTTATTCTGGCGCCAACCAGAGGAAACCACAGCATCATGTCCCATTCTTCGCTTCCCGCGCTCGCCCAGGGCGTCAATGACCTGCGCGCCTCCGAAATCCGCGAGCTGCTGAAACTGATCAACCGCCCGGAAATCATTTCCTTTGCCGGCGGCATCCCCGATCCGGCGATGTTTCCGCTGGAAACCATCGGCAAATCCTATGCGGCAATCCTGGGCGACCCGGCCCGCGCCGGCGACGCCTTCCAATATTCGATCAGCGAAGGATTTCCGCCGCTGCGCGACTGGATTGCCGGTTATCTCAAAGGCCATGGCATTGAGACCGGCGCCGACCGCATCATCATCACCAGCGGCGCGCAGCAGGCGCTGGATTTCCTCGGCCGCGCCTTCATCGAGCCGGGCGACGGCGTGGTGATGACCGATCCGAGTTATCTCGGCGCGATCCAGGTTTTCGGCACCTACCGGCCGCATTTCATCGCCGTGCCGATGGATGCCGAAGGCGCCAAACTGGCCGAGCTTGAAGCCGCCTTTGCGCAAAAGCCGAAATTCTTTTACCTGACGCCGGATTTCTGCAATCCCGCCGGCATCACCACCAGCCTGGCGCGGCGCGCGGCGATCCTTGATCTGGCCTACAAGTATAATGTGGCGATCATTGAGGATTCGCCCTATGAGGAACTGCGCTATGATGGCGCGCGCATCCCGAGCTTCGCCGCCCTGGAAGCCCGGCGCGGCGCGGCGAATGGCAATCTGGTGATCTATGTCGGCAGCCTGTCCAAGGTGCTGACGCCGGCCTTGCGCATCGGCTGGGTGTCTGCCGATGCCGGCCTGATCAACAAGCTGGTGCTGCTGAAGCAGGCTTCCGACCTGCATTGCTCCACGGTGAACCAGATCATCGCCAACGAACTGGCGCGTAATTCGCACGCCAGCCAGGTGGCCAAGCTGCGCCCGACTTACAAGGCACGGCGCGATGCCATGCTGGCGGCGCTGAAGCGCAGCTTCCCGGCCGAGGTGACCTGGAATGTGCCGGATGGCGGCATGTTCATCTGGCTGGAATTCCCCGAGGGCGTGGATTGCGCTGAATTGCTGGCCCAGGCGATCAAGGACAGCAACGTGGCCTTTGTGCCCGGCTCGGCGTTTTACGCCACCGAGCAAAAGCGCAACACCGCCCGCCTGAGCTTCTCGCTCGGTGAGCCGGCGCGCATCGAGGAAGGCATCGAACGCCTGGCGGTGCTGGTGCGCAACGTGTTGCAGGCCAACGCGGCAGCAGCCGAGTGAGCATAGAGCCTGTGCCGGCAGCCAGGATCGAGGTGGCCGGGGTTGATGTCGCCATCATCGGCGCCGGCCCGGTGGGGCTGTTTGCGGTGTTTCAATGCGGCATGCTGGGCCTCTCTTGCGCCGTGCTGGATGCGTTGCCGGAGATTGGCGGGCAGTGCAGCGCGCTCTATCCGGAAAAGCCGATCTACGACATTCCCGGCCATCCGCGCATCGCCGCTGCCGAGCTGATCGAAAAGCTGGAAGCCCAGGCCGCCCCCTTTGCGCCGCGTTATCTGCTGGGCCAGCGTGTCGAAACGCTGCAACGGCTGACTGAGGGCGGCTTCCGGCTCGGCACCAGCGCGGGCAGCCAACTCACAGCCGGCGCGGTGATCCTGGCCGCCGGCGCCGGCGCCTTCGGGCCGAACCGGCCGCCGCTGGCCGGCATCGAGGCTTATGAAGGCCGGGCGGTGCATTATCTGGTGCGCCGGGCCGAGGATTTCCGCGGCAAGCGCGTCGCCATCGCCGGCGGCGGCGATTCTGCCGTGGATTGGGCCTTGGCGCTGCATGGCGTGGCCAGCCATATCCACATGATCCATCGCCGCGAGCAATTCCGCGCCGCGCCGGAAAGTGTCGCCCGGCTTGCCGCCCTGCGCGGCCAGGGCGTGGATTTTGTTGTGCCCTATCAGCTTGCCGGCCTGGAGGGCGATGGCGGGCGGCTTGATGCCGTGCTGGTGCAAGACCTGGATGGCGCCAGCCTGCGCCTGGAAGCCGAGCATCTGCTGGCCTTCTTTGGCCTGCGCAGCGAACTCGGCCCGATCCGCGATTGGGGCCTGGCACTCGAACGCCAGCATGTGACGGTGGCGCCCGCCACCTGCGCCACCAGCGCGGCCGGCATCTATGCCATCGGCGACGTGGCCGACTATCCCGGCAAGCTGAAACTGATCCTGACAGGCTTTGCCGAAGCCGCCGCTGCGGCGCATGCCATCTATCCGCAATTGCGCGGCCAGGCGCTGCATTTTGAATATTCCACCAGCAGGGGCCTGCCGGGGCACTGAAATTACGGCGGAAAATTTCCACAGAAACCGGCCTTGACATCCGACCCTGCGTCTCCTAATTCCTAGCTGCGAACCGGGCCCCTCTGACGAGACATGTCTCGTGATGTCGGATCGCATCGGAAGTTCCGATGCTCATCAGGCCCGTCTGCGCCCCCGAAAGCTCGGCTCCTCCGGTGACCCACAATCCAGCAATGGAGGACGGGGCTTGCGCCCGGACTATCCGCCTGTGATCGCAAAATGCAGCCATGCCGCAACCGGCATGGCCAGGTCGATCCATGCCCGCGCACAGCGCCGTCTGCCATCCAACCTGTTGAGCGAGAAAGCCCATGGAATTTCTGTTTATTGACTGGCTGGGAACGCCGGTCTGGTTCTGGTTGTCCTTCCTGCTTCTGGTGGTGACACTCACTGCCTTCGACCTTGGCGTATTGCACAAGGACGACCGCGAGATGGGCATTGCCGAAAGCCTTAAACTATCGGCTTTCTATATCGGCATCGCGCTGCTGTTCGGCGCCTGGATCTGGTATTCGCGCGGCCCCGAACCCGGCATGCAATATTATACCGGCTTTTTCATCGAGAAGGCGCTGTCGATCGACAATGTGTTTGTGATCAGCCTGATCTTCACTTACTTCGCCATTCCAGCGAAGTATCAATACCGGGCGCTGCTCTGGGGCATCATTGCGGTGATCGTGCTGCGCGGTCTGATGATTGCGGGCGGCGCCGCCCTGGTAAACCAGGCCTACTGGGTGCTCTACCTGTTTGCCGCCTTCCTGATCTTCACCGGGATCAAGATGTTCTTTGTCGGTGACGAGCCGATGGATGTGGCCAACAACCCGGCAGTGCGCTTCATCTCCAGGCTGATGCCGGTCACCCGTGAACTGCATGGCCAGCGCTTTTTTGTGCGCATCGCAGACCCCAAGAGCGGCAAACTGGTGACATCAGCAACGCCGCTTTTCCTGGCGCTGGTGGTGATCAACCTTGCCGACTTGGTTTTTGCTGTCGACAGTGTGCCGGCGATCTTTGCCATCACCACCGACACCTTCATTGTCTACACCTCCAACATCATGGCGATCCTCGGCCTGCGCGCTTTGTATTTTGCGCTGGCTGCCATGGTGCACCGCTTCCACTATCTGAAATATGCCCTGGCAGCGGTTCTGGTGTTCATCGGCGCCAAGATCTTTATCAGCGATTTTGTGCTGACCGGTGCGAAATTCCCGCCGCTGCTCAGCCTGGGCGTGACCTTTGCGCTGATTGCAGCCGGTATCGTCTATTCGCTGTGGAAAACCCGCAACGAAACCAAAGAGCAGAATACCTGACGCGGCAGCGGGCTGGCCTGAAGCAATTCAGGCCAGCCCGATCAGCCGCAGCCGCATCCAGTGCGGTAGGCCTGTATGATGGCGCCTTCCAGCGGCTGCCAGGCGGCCAGGAAGCCGGCATAATTTGGCAAGGCCTGGCGATAGGCTTTGCGCAATTCGGCTTCAAGCACCGGCAAATCAATCCCGGTAGGCTCACCATCGCGAGCGATGGTTCTTCCCGCCACCACCACTTCGCGCACATAACTGGCATTGCCGCGGGCAAAGAGCAGATCGAGCGGATCAACCGGCAGCAACGCATCGCGGTCGAGCTTATCGAGATCAATGCTGATGAAATCCGCTGCTTCGCCTGGCAACAACCGGCCAGTGCCGGGTGCCCCGGTGGCTTGGCGGCCATGGCGGATTGCCAGATCGAGGAATTCCGCCCGGCCCCAAACACGCTCAAAGCCGATGCCATCATGCGCCAGTTGCACCAGGCGCATCTCGCGCAAGGCATCGTCATCCTCGTCCAGCGCCACACCATCCACACCCACAGCAATGCCGCAGCCGCGCCGATGCGCCGCTGCAACCGGCGCCAGGCCGGAATGCAGATGCAGGTTGGAACTGAAATTGGTGACGATACGCGCGCCGGATTCGGCGATCATGTCCAATTCATCAGGCCGCGCATGGATACAATGCGCCAGCGTCAGCCGCTCGGAAAGCAGGCCGATATCCTTGAGATAACGCACCACGCCCTGCGGAAAATGTTGATCGGCCCAGGCGCGCTGGTAGACGGTTTCAAGCAGGTGCATATGGATGCGCCGGCCACTTTGCGCCGATTGCGCCGCGATGGCTTCCAGCAAGGGCCGCGAACACCATTGCACCCCGGCCGGGCCGAATTGCACATCCAGCATCGGGCCGGCGATGGCGGCGGCAATCTCGTCAATCTGCTCAAGATAGGCCTGCGGCGGCAAGGCACGCTGCGGGAATGCCTGCTCCACAATGGCGCGCTCGGCCGGCGCCAAAGCGGCCAACAGCGGCCCGGCATCGCCATAAAGCAGCGGATTCTGATCGCGCACCGCCAGGGCGAAGGCGATGCGAAGGCCAACATCCTGGGCCGCGCGGGCAATCGCCCGGGCTTCATCCAGCAGGCTCATTCTGCCGCTGGGCCGGGTGTAATGCACCATCATGGCGCCGCTGCCGGCACGCGCATTGCGGCCGAAAGAGACAGCGGCGGCCAGATAGGGGTCAGGCGGGGTGCCGAGAAACGAGCGCAGAATCCAGCTTTCCAGCGGCATGTTGCTGGCGCCGAAAGACGCCGCGCTGGGCCGCGCATGATCATGCGCATTCACCAGGGCCGGCAGGATCAGGCGGCGTTCGCTGGCAGGCGGGGCAGCTTCGGTTATGGCCGTGATCAGGCCATCGGCATGGTACAGTTCGGCATTGTTGCGCAAAGGCTGGCCGGGGCCGCAAAACAGGCTGGTGGCGAAAACGCTGCCCATCTGCGGCCCCGCTGCTGGCTTAATTGGCGGTGTAAACCAGTTCACGCTCGGCGCGCGACGGCAGGAATTGCCGCGAGAACACTTCCGTGGCCGCCGGGGCGCGCTCCAGCTGGTAGCCTTCCACCACAATGCCGATGGCGCGGGTCATACGGTCATCCTTGATATCGCCGATGCCGATCTCCTTCATCTCCGGCGAGACGATCAGCTTGTCGAAGGAATATTGCAGGCGGCGCTTTTCCACCGGCACATTCACCAGATTGTCGAATTTCGCCACCGAGGTCATGGCGGCATTCTGGTCCTTGGCCACGATCAGCATCGCCTTGTTGACCGCGCGCACCAGGCCGGCCACCGCCTTGGGATTGGACTGGATCAGCTTGCGCGACACCATCATGCCGTTGGAATACAGATCAAGCCCGTAATCGCCGAAGGTGAACCACTTGAAATCCTTGTCAGGGTCCTGGCGGTTCAGCACCAGATTGAAATAGCTGGTGATGTTGAACACCAGGGCAGCATCGATATCACCCTTGATCAGCATCGGCTCTTGCAGATTGGGCGCCATGTTCGACACCTTGATCTTGCTGGCATCCAGGCCGTTGCTGCGCACAAATACCGGCAGCAGCCGCGTGGTGGGCGTGCCTTGCGCGCCGCCAAGGGTGCGGCCTTCAAAATCCTTGATCGTGTTGATGCCGCTGCTGGCCTTGGCAACAATGGCAAAGGGCGGCCGGTTCCACATCATATACACCATCACCGGCGCATCCTGCGGCCGGGTGGAGGCATTCTGGATGATGGCATTCACATCGCCGAAGCCGGCATCATAGGCGCCCGACATGATGCGGGTGACGGTGGCGCCCGAGCCTTCGCCCTGATCGATCACCACATTGAGGCCCTCTTCCTTGAAGAAGCCCTTGTCGAGTGCATAGAGATAGGCCGCGTCGCTGCCCTGGGTTTTCCAGCCCAGGGTGAACTTGATCGTGGTTTCCTGGGCCAGGGCGCCGCCGCTCAGCAGCATGGCACCCAACAGGGTGGCAGTCAGTTTGGCAAACATTCCGTCTCTCCTTGTTTGGATCGTTTCGATGTTGAAGAAAGGTTTCATCAGGCCGCCGCGATGTCGTTCTTGCGCGTGGCCCAGCCAGTGACCCGGGCTTCGATCAGCGAGAAGGCCAGGTACAGCACCACACCGAGGCCGGCCAGGATGAACAGCCCGGCGAAAACCAGCGGCACGTCAAAATTCGATGATGCGCTCATCATCACATTGCCGATGCCGCGATTTGAGGCCACGGTCTCGGCCAGCACGGTGCCGACGAAGGCATAGGTGATCGCCACTTTCAGCGAGGCGAAGAAAAACGGCATGGTGCGCGGCAGGCCGACATTCCACAGGATGTCAAACTTGCTGGCGCCCAGCGCTTTCAGCACATCCTCCATTTCGGGTTCGGTTGTTGCCAGCCCGGTGGCGATATTCACCACGATGGGGAAGAAGCAGATCGAAATCGAGGTGAGGATCGCCGGCACTTCGCCGGAGCCGAACCACAGCACAAAGATCGGCACCACCGCCACTTTGGGAATCGACGAGAAGCCGATCAGCAGCGGATAGGCCGTGTCGTAGGCGACCCGCGACACACCGATCAGCGCCCCCAGCACCACACCCAGCGCCACGCCCAGCGCAAAGCCGCCCAACGTGGTGTAGAGCGTGCGGATGATATGCGGCCACAAGACCGGGAAGCGGTTATACAGCGTCTCCATCACTTGGCTCGGCCTGGGCAGGATCAGGTCTGACATGCCGCTGGCCAGGCAGAACACTTCCCAGCCGCCGAAGAACAGCACGATCAGGGCGAAGGACCAGAATTTCTGGCGCAAATGGGCTGGCATGGTTATTCCTCCGCCGCTGCAACTGGCGCGGATACGCCACGGGCATCCACGATCAGGTCGCGCAGGCGCTGGTTCAGCGCCACAAAATCCGGCTCGAAGGTCATGGCGATGTTGCGCGGACGCGGGAAATCCACCGCGCTGTCGTCGATGATGCGGCCGGGCCGTGCGCTCATCACGCAGATGCGGCTGGCCAGGAAGCCGGCTTCGCGCAGATCATGTGTCACCAGCAGCACAGTGGGCTTATGCGTCAGCCACAATTGCTGCAAGATCGCCCATAATTCCTCGCGAGTGAATTGATCCAAAGCGCCAAAGGGTTCATCCAGCAGCAGCAGGCGCGGCTCATGGATCAGCGCGCGGCACAGATTGGCCCGTTGCAGCATGCCGCCGGAAAGCTGCCACGGAAACCGCCCGGCAAAACCCTTGAGGCCGACCTGATCCAGCAGCGCATGCGCCTTGTCGCGGAAGCTGCCACGCTTTTCGCGTCGGTAGCTGGCACGGAACGGCTGCACGATCTTGAGCGGCAGCATGACATTCTGCTCAATGGTCAACCACGGCAGCATGGTGGGGTTCTGGAATGCCATGCCGATGCGCAGCGCCTTGGCCGCCACTTCCCGGCCGCCAACAATCACCGCGCCCGAAGTGGGCGATACCAGGCCACTGACCAGCCGCAGGATGGTGGATTTGCCGCAACCGGATGGGCCGACCAGGGCAACAAATTCGCCGTCATTGATCCTGAGCGAGGTTTCCGATAGCGCCGGCACCGCCTTGTCGCCGCGCCCGAAGGTGACCAGGGCGGCCGATAGTTCGATGGCGCGTAACGCCTCGCCGGCAGGGATTGCCGCCGGGATGGCAAAGGCCTGGGTAGTTTGGGGCTGGGTGGTTTGGGGCTGGGTGGTTTGCATGCTGTTCATCGGTAAAAGTGCATGCAATCTTAATGCCAGCTTTATGGAAGCGCTGTTGACCGGCTTCGGGCGCGGGCTTATGCTGATTCGCACAATCCAGCGGCGCTTTGTTATGCACTTGATTGGATAAAGTGCATACAAATTGGGCGGCAAGCAGTCAAATCGGAAGCATGATGAACAGCGCCAAGCGGCAACGCGACCCAGCCGGCGACAAGGTCGGCACCATCTGCCGCGCTTTGCGCCGCGCCATCATTGAGCAGGCTTTGGAACCCGGCGCCAAGCTGCCGGAGGATGCGCTGGGCGAACGCTTTGGCGTCAGCCGCACCATCGCGCGCCAGGCTCTGGGCCAGTTGGCCGCCGAGGGATTGGTGGAGTTGCGCCGCAACCGCATTGCCGTGGTGGCCACGCCAAGCTGGCAGGAGGCGCGCAACACCTTCGATGTGCGCATGGCACTGGAAGCGCTGATTGTGCGGCAATTATCCGGTCAGTTGACCAAGGCGCAACTGGCCGAATTGCAGGCGCATGTGGACCAGGAAGATGCCGCCCGCGATGGGCCAGATGCGGTTTCGATCCGGCTGGCCACAGAATTCCATATCCTGTTGGCGCAGATGACAAGCAGCCCGATCCTGATTCGCTATGTCAGCGAAGTGGCCTATCGCTGCTGCCTGACGCTCTCCACCTTCAGCCGGCCGCATTCATCGGAATGCGCCATCAACGAACACCGCGCCATCATCGATGCGCTGGCAAAAGGCAGAACCGAAGAGGTTATGCAGATGATGCACCATCATCTGGATGCCGTGGCCAGCCGCGCCCTGGTGGCGCCCACCAAGCCGCGCACCAAGGATTTGCTGGATATCCTGGCGCCTTATGCCGACGAGCCGGCGGCAAAGGCCAAGCCGGCGGCAAAGCAGCAGCGCAGCGCCGCCTGAACCATATCAGGCTTCGATGCCGCGCCGGGTGAGAATCCGCTCGGCGCTGTCATTCCACACATCCATGGCGACGATCTTGCCATCGCGCACCACAAAGCGATCGACATACCGGTTGCCTTCAAACGGCGTGCCATCCGGCCATTCGCCATAGAGTGTGCCGACGCTGTAAACCACCGTCTCCCCTGCCCCCGGGCAGACATCGAAACGGTCCATACGTTTCTTCACCCAGCGATAGCGCCCGGCATTGAAGCCGGTCGGGCCGCGCGGATGATCAAATTCCCGCCCGCCGGTGAAGGTGATCTTGGTGCCGGGCAGCATGTAGGTGGCGGCGCGATCCGGATCCGGCGCCATCGAGGCTTCCAGATAGGCGCGGACAATCTCGGCATCCGGCGCGGCCAGGGCTGCCGTTATGGGTTGGGCGATGGCATTCACAATCCGGCTCCGCTGGTTATGGCAGGTCTTGGGGTTATGGCAGGTCTTGCCATGCGACAAACTGCCTTCTATAAGTGCATACAGTTTCTGCACTATAATCACCCAATTCCTGCACGCAAGCTGTAAAGCGCAAAATCCCAAGCATGCCCCAAGCTGCCGCCTTTGACCTGATCCTGCGCAATGCCCGGCTGGCCGATACCGCCGCACCGGTCGATATTGGCGTGCGCCAGGGCCGCATCGCCTGTATCGGCCTGCCGCCCGGCGCCCATGGCCCGGCCGTCGATGCCGGCGGCAATGCCGTGCTGCCCGGCTTTGTCGATACCCATGTGCATCTCGACAAAGCCTGTCTGCTCGGGCGCTGCGGCCATGACCATGGCAGCCTGGCCGACGCAATCCGTGCCGTTTCGGCGCTGAAACGGGAATTCACCACCGAGGATGTCTATGCCCGGGGCGCCCGCGTGCTGGACAAGGCCATCGCCAAGGGCACCACGCGGATGCGTAGCCATGTTGAGGTTGATCCGCGCGCCGGGCTGCGTAGCTTCGCGGCGATCAAGGCGCTGAAACAGGATTATGCCTGGGCGATTGATGTGCAAATCTGCGTGTTTCCGCAGGAAGGCCTGACCAACGATCCCGGCACCGAGGAATTGCTGCTGGCCGCCTTGCGCGATGGCGCCGATCTGCTCGGCGGCTGCCCCTATACCGACAGCGACCCGCAGGCGCAGATAGAGCGGCTATTTGAGATGGCGCGGGATTTTGACGTGGCGCTGGATTTCCATCTCGACTTTGATCTGGATCCTTCCTGGCGCCATCTTGATGAAGTGTGCCGCCAGACCCGGCAGCATGGCTATCAGGGCCGCGTTGCCATCGGCCATGTCACCAAATTATCGGCCTTGCCGCCGGCGGAATTTGATGCAGCGGCGCGCCTGCTGGCGGAAAGCGGCGTGGCGCTCACTGTGCTGCCGGCCACTGATCTTTATCTCACCGGGCGCGAGGCCAGCCATAATGTGCCGCGTGGCCTGACGGCGGCGCATCGCCTGGTGCAGCATGGCGTCTGCTGCTCGATCGCCACCAATAATGTGCTGAACCCGTTCACGCCGTTTGGCGATGCCTCGCTGCTTCGCATGGCGAATTTCTACGCCAATGTGGCGCAGGTCGGCCCCGGCGATTTCGGCGCCTGCCTTGATCTGGTGACACATCTGCCGGCGCGACTGATGCAGCTCGGCGATTACGGCATCACGCCCGGCAATCCGGCGGATTTTGTGGTGCTGGATACGGCCCGGCCCAGCGATGCACTGGCCGAACTGGCCGAGCCGCTGATGGTGTTCAAGCGCGGCCGCCAGACTGTGCGGCGCCAGCCGGTGCAATTGCTGCGGCCCTGATGAATCAGCCGCGCCGCAGGAAACTCAGGCGGGCCGGGCCTTGGCGGCGCTCATCCACCAGATCAAAGCCCGGCGGCAGGGCCAGGCTGCCCTTGGCATCGCTCTCAATGATGGCCAGTGCCTGCGGCTTGAGCCAACCTTCGCGCTCCAACGCCTGCAAGACCGGCACCGCCAAGCCGGAACGATAAGGCGGATCAAGCAACACAATATCCGCTGCCATATCGGCCGCGCAGCGCCCCGGCCGAGAAGCATCGGTGGCGCGCAATGTGATCCGCTCGGCCAGGCCCAGTTCGGCAGCATTCCGCAAAATGCAGCGCCGCGCCGCCGCATCGATCTCAAACAGATGAGCATGCCGCGCGCCGCGCGACAATGCCTCAAAACTCAGTGCGCCGCTGCCGGCAAAGGCATCCAGCACAATGCCGCCTTCCAGCAGCGGACGAGCATCTTCTCCAAGCATTCGCGGCGCATGCAGCAGGATGTTGAATAAGGATTCGCGCACCCGATCGGTGGTCGGCCGTGTGGTCTGCTCCGGCGGCGCATGCAGCGCCCGGCCGCGATGGCTGCCGCCGACGATGCGCATCTCAGTCCTGGCGCCGGGGCTTCGAGCGTGCCATCCCCTGCGAGCGCCCAGCATTTTGCGGGCGGCCGGGGCTTTGCGGGCGTTCCGGGTTATGCGGCCGCATCGGGCGTGGCCGCTTGGCCGTCTTGCCTGGCCCGGCCTTGGCTTCCGGCTTGCCTTGCAGCGTCAGGCGGCCCTCGGGGCGGCTGCGTTTCTGCTCGCCACTCTTGGCCTCGGCCTTGTCCTGACCACGATCCTGGCCCTTGCTTTGCCTGGCTGGTTTCTCGCCCATCTGTTCGGCCAGCACCTTGCCCGGCACTTCCTTCACTTCGCCCTCAAGCAAGGCGCCAAGCTGGAACGGGCCATAAGCAACCCGGATCAGCCGGCTGACCGGATAACCCAGATGTTCCATCACGCGGCGGATTTCGCGATTCTTGCCTTCGCGCAGGCCGATCAGCAGCCAGGCATTATCGCCCTTCTGCCGTTCCACACTGGCCTGGATGGCGCCATAGGAGATTCCGTCAATGGTGATGCCCTGGGCCAGCCGGGCCAGCAACTGATCCACCACCTGGCCATGCACCCGCACGCGATAACGCCGCAGCCAGCCGGTGCTGGGCAATTCCAGCCGGCGCGCCAGCGCGCCATCATTGGTCAGCAGCAGCAGGCCCTCGGAATTGAAATCCAGCCGACCGACCGAGATCACGCGCGGCATGTCTTCCGGCAGGCTTTCAAACACCGTGGGGCGGCCCTGCGGGTCACGATGTGTGGTCATCAGGCCGCGCTTCTTGTGGAACAGCCACAAACGGGTGCGCTCCGGCGCCGCCAGCGGCTTGCCATCCACCACGATACGATCCGCCTCGCTCACCACCACGGCCGGCGTATCCAGGATGCGGCCATTCACCATCACGCGGCCTTCGGCGATCCAGCGTTCGGCATCGCGGCGCGAACACAGCCCGGCGCGAGCCAGCCTTTTGGCGATGCGCTCACCGTCCTTGGCGCCGTCTTTTTTAGCTGTCTCGGTCATGATCTGGCGGCCTCGGCAATGAAGGCGGCGTAAAGCGCGCGGTCGCCTTGCGAGATGAAAAATTCCGGGTGCCATTGCACCCCGATGCAAAAACGGTAATCCGGATGTTCGATCCCCTCGATCACACCATCCGGCGCCACGGCATTGCACGCCGCGCCAGGCGCCACCTGCGCCACCGCCTGATGATGCGCCGAATTCACCGGCAGGGTTTCGGCGCCCACAATGGCATGCAGCCGGCTGCCCGGCGAGATCCGCACCTCATGGCCGGCCTGGTCGCGCGGATTGGGCTGTTCATGCGCCAGGGCATCCGGCACCGCATCGGGGATATGCTGGATCAGCGTGCCGCCCAGCACCACGTTGAGCAATTGCTGGCCGCCGCAGATGCCGAAAACCGGCTTGTTGGCCGCCAGCATGCCCTTGAGAATCGCCCATTCAAACTGCGTGCGCGCATCCTTGGTGGTGACGCTGGCATGCTTGGCCTCGGCGCCGAACAGGGCCGGATCAACATCGAAGGCGCCGCCGGTAACGATCAGGCCATCCAGCAGATCAACATAGCGCGCCACCGCCACAGGCTCATGCGGCAGCACCAGCGGCACGCCGCCGCTCTGGCTTACCGCCGAACAGTAATTCTGCCGCAAGGCATACCAGGGGAATTTCGAATAGCCGCCGGGCTGTTCCGAATCCAGGGTGAGGCCAATCAGGGGCGCCGGGGACTTGCTGGTCATGGCGTGGTTATAGGCTGCGGGCAGAAACCGCTCAAGCAGCACGAGGCCGCACGTCACGCTCAATGGCGGCCTGCAACTTTACCTGGGCCATAGAGAGGTCATAAGCGCTTTGCAGGTTCATCCAGAATTGCGGCGTGGTGTTGAAATAACGCGCCAGCCGCATGGCCGTATCTGCTGTTACGGCACGGGGGGTGTCCTGGCGGATTATGGCGCCGATACGATTGGCCGGCACCCGCAAGGCCAGCGCCAGCGCATTGGCGCTCAAGCCCAGCGGCAACATGAATTCCTCGCGCAGTATTTCGCCAGGATGAGTGGTGATACGCATGGCAAGCTCCTAATGATAATCAACAATTTCCACATCTTCGGCGCCATCGCGCCAAACAAAGCAGATTCGCCATTGATCGTTGATCCGGATGCTGTGCTGGTCGCGCCGATTGCCTTTTAATGCCTCCAGGCGATTTCCTGGTGGTTCGCGCAGATCGTTAAGCGCCATAGCAGCATTCAGCATATCAAGGCGCCGAAACGCGACCACCTTGATGGCTTCAAATCGGCGCGTCTTCTGGCCGTTGAATAACGCCATGGTTTCCTTGCATCGGAAACTTTTGATCATGTCACTCAACATAATACGCCAGACGTATTATGCAAGACATATCATTGACGCTTGACGGCGCCCGCAGGCTCCCGCAGGTTGGCGCCATGGAACGACTTTCCGGCTTCATGGACTTGGCGCTTGAGCAGGCCCGGCTGGCCGCTGCGCGCGGCGAGGTGCCGGTGGGCGCCGTGCTGGTGGAAGGCCAGAGCGGCCGCGTGGTGGCACGGGCCGGCAATGAGACCCGGGCGCTGAACGACCCGACGGCGCATGCCGAAATCCTGGCCATCCGCCGCGCCGCCAGCGAACTGGGCCAGGAACGCCTGGGCGGCTGCGACCTCTATGTAACGCTTGAGCCCTGCCCTATGTGCGCCGCAGCAATTTCCTTTGCGCGGTTGCGAAGGCTGTATTATGGCGCCGATGACCCCAAGGGCGGCGCCGTGGATAACGGCCCACGCCTGTATAACCAGCCAAGCTGCCATCATCGCCCGGAGGTTTATGGCGGCCTTGCCGCCGCTGATGCCGCCACCCTGCTGCGCGATTTTTTCGCCGCCCGGCGCTGAGCATTTTACCACCCATCATCCTTATGATGAACGCCGACACGGCCCTATCCGGCGGCCGGAAGCGGGAGTAAACTCGTTCCGTCAACCGTTATCGGCTAACTATCAAACTAAGGACCAACCAAGATGGATTTCACTTTTTCCGACCGCGTGAAAACGCTGCAAGAGCAGGTCTCCAAATTCATGGATGACCATATCTACCCGAACGAGGACCGTTTCTTTGCCGAGATCGCCACCGGCGACCGCTGGGAACCGACCACAGTGGTGGAGGAATTGAAGGCCAAGGCCAAGGCGCAGGGGCTGTGGAACCTGTTCCTGCCCGAATCGCATCGCGGTGCCGGCCTCAAGAACCACGAATATGGCAGCCTGTGCGAAATCATGGGCCGTTCGTTCCTGGCGCCCGAAGTGTTCAACTGCTCGGCGCCGGATACCGGCAACATGGAGACCATCGAGCGTTACGGCAGCGAGGAGCACAAGAAGCAGTGGCTGGAGCCGTTGCTGGCTGGTGAAATCCGTTCGGCCTTCGCCATGACCGAGCCGGCGGTGGCCTCTTCGGATGCCACCAACATTGAATCCGAGATCAAGCGCGACGGCGACCATTATGTGATCAATGGCCGCAAGTGGTGGACCTCTGGCATCGGCGACCCGCGCTGCAAGATCATCATCTTCATGGGCAAGACCGACGCTGCCAATCCGAACAAATACATGCAGCAGAGCATGATCCTGGTGCCGCGTGACACGCCCGGCGTGAAGGTGGTGCGTATGCTGCCGGTATTCGGCTATGACGATGCGCCGCATGGCCATGGCGAAGTGGTGTTCGAGAATGTGCGCGTGCCGGCCAGCAACATGCTGCTGGGCGAAGGCCGTGGCTTCGAAATCGCCCAAGGCCGCCTCGGCCCGGGCCGCATCCACCATTGCATGCGTCTGATCGGCCTGGCCGAGCGCAGCCTGGAGAAGATGTGCAAGCGCGCCAAGAGCCGCGTGGCTTTCGGCAAGCCGATCTCGGAGCAGACGGTGACGCTGGAGCGTATCGCCGAAGCCCGCATCCTGATCGACCAGGCCCGCTTCCTGACCCTGCATGCAGCCTGGAAGATGGATATCGTGGGCAACAAGGCGGCGCGCAAGGAAATCGCCATGATCAAGGTAGCGGCGCCGAACATGGCCTGCCAGGTGATCGACTGGGCGATGCAGGTGCATGGCGCGTCGGGCATTTCCGACGACCAGATGCTGGCCTATTCCTATGCCCAGGCACGCACGCTGCGTTTTGCCGATGGTCCGGATGAGGTGCATCGCAACCAGATCGGCCGCCTCGAATTGCAGCGCTGGAACTAAGCCCGTAACAAGTCGGCCGGAAACGGTCTGGATCAGAAGAAAACAAAAAAAGCGAGTTTCCCCATGACCGTTTCCGACTTTTTCGCCGCCAGCTATGCCGAGGCGCGGGACAAGTTCCGCGCCTCGGCCCGCGCTGCCGGTGCCACGCTCACCGCTTACGAGAATCCCAAGGCGCGCACGCCCGATGGCGGGCCGCTGACCACCGACGTGGCCTGCCTCGGCCCGGCCGATGCCAAGCGCGTCTACCTCACTTCATCAGGCACCCATGGCGCCGAAGGTTTCTGCGGCTCGGGCTGCCAGGTCGGCTTTTTTGCCGAGCGGCTGTATGAAGCCGCCACGCCCGACACCAAGATCATCATGATCCACGCCATCAATCCTTATGGCTTTGCATGGCTGCGCCGGGTGACCGAGGATAACGTGGACCTGAACCGTAATTTCCAGGATTTCAACGCGCCGCTGCCGGTGAACCGGGCCTATGCCGATGTGCATGACTGGCTGATCCCGGCCGATTGGGACGGGCCGGCCAAGGCCGCCGCTGATCGTGGCATCCTGGCCTATCAGCAGCAAAACGGCATGATGGCCTATCAGGCTGCCGTCACCGGCGGGCAATACAGCCATGCCGATGGCCTGTTCTTCGGCGGCAACGCGCCAACCTGGTCAAACGCCACCTTCCGCCGCATCCTGGCCGAGCATGTGCCGGCCGGCATCGAAGCGCTGTGCAGCGTGGATTACCATACCGGCCTTGGCCCGATGGGCTATGGCGAACCAATCTATGTCGGCCCGGCGCGTGACGAGAAGACCGGCGGCCTTGATCGCGCCCGCGCCTGGTATGGCGCCGATGTCACCAATCCGAATGACGGCTCGTCAACCTCGGCCCGCGTCACCGGCACCGTGCCGGAAGCGTTTCTTGATCTGCCGGCCAGCGTGAAGGTGACGGCCATTGCGATGGAATACGGCACCCAGCCGGTGCAGCAGGTGCTGAATGCCTTGCGCGGCGACCATTGGCTGCATGCGCGCGGCGAACTGGACTCGCCGCTCGGCAAGCAGCTCAAGCGGCAATTGCGCGATGCCTTCTACACCGACACGGCACCGTGGAAAGCCGCGATCTTTGGCCGCGCCGCCGATTTTGCCTTGCGCAGCTTCCGCGGCCTGGCGGGGTAAACAGGCTCAGTCGTCGCCACCGTCAACCAGGTTCCAGGCCTGGTTGGCGACCGAGCGCACCACCGCCGCATAAGCCTTGATGGTGGGCGTGGCCGGGCCACGCTCCAGCCCGCGCTTGTGGATGCCCTGCGCCATCACGGCGACGCGAAACAGGGCAAAGGCGAGGAAAAAATTCCAATGCGCGATGCTTTCAATGCCGCGCGCCGCACAATAGGCGGCAACATAATCATGCTCGCCCGGAATGCCTGAATCGATATAGTCAACACCCTGTAGGCTGCCCATGCCGGGGATCGTGACACGATAGGGCATGCAGTTGATCGCCAGGTCGGCAAGCGGATGGCCGATGCTGGCCACATCCCAATCCAGCATTGCCACCACGCGCGATTCACTGGGATGGAACACCAGATTGTCGAGCCGGAAATTGCCGTGCATCAGACTGGTCATGCCATCCTGCGGCACATTGGCCGGCAGCCAATCCAAAAGCCGCGCCATGGCGCCAATCTCTTCGGTGCGGTTGGCATTATATTGCTGCACCAAAGCCGCCACCTGGCGCGCCAGATAGGCGCTGCCATCGCCATTGGTTGGCAGGCCCAGGCTGTGCGGATCAAGGCCATGCACCTGCGCCATCGCCTGCGCCATCGCCAGATAAATCGCCTGGCGCTGCTTGGCATCCATGCCGGGCAGATTGGGATCGCGGAAATGCCGCCCGGCAATGTAATCCAGCAGATAAAACGGCGTGCCGATCACGCTGTCATCCAGGCAGACCAGCCGGGGCATGCCCATCGGCAAGCCGGCAGCATGCAGTTTGCCGATGAGCGCAAAATCGCGCTCAACACTTTCCGCCAGCGTGCTGCCCTTCTTGGCCACCTGGCGTTTGCGCAGCACATGATTCTGCCCCGGGCTGTGCAGCAGGAAAGTGGGCGCGGCCTGGCTGCCCTTGAACTGGTTCACCGTCAGCGGCAGCCTGAAATCCGCCAGATTGGCCTGCAAATACGCGGCCAGTCTGGCTTCATCAAACCGGTGTTGCGGCTGTACGGGCATCAGCTCGGCAGGCGCCACCATGGCTCATTTCCCCCCAGTGAGCCTTTCGACCACCGACCAGGCGATCTCGGCAATCGGCTTGGCGCGCTTGCCGGATTCAACCGCATGTTCGCTGGCAGCGGTGCCATCCTTCACCCGGCCCATGATGCCCTGCAAAATGCCGGCGATACGGAACATGTTATAGGCCATGTAGAATTCCAGATGCGGAATGCCATCGCGGCCGGTGCGCTGGCAATACAGGCGGCAATACTCCGCCTCATCGGGAATCCCGAGTGCGGCAAAATCGACGCCCTGGATGCCGCGAAACACTTCCGGCGCCAGACGCCAGCTCATCAGGTGATAGCTGAAATCGCCCAATGGATGCCCCAGGGTGGACAATTCCCAATCCAGCACCGCCACCACACGCGGCTCGGTGGGATGGAAGATCATGTTGTCCATGCGGTAATCGCCATGCACAACCGAAACCTCGTCGCCCGGCGGGATATTCTGCGGCAGCCACTCGATCAGCTTTTCCATCGCCGGAATATGCTCGGTTTCGGATGCCTTATACTGCTTGCTCCAGCGCGCAATCTGGCGCGCGAAATAGTCACCCGGCTTGCCAAAATCGCCCAGGCCGACGGCGGCATAATCCACCTTGTGCAGGGCGGCGATGGTGCGGTTCATGGCATCAAAAATCTGGCCGCGTTCATCACGGTTCAGGTCCGGCAGACGCTGATCCCAGAAGATGCGGCCTTCAACACAATCCATCACATAGAAGGCGGTGCCGATGATGCTGTCATCCTCACACAGGCCATAGGCCTTGGCCACCGGCACATCGGTCTGGCCCAAAGCCTTGATCACACGATATTCACGATCCACCGCATGCGCCGAAGGCAGCAGCTTGCCCGGCGGCTTGCGGCGCAGCACATATTTGCGGTTCGGCGTGATCAGCTTGAAGGTGGGGTTGGATTGCCCGCCCTTGAATTGCTGCACTTCCAGCGGGCCTTGGTAATCTTCCACATTCGCCTTGAGCCAAACCTCCAGCGCGCCTTCGTCAAAACGATGGCGTTCCTGCACTGGCATGGTACCGACAAAACGATCCTGGTCACTCATAACTCGTTTCCCCCTGAAGTATCCGGCCAACGATACCCAAGCCGGCACCGGGGGCGCAACCGTCTATGATTGCGGAGTTCATTCGCGTGCAGCAGTACTTTCGCGGGCACCAGACTTTTCTCGGGCAATAGCGCGCCAGCCGATATCCGAGCGGCAGAAACCATCCTGCCACTGAATCTTGCCCACCGCCGCATAGGCCGTGGCCTGTGCTGCCGCCACATCGCGGCCCAGGCCGCAAACGCCCAGCACACGGCCGCCATCGGCGATGATGGCACCATCGGCGCCGGGTTTGGTGCCAGCGTGGAAAACCGCAGCACCAGGCACCGCCGCCGCCGCGTCCAGGCCACTGATAAGGCCACCCCGGGCCGGATCACCCGGATAACCCTTGCCGGCCATCACCACGCAGAGCGCGGCTTCATCATGCCAGCGCAGGTCAAAATCCTTCAGCATGCCGTCGCGCGCGGCAATCAGCGCCGGCAGCAGATCGGATTTCAGCCGCAGCATCAGGGTTTGGCATTCCGGATCGCCGAAACGCACATTGTATTCCAAAAGCTTCGGCCCATCCTTGGTCAGCATCAGGCCGGCAAACAGCACACCCTTGAACGGCGCGCCTTCGGCCTGCATTGCCGCCACGGTGGGATTGATGATGCTATCCATCACCACGCGCTGCAAATCCGGCGTCAGCACGGTGGCGGGTGAATAAGCCCCCATGCCGCCGGTATTCGGCCCGCTATCACCATCGCCAACCCGCTTGTGATCCTGCGCCGAGGCCAGCGGCAGGGCATGCCTGCCATCCACCAGGGCAAAGAAACTCACTTCCTCGCCCTCAAGGAATTCCTCGATCACCACTTCGGCGCCGGCTGGCGTGAACAGGCCCTGCACCGCTTCCAGTGCTTCGTCCAGCGTCATCGCCACCGTCACGCCCTTGCCGGCGGCCAGGCCATCGGCCTTCACCACAATCGGCGCGCCATGTTTGCGGATATAGGCTTCGGCCGGCGCCAGTGCATCGAAACGGCCATAAAAGGCCGTGGGGATGCCGTATTTGGCGCAGATATCCTTCATGAAGCCCTTGGAACCCTCCAGCCGGGCAGCGGCGGCATTGGGGCCGAAACAGCCGAAGCCGGCGGCTTCCAGCTTATCCACCAGCCCCAGCACCAGCGGCACTTCCGGGCCGACAACAACAAAATCGATATGTTCGTCGCGGCAGAGTTGCAGCAGGCCGTCTAGATCGCCAACCCCGACCGGGCGGCAGCTGGCCACCGCCGCTATGCCGGCATTACCCGGCGCGCAGATCAGCTTGTTGACCAGCGGCGAGGCGGCCAGATTCCAGCACAGGGCATGCTCGCGGCCGCCCGAACCCACCACCAGCAGATTCATCGGATTCACCTGTTGTTCGGTCTCTATCGGAATGGCGGCAATCTTTGTATCATGCCGGCCCCGGAAGCAAGGCCTGCCGCATGAGCGAATCACCCGAGGCCGGGCGCGGCAACGTGCCCGAATTCACTGTTACCGAACTCTCGTTGCGGCTGAAACGCAGCATCGAGGAAAGTTTCGGCTGGGTGCGTGTGCGCGGCGAGATTTCCGGCTTCAAACGCGCCGCCTCCGGGCATCTTTATTTTGCGCTGAAAGACAGTGATTCGCTGCTGGATGCCGTGTGCTGGAAAGGCCAGGCCGGCCGCCTCGGCCTGCGGCCCGAAGACGGCATGGAAGTGATCTGCTCCGGCAAGCTGACCTCCTATCCCGGACGCTCAAAATACCAGATGGTGGTGGAGCGTATGGAACTGGCGGGCCTCGGCGCGCTGATGGCGTTGCTGGAGCAGCGCAAGCAGAAGCTGGCGGCCGAGGGCCTGTTCGCCACCGAGCGCAAGCGCGCCCTGCCCTATCTGCCGCGTGTCATCGGCGTGGTCACTTCGCCCACCGGTGCGGTGATCCGCGATATCCTGCATCGCCTGGCCGACCGTTTCCCCACCCGCGTGCTGGTCTGGCCGGTGCTGGTGCAGGGTGAAGGCGCTGCCGACCAGGTGGCCCGCGCCATCCAGGGTTTCAACGCGCTGCCACAGCATGGCCTGGTGCCACGGCCCGACCTGCTGATCGTGGCGCGGGGCGGCGGCAGCCTGGAAGACCTGATGGCCTTCAACGAGGAAAATGTGGTGCGTGCCGCGGCCGCCTCGACCATTCCGCTGATCTCGGCGGTGGGGCATGAGACCGACACCACGCTGATCGATTTTGCCGCCGACCGCCGCGCCCCCACCCCCACCGCCGCTGCCGAAATGGCCGTGCCGGTGCGGCTGGAATTGTTGCAGGATGTCGCCGGGCTGGATGATCGCCTGCGCCGCTCCATGGCGCGGCTGGCCACCGATAAGCGCCGCCAGCTTGACGGCCTGGCGCGTGGCCTGCGCGGCCCGCGCGAGCAACTGGCCCAGGCGCAGCAGCGTTTTGACGATCTGGCCGAGCGGCTACGGTATGCGCTGCATGTCGGCATCAATGCCCAGCGCGCCCGCATGGAAACCCGCTTCGCCAAATTGCAGCCCGGGCTGCTGCGGCGCGAGACCCGCGATTATCGCCGCCGCCTGGATGACAGCTTGGCCCGGCTGCGCCGCGCCGTGGCGCAACGCGCCGATCTGGCCGGCCGCGCCTTGCAACAGCAGGCCAAGCTGCTGGAAAGCCTGAGCTACCGCAATGTGCTGGCGCGCGGCTATGCCGTGATCCTGGATGAAACCGGCCGCGCCGTGCAAAGCGCCGCCGCGCTCAGCCCGGGCAGCAGCATCGCCATTGAGTTGCGTGATGGCCGCCGCAATGCCGTGGTGGATGGCGAGGCACGGCGGCGCGGCGGCGCCAAGGCCGGCAACCCGGCGCAGCAAGAGGAGCTATTCTGACATGATCCCATCCTTCGGCAGCCGCGATGGCGAGGCCAGGCTGCATTATTCGATGTCTGGCTATCAGGTGATTGTGCCGGGGCGGTATGTCACCTGTGCCGTCACCGGGTTACGCATTGACCTGGAACGGCTGCGCTACTGGAATGCCGAGCGCCAGCAGGCTTATGTCAATGCCGCCGCCGCGTTGCAGGGCATTCGCGGCCAGCGTATTGATTGAACTGACCATGTTGTCTCGCCGCCCGCTGCTATTTGCCCTGCCCTTCACGGCTCTGCTGCTGGCGCCCGGCCTTGCCCGGGCCAGCGAGGCAGCCAATGCGCCACCACCGGGCATCACCTGGCGGGGTGATTTCAGCCAGGGCGGCATGGTGCTGGGCCGCGCTGCGCCCAACTTGCTGCCTGGCCTGCAATTACGCCTTGGCGAGCGGCCGATCAGTCTCGGCCCGCAGGGTGAATTTGTGTTCGGCTTTGGCCGCGACGAGGCCGCCAGCCAGGTTTTTGTTTTGCGGCGCCAGGATGGCAGCGAAAGCAGCGTGCCGCTCAGCATCACCAAACGGCAATACGACATCCAGCGCATTGACGGCCTGCCGCCGGCCCAGGTGACACCACCGGCCGCGCTGCTGGAGCGTATCAAGCGTGAGAATGCCCGCATCGCCGAAGCGCGCAAGATCAATTCAGCCAGCCTGGATTATCTCGGCGGCTGGGTCTGGCCCGCCGATGGCCCGGTCAGCGGCGTGTATGGCAGCCAGCGCATCCTGAATGGCGAACCGCGCCAGCCGCATTTTGGCCTGGATATCGCGGCGCCGACCGGCACACCGGTGCGCGCCTCCACGGCCGGCATCGTCACCTTCGCCGATAAAGATGTGTATTACACCGGCGGCACCGTGATCATCGACCACGGCCACGGCATCAACGGCGCCTATTCACATCTGGCACGGCTGGATGTGAAAGTGGGCCAGCGCGTGCGCCAGGGCGAGCAGATCGGCATTGTCGGCGCCACCGGCCGCGCCACCGGGCCGCATCTCGACTGGCGCGTCAACTGGTTTGACGTGCGCCTCGACCCACAGCGCCTGCTGCCGCCGCGCTGAGGCCAATCCGACATAATCATCGACGAGACAGAGCTGGCTTACTACTGCGATCCAGGCATTTACGGTACACGCAGGCCACGGCTGTTGGGTTTAATTTCTGTCAAGCGTTGGAAGACGCGGTATTGCTGCGATTTTGGAATTTCGCGCCTTGACGAAACGCGAAATCAGCGCTGCTGGAATATCCCGGCGATCAAACCTATCCTCTCACCATCGTCATGCCTGGGCTTGACCCGGGCATCCCGTTTTTAGCCGTTTTGTAGGCATTTTCCCACTGGAGCGAGATGCGCGGATCAAGTCCGCGCATGACNNGCGGCGACATAGCCGCCGGGGCCGCTGCCGATGACGATGACATCATATGTAGACATGGATCTATCCTCGATTTCGGCGGCTACCGGCCGCCGCTCACATTCAATATGGCCCCGGTCATGTAGGAGGCCTGGTCGGAAAGCAGAAACATCACCGCATCGGCGACTTCATCGGGCCGACCCGGGCGCTGCATCGGCACCATGGGTGCCATGCGATGGGCGCGGTCGGGCGAGCCGCCCGAAGCNNGGATCAAGTCCGCGCATGACGACTGGGTTGGTGGCGCGCATGCCGGTTTCAGCGCCCGCCGGCCACGTCCAGGATGGCGCCGGTGACATAGGAGGCTTTGTCCTCCAGCAGCCAGATAATGGCTTCCGCCACTTCCTCGGCGCTGCCGGAACGGCCGAGCGGCACGGTGGGGCCGAGGCGTGCGGCGCGATCCGGCTCGCCGGCCGAGGCGTGGATATCAGTTTCGATAATGCCGGGGCGGATGGCATTGACGCGGATGCCCTCACCGGCAACTTCCTTCGAAAGACCGATGGTGAATGTGTCGATGGCGCCCTTCGAGGCGGCATAGTCGACATATTCGTTCGGCCCACCGATCACGGCTGCCATGGAGGAAATGTTGACGATGACGCCGCCCCGGCCGCCGCGGGCCGTGCTNNGTGAGCGTATCAATGGCGCCCTTGGAGGTGGCGTAATCCACGAACAGGTTGGGCGAGCCGAGCCGAGCCGCCGCCGAGGACAGATTGACGATGCCGCCGCCCTTGCCGCCGCGGCTTTTTGCCATGCGGCGCGCCGCCTCGCGGGCGCAGAGCACGGCACCGAGCACGTTGGTATCAAACACCCGGCGCAGGCGCTCCAGCGGCATATCCACCAGATCAGCGGTGGGCGCCACCACACCGGCATTGTTGACCAGGCCATCAATGCGGCCAAAAGCCTTTTCGGTGGNNATCAAAAATCGCCACCACATCGGCTTCCACGGCCACGTCGCCCTTGACCGAGATCGCCTTGCCGCCGGCCGCCTTCACCGCCGCCACGGTTTCCAGCGCCGCCTTGGCATTGCTGGCATAATTGATCCCCATGGCCCAGCCGCGCTTGGCCGCCAGCAGGGCGACGGCGCGGCCAATGCCGCGGCTGCCGCCGGTGATAACGATGGTCCTGCTCATGCTATGCTCCGCTTACCAGGCCAGTTCGGCGCCGTCGTAATTGAAGAATTTGCCACAATCGGCGGGGCCGGCGCGTTCGACCACCTGGGTCAGCCCGGCAACACTTTCCTGCACCGAGATATCGGCACCCGAACCGCCCATATCGGTGCGCACCCAGCCCGGATGCGCCAGCAGCGAAATCACGCCCTGCGGCTTGAGATCCAGCGCCAGCGCATGCATGGCGGCATTCACGCCGGCCTTTGACGAGCGGTAGACATAATTGCCGCCGGCGGTGAGCGCAATCGAGCCCATGCGGCTGGAGATGGTGAGGATTTTGGCATTGCCGGCCAGTTTCAGGCTGGGCAGCAGCGCCAGCGCCACCTTCATC
>DLGP01000077.1:0-463 GCA_002482765.1 Alphaproteobacteria bacterium UBA7691
ATCCCTAGAGTCCACACGACCTAGCCCCGCTTGCGGCGATAGAGCGCGATCCAGGCCTGGGCGGCGCGGCCGGCATCTTCCGGCTGGCTGGTCCAGCCGAAGCTGAACCGCACCGCCTCGCGCGCCGCCTGCTCGCTCTGCCCCATGGCCTGCAACACATGGCTCGGCCGCATCTTGCCGGAGGAACAGGCGGCGCCGGCCGAAACCGCGATGCCGGCCAGATCAAACGCCATCACCTGCAATTCCGCCGCCACGCCGGGCATGCCCAGGCAACTGGTATTCGGCAGCCGGGGTGCCGAGGCGCCATGCACCACAACCTCCTGGCAGGCGGCGCGGATGGTTGCCTCAAAAGCATCGCGCATGGCAGCCAGATCGGCCATGCGGCCCAGATCGCGCCGGGCAGCCGCCGCCGCAGCGCCAAAGCCGGCAATCCCGGCCAGGTTTTCGGTGCCGGCACGGCGGC
>DLGP01000077.1:550-717 GCA_002482765.1 Alphaproteobacteria bacterium UBA7691
CCGCCCAGCTTGTGGCCGGACAGGCTCATCATATCGGCTTGCAGGCGCGAGAAATCCAGCGCCAGCTTGCCCGCCGCCTGCACCGCATCCACCAGCAGCAGGCCACCCGCTGCCCGCACCATTTCGCCCGCCTCGGCCACCGGCTGCACCACGCCGGTTTCGTTATT
>DLGP01000077.1:804-4321 GCA_002482765.1 Alphaproteobacteria bacterium UBA7691
GCCAGCAGGCGCTCCAGCGCCGCCAGGTCGATCAAGCCGCTGGGCAAAGCCGGCAGGGTGTAAACTGGTCGGCCGGGCAGCTTTTCCGCCCCGACTCGGGCCGGGGCCAGCACCGAGTCGTGCTCCAGGGCCGAGACAATCAGGCTGGCGGCCGGGGTTGCCGCTAGGGCAAGGTTATTCGCCTCAGTGCCGCCGGAGGTGAACAGAATCTCCGCCGGTTCGGCGCCAACCAGGGCGGCCACAGCCGCCCGCGCCGCCTCCATCCGCGACCGCGCCCGACGCCCGAAAGCGTGTATAGACGAAGGGTTACCGGGTTCTGCCAGGGCTGCGAGCATGGCCTCGCGCGCCTCCGGCCGCATGGGCGCGGTGGCGTTGTGATCGAGGTAAAGCGGGCTGCGGCTCACGGTGGCTTTCCTGCGGTATTCCCGGCAACAATCTTTCGGGGGCGCGTTTTTAGCTTGAATCTCGACCTGCGGCTTATGGTAAAATCCCGCTGCTTTCAATCTCTTAATGTAACACCAGCCTCCGAAGAACCCAGATCATGCCTGACGTCATTTTTCCCGGTCCTGATGGACGCCTGGAAGGCCGGTACCAGCATGGCTCGGAGGTCAACGCGCCGATCGCCCTGATTCTGCATCCGCATCCGCAATATGGCGGCACGATGAATAACAAGGTGGTCTACAACCTGTTCCACGTTTTCGCCAAACGCGGCTTCTCGGTGTTGCGCTTCAACTTCCGTGGCGTTGGCCGCAGCCAGGGCGTCTATGATCATGGCGAGGGCGAATTGTCGGATGCCGCCTCGGCGCTCGATTGGCTCCAGGGCGTCAATGCCAATGCCTCCGCCGTGTGGATCGCCGGCTTCTCGTTTGGCGCCTGGATTTCGATGCAGTTGCTGATGCGGCGGCCGGAGATTGATGGCTTCATCTCGGTGGCACCGCCGGCCAACATGTTTGATTTCGGCTTCCTGGCACCCTGCCCGTCCTCGGGCCTGATCATCCAGGGCACCGATGACAAGATCGTGCCGGAGAATGACGTGGCTAAGCTGGCGCAACGCCTGTCGCTGCAAAAGGGCATCAAGATCGACTACAGGAAAGTGCCGGGCGCCGACCATTTCTTCGAAGGCAAGCTCGACGACCTGACCAGCGCCGCCGACAAATACATCAAGGCCGCCCTCGCTGCTTCCACCGGTCCGCGCCCCGGGCCGAATAGCGGCAGAAGCAACCAGACTTAACCCCGACTTCAGAGGGGCCTTCTTTCGTCGGCGCTACTGCATATTGTGGTTCAAGAACCGCAGAGCCAGTTCGTGCGCTTCGTTCGTCGCGGCTCTGCTATAGATCGCGGCATGTCCGCCCGTGACAATCTGCATTCTGGCCAGGCTTGGGTCGTCGAAGCCATGCGTTGCCCCGGCGATGATGCTGGTGGTCAGATTGGGAATGGCCTGCTTCGGGCAGGCTTTGGAGTTGTAATCCTTGTCGCCGATGATCTGAAGCAGGGGGATTTTCGGCGGCGCGGAGACCGCGCAGGATCCGTAAACAGCGACGCCGGCGCGAAAACTCCTGCCGCCAGGACTTTGCATCGTCGACCCATCCCCCGTGAAAGCCGGAATGGCGAATGCGCCCAGGGAAAAGCCCATCGCCGCGACACGGCTGGCATCAATTTCCGGCAGGCTCGCAAGATAGTCCAAACCACCATAGGCATCCGGGATCATGGCGGTGCCCAATCCATACGCACCCGGACAGCGCCCCGCGTTGCGCGAGCCGAAGGTGTCTATTGCCAGGGTGGCGTAGCCATTCGCAGTAAAATATGCTGGCCAGTCGTCTTTTTCCGATTGCGTGAGACCGCCGCAATCATGCAACAGAATCACCGCCGGAAATGGACCCGGACCAGCCGGCTTGGCCAAATATCCGATGACCTTCTGCGGCGGAGTATTTCGCGTTGCATACTGAGCCGAGGGAAATGTGACATTCGTGACGCAGCCCGAAAGCAGCGCCAGACTCACCGCCAATAGAATTGCGCGCATATCGCCCCCAAATTCCCTTTTGAGAGCTTCCCCTCCCGATAGGTGTTTTGCAAGCTTCAATTCATCCCGAACGAGGAAATAGGCAGCGTCATTCACGAGCCATTCCGGGCCGGATGGTAAACCCGCCCGCCGCTGGCCGGATAGGCCACGCCGGTGGTGCCGGGCAGGCTGAGCGGCAGGCCGGCCGCGGCCCGTGCCGCCAGATAGGCGAAGGCTTCCGCCTCCAGCGCATCGCCGCGCCAGCCGACCGCCTCCACCGGCTGCACCGGCATGGCCAGCCGCTCGGCCAGTTCCCGCATCATGGTGGCATTATGCCGGCCGCCGCCGGTGACCAGGCAGCGCAGCGGTCGCGCCGGCAGATGGTCCAGAGCTCGTGCCACCGCCGCCGCGGTAAAGGCGGTGAGCGTGGCGGCGCCGGATGCCGGCCACAGATGCGCCACCGCAGCGGCGGAAAAATCGTCGCGGTCGAGCGATTTCGGCGGCCTGGCGGCAAAATAGCCATGCGCCAGCAGCCGCGCCAGAGTGGGCTGATCCACCTCGCCCTGCGCCCCGAGCCGGCCGCCGGCATCCAGCCGCTCACCGGTATGGCGCAGCAGCCAGTCATCCAGCAGGGCGTTGCCCGGCCCGGTATCAAAGGCCAGCAGGTCGGCATCCTGCGGCCCGCCGATATAGGTGATATTGGCCACACCGCCGATATTCAGCACCAGCAAAGGCGGCGCCAAGCCGGCCCAGCGCGCCAGGGCGGCATGGTAGAGCGGCACCAGCGGCGCGCCCTGCCCGCCCAAAGCCACATCCTGGGCGCGGAAATCCGCCACCGTGGTGATGCCGGTCAGCCGCGCCAGCAGCCCGGCATCGCCGGCCTGCCAGGTGCGGCCGCGTTCCGGCCGATGCAGCAGGGTATGGCCATGAAAGCCGAGCAAGGCCACATCCGCCGGCTTCAGCCCGGCCTGATCCAGCAGCCGCGCCACCGCCTCGGCATGGGCTTCGGCCAGGGCGCGGGAAACCCCCGGTGTGTCGTGCCCGGCCTCGCCCAGGGCGGCACGGATACGATCGCGCAGCGCATCCGGATAGGGCAGGGTCAAGGCCGCGCCGAAGCCGGCAATGTCACGGCCATCGCTGCGCAGCAGGGCGGCATCGATGCCATCCATCGACGTGCCGCTCATCAGGCCGATCATCCAGGGCAGCTGGGACAAGTCAGGAACTCCATCGCTAGGCTTACAGGCGGGCCTATGCTAAACCAACGCCGCTTTTAACGGCAGTATTGGTGGCAACCATGATCGAGTACAAATCCGACTTTCTGCGCATGATGGTGGAACGCGGCCATCTGCATCAATGCACCGAACCTTCCAGCCTGGACGCCAAGGCGGCGCAGCCGGCCGGCATCACCGCCTATGTCGGCTATGATTGCACCGGCCCGAGCCTGCATGCCGGCCATCTGCTGTCGATCATGATGCTGCGCCGGCTGCAACAATGCGGCCACAAGCCGATTGTGCTGAT
>DLGP01000102.1:0-267 GCA_002482765.1 Alphaproteobacteria bacterium UBA7691
GCAATGCCGCCGCCGGTGCCGGCGAGTGTGAAGCTGGGCCGGATCACCGATGGCAGGCCGGTTTCGGCCAGCACGGCGCGGGCTTCGTCCAAGGTATGCGCAGTGGCCGATTTCGGCATGTCGAGGCCGATGCGGTTCATCGCCTGGCGGAACAATTCGCGGTCCTCGGCCATGGCGATGGCCTCGCGGCTGGCGCCGATCAGCTTGACGCCGAATTTCTCCAGCACACCTTCCTCGGCCAGCTTCATCGCCGTGTTCAGCGCGGTC
>DLGP01000102.1:287-6318 GCA_002482765.1 Alphaproteobacteria bacterium UBA7691
GCCCATGGTCGGCAGCAGCGCGTCGGGCCGCTCCTTCTCGATGATCTTGGCCACAATCTCGGGCGTGATCGGCTCGACATAGGTGGCATCAGCCAGGCCCGGATCGGTCATGATCGTGGCCGGGTTGGAATTGATCAGGATGACCCGGTAGCCTTCCTCGCGCAAAGCCTTGCAGGCCTGGGTGCCGGAATAGT
Organism: Alphaproteobacteria bacterium UBA7691; assembly: GCA_002482765.1. Classification (GTDB taxonomy): domain Bacteria; phylum Pseudomonadota; class Alphaproteobacteria; order Ferrovibrionales; family Ferrovibrionaceae; genus Ferrovibrio. The sequence continues at coordinate 482 of DLGP01000102.1, forward strand.
CGAATTCGCAGGCCTGGCCGATCACAATCGGCCCGGCGCCGATGATGAGGATGCTTTTGATATCGGTGCGTTTAGGCATGGGAAACCTGCTGAATTAGCGTATTGGCGCCATCGGCGTGGCTGGCGGCACTCAAGGCGACATATCCACGTTTTTCGTCATGCCCGGGCTTGACCCGGGCATCCCATGGCAAAGATGCGCGGATCAAGTCCGCGCATGACGCCCTTTTAAGAGAGTCGTCCCCAGAGGGGGCGATGTGGGCGGCGGTTTTCACCGCGCCAGCTCCATCAGATCAACAAAGCGCTGGAACAGGTAGTGGCTGTCTTCCGGGCCGGGCGAGGCTTCGGGGTGGTATTGCACCGAAAAGACCGGCTTGTCGGTCAGCTTGATGCCTTCATTCGAGCCGTCGAACAACGACACATGGGTGCGCACCACATTCGCCGGCAGGCTTTCCTCCACCACGCAGAAACCATGATTCTGGCTGGTGATTTCCACTTTGCCGGTTTCCAGGTCCTTCACCGGATGGTTGGCGCCGCGATGGCCGCGCTCCATCTTTGCGGTGCGGCCGCCCAGCGCCAGCGCCAGCATCTGGTGGCCGAGGCAGATGCCGAAAACCGGCTTGCCGCTCTCCACCAGCTTGCGGATCGTCGGCACGGCATATTCGCCGGTGGCCGCCGGATCGCCCGGGCCGTTGGACAGGAACACGCCATCGGGCTGGTGCCGCAACACGTCATCGGCCGTGGCATCGCCCGGCAACACGGTGACGCGGCAGCCCAGATTGGCCAGATTACGCAGGATGTTGCGCTTGATGCCGAAATCCAGCGCCACAACGTGGAATTTCGGGTTTTCCAGCTTGCCGTAGCCCTTGCCCAGCGTCCACAGCGTTTCATCCCAGCCATAGGTCTGGCGGCAGCTCACTTCCTTGGCCAGGTCCATGCCTTCCAGGCCCGGCCAGGCCTTGGCCTGCGCGGTCAGGGCGGCGATGTCGAACTTGCCGTCGCGACGGAAGGCGATCACGCCATTGGGCGCGCCAAGGTCGCGGATACGCCGCGTCATCGCCCGCGTGTCGATGCCGGAAATACCCACCAGGTTGCGCGCCTTGAGCCAAGTGTCGAGATGGTGGTCGCTGCGGAAATTCGACGGCCCGGTGATCGGCGCGCGCAGGATCAGGCCGCGTGCGGCGATGCCCTGGGTTTCGATATCTTCCGGGTTGGTGCCGGTATTGCCGATATGCGGAAAGGTGAAGGTGATGATCTGGCCGGCATAGGAAGGATCGGTAAGGATTTCCTGATAGCCGGTCATAGAGGTGTTGAAGCAGATTTCACCTTCGGCCACGCCTTCGGCGCCGAGGCCATGGCCGTGGAAAACACTGCCATCGGCCAGAACGACGATTCCCGTCAGCCCTGGTTGCGGCATCGACGGATCGTTCGGCTGGGGCGACATGTCCGGTACTCCATCTGGTGCTGCGCCATGCCGGCAAGCATGACTTTTGGGCCGCAGGAAGCTGCCGGAGCGGGTAATCTGTACCGCGCCTCCGGGAGTTTCGGGCCCGTGTTGTGGATGAGCGGCTGCGGACTGGCACCAGCCCCGCCGACCGGGGCCGGACCATAGCAAATCCGGCCATTCCGTCAAGTCGCAACTTGTATCGAAACAATTAGACTTATCAACAGCTTATTGTTTTTGCGTCAAATCGACGCTTCGAGTATGCTCGCCCCTTTCACGATTACGGATTCCCGGGGGACGTACCATGCTGCGCGATGCGCTGAACTCTGCGCTGAAAGAAGCGATGAAAGCCAAAGATGCCCGCCGCACCAGCACCTTGCGGCTGATCCTGGCCGCGCTGAAGGACCGCGATATCAACGCCCGCACCGATGGCGCCGACCGCACCGGCATCCCTGAACAGGATATTCTGGCGATGCTGCAAACCATGGTGCGGCAGCGCCGCGAATCGATCACCGCCTATGAACAGGGTGGCCGCCCGGATCTGGTGGACCAGGAAAAACAGGAAATCACCATCATCGAATCGTTCCTGCCCAAGCAGATGGAGCCGGAAGAGATCGAGGCTGCCGCCCGCGCCGCCATTGCCGAAGTGGGCGCCACCGGCATCAAGGATATGGGCAAGGCGATGGCCGTGCTGAAGGCCAAATATGTTGGCCAGATGGATTTTGGCAAAGCCTCGGCCGTGCTCAAGGGGCTGCTGTCATAAGGGTGTAGAATGGGCAGGCCATGGCCCAATTTCCCGAGTCGTTTCTTGAAGAACTGCGCAACCGGCTGTCGCTGCCGGCGCTGATCGGTCGCCATGTGCGGCTGACCAAGCGCGGCCGCGACTATCTGGGCCTCTGCCCGTTCCATAATGAAAAGACGCCCTCTTTCCACGTCTACGACGACCATTACCATTGTTTCGGCTGTGGCGCGCATGGCGATGCCATCGAATTTCTCAAGGCCAAAAGCGGGCTGTCCTTCCCCGAGGCCATTGAGCAACTGGCCGGCGAAGCCGGGCTGGCAGTGCCGCAGCAAAGGCCCGAGGATCGCCAGCGCGACCAGCAGGCGGCATCGCTATCCAGCGCGCTGGAGGAATGCGCCAAATGGTTCCAGGCGCAATTCCAGGCCGCCGTGGGCCGCGAGGCGAAAGCCTATATCGAGCGGCGCGGCCTGACTGCGGCCACCATCGAGCGTTTCCGCCTGGGTTATGCACCATCCAGCCGCACCGCGCTGAAGGAAGCCATGCTGGCGCGTAATATCCCGGAAGCTTTGCTGGTTGAAGCCGGCATGCTGATCAAGCCGGATGACGGCGGCCCGAGCTATGACCGTTTTCGCAACCGGGTGATGTTTCCAATCGCCGACCGACGCGGCCGCACCATCGCCTTTGGCGGCCGGGCGCTCGATCCGGCTGCGCCGGCCAAGTATCTCAACTCGCCCGAGACGCCGCTGTTTCACAAAAGCCACACGCTTTACAATATCGCCATCGCCCGTGAGGCAGCGCGCGAGGCCGGCACGGTGCTGGTGGTGGAAGGCTATATGGACGTGATTGCGCTGGCCCAGGCCGGCTTCAATCATGCCGTGGCCCCGCTGGGCACGGCGCTGACCGAGGAACAGATCGGCCTGCTGTGGCGCCTGGCTGCCGAGCCGATCCTGTGTTTTGACGGCGACAAGGCCGGCCTGAAAGCCGCCCTGCGCGCCGTGGACCGCGCCCTGCCGCTGCTGGAACCGGGCAAATCCTTGCGTTTTGCCCTGCTGCCGGCCGGACAGGACCCGGACGATCTGGTACGCAGCCAGGGTGCGGCGGCAATGGAAGCTGTGCTGGCCCAGGCGCTGCCGCTGGCGGAAATGCTATGGCGCAAGGAAACCGAGGGCCAGCCGATTGATACGCCGGAACGCCGGGCCGCCTTGGAAAACACCCTCAAGGAAGCCGCTTTCCGCATCAAACACCCTGGCGTGCAGAGCCATTATCGCGACCACCTGCGCGAGCGGTTGCGCGGCCTGTTTGCTCCGGCGCGGCCGAATCGGGCTTCCGGCCTGGGCCAATTTGGCCCCGGCCAGTTCAAACCCGGCGCCTGGGGTGGCCGGCCGGGAGAACGCTGGACCGGCGGCCGGCCCGGCTTCGGCCGCCTGATCGGCGAGACCGCGCCGCCCACGGAAGCCCCGGATCGCCGGGAAAAAGCCATTCTGCTGGGTCTGTTGCGCCATCCCTGGCTGGTTGACGACCATGCCGAGACGGCGGCGCGGTTGACATTCCCGAATCCTGTACTTGACAGCCTCAAGACCCGGATTCTAGAAGAAGCGTCCCGCCATCCTGGTCTTGACGGCGAGGGACTGGCATCCCATCTGTTGGGCCAGGGCCTCGCTGACCAGCTCGACCTCGTATTCGGTGAGGAATACCGGGTCTTTGAGCCGTTCACGCGCGCCGAGACCCCGCGCGACAAGGTTGAGAGAGGCTGGTTCCAGGCCGTGCAGCGTTATCGGTTGACCGAGCTGGAGAAGGAACTGGCGGCCGCGCAGGCGGAACTCGCCGATGATATGAGCCCGGATGCCTGGCGCCGTTTTTCGGCCTTGCAGGCGGAAGTGGGCGCCGCCCGAAGCCTGGTATCGGCCTCGGACGAGGAATGAGTGATCAAATGGGAGCCGTTCCTCGCGGGGCGGCTCTGTGTGTTTTTGAACGACCCGCTCACACGAGCCGGGCGATGCGTTAGGAAGCGGCATGGCGAAACAAGCAGCGGCACCGGATGCCAACGAAGCTCCTGAAAAGGAAGACACGGCCGATACGCCGTTGATCGACGCATCGGTGGCGGCCATCAAGCGCATGCTGACCCGCGCCAAGGAGCGCGGCTATGTCACTTATGACGAGATCAACGCGGTGCTGCCGCCCGAGCAGGTTTCCTCCGAGCAGATCGAGGACACCATGGCCATGCTGTCCGAGATGGGCGTGACCATCGTTGAATCGGAAGAGCAGGAAGACGCCGCGCCGGAAAAGGAAGAAGCCGAAGCCGAGGGCGAGGCCGAAGCCGGCGAAACCGCCGGCCCGAAGGCCGAAGCCGACCGCACCGACGATCCGGTGCGCATGTATCTGCGCGAAATGGGTTCGGTGGAGCTGCTGTCACGCGAGGGCGAAATCGCCATCGCCAAGCGCATCGAGGCCGGCCGCGAGAAGATGATCGGCGCGATCTGCGAAAGCCCGCTGACCATCCAGGCGATTGTGCATTGGCGCGACGAACTGGTGGAAGGCCGCCTGCTGCTGCGCGATGTGGTGGATCTGGAAGCCACCATGGGCGGCGGTGCCGGGCCTGATCCGGCGCTGGAGGAAGAAGACGAGGAAGCCGCTGCACCGGCCACGGTGAAGGCGGAGATGAAGGCCGAGTTCAAGACCCCGGCCAAGCCCGAGGCGCCGCAGCCGGGCGGCCCGGTCAAGGGCATCATGGTGAAGGGCGACGGCACCAAGCCGGCTGCCGTGGCCGTGGCGCCAGGCACCGTGCTGGCCGATGGCGTGATTGCCGGGCCCGAGGAAATGGACGAGGACGACGAGGCCAACCTGTCGCTCGCCGCCATGGAAGCGCAGCTCAAGCCGCAGGTGCTGGAAGCCTTTGACGCCATCGCCAAGCATTACAAGAAGCTGCAAAAGACCCAGGAAGAGCGCCTGCAAGCCGCCCTGGTGCATGCCGATGCCGATGCCAAGAAGGACAAGTCCTACGCCAAGCTGAAGCATGAGATGGTGCGGCTGATGGAATCGGTGCATCTCAACAACAACCGCATCGAAAGCCTGGTGGAAAGCCTCTACAGCCACAACAAGAAGCTGATGATGCTGGAAGGCCGCCTGCTGCGGCTGGCCGAGGGCTACAAGATTCCGCGTGAGGAATTCCTCAAGCAATACGAGAATAACGAGCTTGATCCGCAATGGCTCGGCAAGGTGGGCAAGCTCAAGAGCCACAAGGGCTGGATCAAGTTTGCCGAGAATGCCGGCACCAGCATCAAGCCGATCCGCGACGATATCGCCATCGTGGCGACCCAGGTCGGCCTGCCGGTGACCGAGTTCAAGCGCATCTACAAGCAGGTGCGCGAGGGCGAGCGCGAAGCCAGCATGGCGAAGAAGGAGATGGTGGAAGCCAATCTTCGCCTGGTGATCTCCATCGCCAAGAAATACACCAATCGCGGCCTGCAATTCCTCGACCTGATCCAGGAAGGCAATATCGGCCTGATGAAGGCCGTGGATAAATTCGAGTATCGCCGCGGCTACAAATTCTCCACCTATGCCACCTGGTGGATCCGGCAGGCCATCACGCGCTCGATTGCCGATCAGGCCCGCACCATCCGCATCCCGGTGCATATGATCGAGACGATCAACAAG
>DLGP01000102.1:6419-16269 GCA_002482765.1 Alphaproteobacteria bacterium UBA7691
CATGCCGCTGGAGAAGGTGCGCAAGGTGCTGAAAATCGCCAAGGAGCCGATCTCGCTCGAAACCCCGATCGGCGACGAGGAAGACAGCCATCTCGGCGATTTCATCGAGGACAAGAACGCCGTTCTGCCGCTCGATGCCGCGATCAATTCCAACCTGCGCGAAACCACCACCCGCGTGCTGGCCACCCTCACCCCGCGTGAGGAACGTGTGCTGCGCATGCGCTTCGGCATCGGCATGAATACCGATCATACGCTGGAGGAAGTTGGCCAGCAGTTCAACGTCACCCGCGAGCGTATCCGCCAGATCGAAGCCAAGGCGCTGCGCAAGCTGAAGCATCCCAGCCGCTCGCGCAAACTGCGCTCGTTCCTGGATACCTGATCCAGCCAGAGCAGAAATCCAGCGCAGAAATGTTGAAAAGGGGGCGGTTTCGCCCCCTTTTTTTGCCCAAATCAGCGGCTTTCCGTACCGCCATCACAGAAACTCGCCTTGTCTGGCTGCTGGCAAAAGCGCGGATCGGGCTATACTCGGTCGCCGCCAGCGCCGCATCCGAGGCTGTTCATGACCATATCCGGCCCCTCCCCCGACCAGCCAGCCGCCGCCGGCGCCGCCCTGCCGCGTAAACTCACCACCATCTTCTGCGCCGACATGAAGGGCTATTCCACACTGGTGGAGGCCGACGAGGTTGGCACCGTGACGCGGCTGAAACGCCATCGCGCCGAGATGACCGCCGAGATCGAGCGGCATCATGGCCGCGTGGTGAATACCTGGGGCGATGGCCTGCTGGCCGAATTCTCCTCGCCGGTGGAAGCGGTGTTTGCCGCCGTGGCGGCACAGCGCCGCAGCGCCACGCGCAATGCCGCCGAACATGCCGAAGCCCCCGGCACGCCGCCGCTGCTGTTCCGCATCGGCATCAATCTCGGCGATGTGATGGTGGATGGCAACGACCTCTATGGCGATGGCGTGAATATCGCCGCGCGGCTGGAAAGCCTGGCCGAGCCGGGCGGCATCTGCATTTCCGGCACAGTGTTCGAGCAGGTGCGCAAGAAGCTGGATTTTGGCTTCGATTTTATCGGCCCGCGCGATATCAAGAATATCGCCGAGCCGGTGCCGGCCTATCGCATCCTGCTGGATGGTGCGACGGCGCAGCCGGTGCAGCCGGTGCAGCCGGTGCCAACCGCATCATCGGCACCGCGCCAGGACAAGGCAGCGCCCGACGAAGCTGAGCAGATCCGCAAATGGCGCAAAATGGCCTGCCGTTTCGGCATCCTGGCCGGCTTTCTGCTGATCCTCAATCTGATCACCAGCCCCACCCGGCTGTGGTTTTACTGGCCGGCATTGGGCTTTGGCCTGCTGCTGGCGATGCGCTATCCGTTTGGTGTGGACCCGCAGCGGTTATGGCCGCCCTGGCGCCGCGATTAGCGCGATGACAAGCGGCCGCGCCGAACATTGAAGCAGGGCCGCCGCTCGCGTAAATTGCGCCTCCATCCTTGATAGCCCGATTGGCAGCCGCCATTCAGGATATCCGGGCCTGTAGCTCAATTGGTTAGAGCCGGCCGCTCATAACGGTCTGGTTGGGGGTTCAAGTCCCTCCGGGCCCACCATTTTTCTATCTAATAATATCCAATGACATAGGCACTCCAAACAGGGTTTGCCCAACCAAATAAGCCTTTGTTAGAAAATATAGTTGAAATAAGCGATCTCCACATGAAAGATTATCCGGATGTTACCCGCTTTATAATATGAAGGGCTCTGCATGACGTCACTTTATTCGATTACAGGTGGGAAACTCGCGCCAGCGACCCGCAGCACCTTGGTAAAGGAAAGTCTAATCGAGGATTGGGTTGCCTCCGACCCTTCACTTCTCGGCTTGGACGCCCTGATCATCGGACGTCAGGTGCGCACAGACCACGGCAAATTCATCGATCTTATGGCGATGGATGCAGAAGGATCTCTAATCATTGTCGAATTGAAGAGGGATTTTACAAGCCGCGAGATCGTGGCTCAGGTGCTGGACTATGCCTCTTGGGCACGGACGCTTACAACACCGGAAATCTACAGCCTTGCTGGAAAATATCTCAAAACTGAATTGGCCACAGCATTTCGTGAAAAATTTGGTGAGAGAATTCCGGAACAACTGAACGGTACCCACTCCATGCTGATCGTCGCAAGTGAACTGGATGCGGCCTCTCGACGGATTGTAGAGTACCTCTCGGAAGAATATGGCATCGCTATCAACACCATATTTTTCAATGTATTTGAAGCTGACGGTAAACAATGGCTTACAACTGATTTTTTGCTCGACCAAGAGGAGGTAATCGAAAGATCCGAGCATAAAATTCGTATGCCGTGGTCCGGGTACTATTTCGTGAATGCAGGCCTCGGTGATCACCGTTCATGGACAGATATGAAGCGCTACGGATTCATCAGCGCGGGGGGCGGTGAATTCTACACTAAGCGGCTAAACCAACTCGCCGTTGGGGATAAGATTTTTGTTTATGACAAGGGCAACGGCTATATTGGTTTTGGTATCGTAACAATTGAAGCGCAGCTTGCTTCAGACTTTATGACACCGACCGGTCCTCTCTTCGAGCAACCTCTTGCTGAGCCCAGGATAAAGCGGATTGGAGAACCATCCGACCACGCGGAATATGTCGTGGGTGTAGAATGGCGCAAAACTGTCGAACCAACAGCAGCCAAATGGTTCAAAGGCGCCTTCGCTAATCAGAATATCGTCTGCAAGCTGCGAGACCGAGAAACGGTCGATTTCCTGATCGCCGAATTCAAGGTGAGCGAGATTTAATCTCCCAGGTATCTTATTGCTGGAATAAGCCCGACACTGCGAATCAACATTCTGCCGGGCAATTGAGCCTGCGGAAAACATTTGGGTTGATTCTCTCAAACGCCATATTTGCCTCGGCGGTCTGCCTTGACTCCGATTTACAGATATACGCTTCCAGCGTATGATACATTGCTACGAACGGCACGTTTTGCGGTTCATCTTGACCGTCGGCTCACAGATGCGAGCATGGTGGTGGTTGTGGTGGAAACGCCCCAGGGTGATTTCGAGATTTTCGGCGACGTTATCTGGGGCGACGACATGATCACCATCCGCCAGTTTGCCATCTGGGGCGGCAGGATGAACGGCATGTTGTTGCGCGAACTGGCCGATGTGGTGATGGAGGCGCTGGATGTCGGATGGATTGAAATCAAGGACAGCCGCCGCATTGCGGGCGACCGTGCAGGCCGCGCAATCAAGGACCGACGCTGGCGGCACCGGCCAAGCATATGAATTGTTGCTGTTGCCGCCCGAACAGGGCCGTTTGCAACGCCTGACGGATGTGATGGCCATTCTGACCGGCGCGGGCGCCAGCAGCCGTGCGGCGCGTAGTGTTGCCGAGCAATTGGCCTTGGGTCGTGCGGCCTATTTCACGGCGCCCCGGATCGACGACCTGGAGCAATTCCGCGCTAAATTATGTGCAGCCGGCGTTGCCTTGCATGTGCTGAAGCCCGGCCATGTGGACGTGAAGCAACTGCGTGAAAGCCTGGGCTACAGCCAGGCCGAATTTGCCGGCCTGCTGGGCTTCACGCTGGATAGTGTGCAGAATTGGGAACAGCCGAACCGGCCGAAACCACAAGGCGCTGCGCTGACCATCCTGCGCATGGCGCAGAAGGATTTCGACGCCACGATACGGCTGATTGCGGAGAGCCAGGCGGCATGACCATGGACCCCACTTTGCGCCCGGCGGAAATCGCGGTGGAACTGCCGGCGGCCAGCGATGCCGGGCTGCATTTCATTGGTCGCATCCACACGCCCTGGGCCACGCGCGAGCTCTGCCCGCGCCAGGGCAAGCTGGATGGGCCGCTTTGCCGCGTGGAGGTTTTTGCGCCCTGGCTGCCGGCGCTGGACGGCGTGGAGGCTTTTGCGCAACTGGAAATTCTCTATTGGCTCGACCGTTCGCGGCGCGATCTGGTGCAGCAAAGCCCGGGCCGCAACGGCGAGGCACATGGCACCTTCTCGCTGCGCTCGCCGCTACGGCCCAATCCCATCGGCCTGTCGCGTGTGGTGCTGGAGCGACGCGAGGGCAACAACCTGCTGGTGCGCGGCCTGGATTGCCTGGACGGCACGCCGCTGCTGGATATCAAGCCGGATCATTGCAGCTTCGCTGCCGCAGCTACGGCCACCCCTTAAAACTGCGCCGGGCGGCGTTCGATGAAGGCGGCGACGCCTTCCAGTACATCGGCGTTGGCTGCGGCGCGGGCAAACTGGCTGGCTTCCATCGCCAAACCCTCGTCGATGCTGAGATTGAGGCCGCGGGTGACACTGGCCAGGCAGGCGCTGACCGCCACCGCCGGCTTGGCGATAATCTGTTGCGCCAGAGCGCGGCAACGCGGCAGCAATTCCGCCGCCGGCACGGCTTCGTTGATCAGCCCGATATGCGCCGCATGATGCGCGGTGATGGCATCGCCGGTCAGGATCAGCCGCAAGGCGCGCTTGCGCCCGATCAGGCGCGGCAGCCGCTGCGTGCCGCCAAAGGGCGGCGGAAAGCCGAGGTTGATCTCCGGCTTGGCAAACAGCGCCGTATCGGCGGCGATAGCCAGTGGGCAGGCTTCCACCAATTCGCAACCGCCACCATAGGCCAGGCCGTTCACCGCTGCGATAATTGGCTTGGAGAAGCTCTCCACCCGGCGGGTGAAGGCCTGGCCGCGTTGCACAAAATCGCGCAGGGCGGTTTCCACACCGGCCTGGATGCTGCCGGCAAAGCCCTTGATATCGGCGCCGGCGGAAAATGCCTTGTCGCCGGCCCCGGTGATGATCACCACACGCACCGCGTCGTCGCGCTCAATCAAATCCAGCAGCCGCATCAGGCTGTCGATCGTGGCGTAATCCAGCGCGTTGAGCTGGTCGGGGCAATTCAGGGTGAGCAGGGCGATGCCATCGCCAATCTCCAGCAGCGGGGTTTGATGCGGCGCGGCCATGGGCGGCTGCGGCTGTGCTTGCTGAATATTGGTTTTTTGGCTCGGGCTGGGGCGTAGGCGGGGCATGATGTTCTCCTGTCTGAGTGTTGCCGCGCCACGATGCGCCGCCCGGCCATGCATGGGCAAACGCGGAATTCTGCATGGCAGGTGAAGCTTTCTCATCCCAGCCCCGGCTTTCGTCGCCGCCTCGCTGCGCTAGACTGAGTGGGGGTCAGAAAGGATGCCTGCCATGCGCCAACGCCTGCCGCCACTGAATTCGCTGCGCCTGTTTGAAGCGGCGGCGCGGCTGCTCAGCTTCAAGAATGCCGCCGAGGAATTGCTGCTGACCCCGAGCGCGGTGAGCCACGGCATCCAGTCGCTGGAACAATGGCTCGGCACGCCGCTTTTTTTGCGCGGCAGCCGCGGCCTGCTGCTGACCGAGGCCGGCAACGCCTATTATCCCATCGTGCGCAATGCACTGGCAGCACTTGCCGGCGGCTCGGCCCGTATCGCGGCGCGGCATGGTGCGGGTGGTGCGCTGTCGATCAGCGCGGCACCTACTTTCGCCGCACGCTGGCTGGTGCCACGCCTGCCCGGCTTTCGCGCCCGGCATCCGGAAATCAGCGTGGTGATCGACACGGTGCGGGATCGCAGTGAATTATCGGAAGATGGTGTTGATCTTGCCATCCGCATGGGCCGCGGTGGCTGGCAGGGCCTGCGCGCCGACCTGCTGATGACAGAGACGCTGCAACCGCTTTGCTGCCCCGCCCTGCTGCCCAGCTTGGCCGGCCTGAGTGAACTGGATGCGGCGCCGCTGCTGCATGTTGTCAGCGCCAGTGAGGATTGGCGCTATTGGGCTCAGGCCGCCGGCCGGCCCCTGCCCGATCCGGCACGCGGCCTGCGTTTTGATACGATCCATATGGCACTGGAAGCCGCCTGCCAGGGCCTGGGCGTGGTGATCGGCCGTTTGCCGCTGGCCGAGCCGGAGCTGCAAAGCGGCCGACTGGTGCCAGCTTGGTCGCCCCGCGTGCCAAGCAATGTTGGCTATTGGCTGGTGATGGCAGAAGCCGATGCCGATGCGCCGCGCCTGACAGCCTTCCGCAACTGGATGCTTCAGGAAGCCGCCGGCTAGGCCTGGATCAACCAGCCGCGGCATTGCGCTGGCCGGAAAATTTCTTGACCGACTTTGTTTGCGCATGCTAACTAAATTATACCGCATTGCAGCATATCACTCTTGTTCAAATCGGATTTGCCTTGAAGCTTCCAATTGTGATTACGCCACCCTGACACGCGCAGTTTTTGCGGCTTAGTGAGCTGGGTATCCAGCCTTCGGCAATCGCATGCGGGCATGCCGTCGCCTGAAAATCATAAAAATCCTCTCCCCAATTGCCATGGCGCGCTGCAAAGGCGTTGTCCGCATGGAGCTTTTCGTGACCAAAACCTTCTTTACCCGCCTGCAAGCCGAATGGCTGGGCAATATCCGTGGTGATATCCTGGCCGGCCTGGTGGTTGCCCTGGCCCTTATCCCCGAAGCCATCGCCTTTTCGATCATTGCCGGCGTTGATCCGAAAGTTGGGCTTTATGCCTCGTTTTCGATTGCCGTAATCATCGCCATTGTTGGCGGTCGTCCCGGCATGATTTCCGCTGCAACCGCCGCTACGGCGGTTCTGATGGTAACACTGGTGCGCGACCACGGCCTGCAATACCTGCTGGCGGCCACCATTCTTGCCGGCCTGATCCAGATCGGCGCCGGTTTCCTGCGCCTCGGCTATGTCATGCGCTTTGTCTCGCGCTCGGTGATGACCGGCTTTGTGAATGCCCTGGCAATATTGATCTTCATGGCGCAATTGCCAGAATTGATCGGCGTGAACTGGCTGACCTATATTTTGGTTGCCGCCGGCCTTGGCATCATCTACCTGCTGCCGCGTGTCACAAAAGCCGTGCCATCGCCGCTGGTCTGCATCGTTGGCCTCACCGCACTGACTGTGCTGCTCGGCCTGGACGTTCGCACTGTGGGCGATATGGGAGAATTGCCGGCCACATTGCCGATGTTCCTGCTGCCGGAAATTCCGCTGACATTGGAAACTCTGCTGATCATCCTGCCCTATTCGGCCGGCGTTGCTGCCGTTGGCCTGCTGGAATCGCTGATGACGGCCAGCATCGTCGACGAAATGACCGATACAAACAGCGACAAGAATCGCGAATGTGTTGGCCAGGGCGTTGCCAATATCATCACCGGCTTCCTGGGCGGCATGGCTGGCTGCGCCATGATCGGGCAATCGGTGATCAACGTGAAATCTGGCGGCCGTGGGCGGCTTTCCACCTTCTGTGCCGGCGCTTTTCTGCTTTTCCTGATTCTGGTGCTGGGTGATTGGGTGAAAATGATCCCGATGGCGGCCCTGGTGGCCGTGATGATCATGGTTTCGATTGGCACTTTCAGTTGGGTGTCGATCCGCAACCTGCGTGACCATCCGCGCAGTTCCAGCATTGTTATGCTGGCCACTGTGATCGGTGTGGTGGCAACCCACAATCTGGCGATTGGCGTGCTCACCGGCGTGCTGCTGTCTGGCATTTTCTTTGCCTGGAAAATTGCCCAGATATTCCGCGTCACTTCCAGCTTGTCGGCAGATGGCGCAACCCGCACCTATCTGATCGAAGGTCAGCTGTTTTTCGCTTCTGCGGATGATTTTAATGCTGCGTTTGATTTTCGCGAAAAGCTGCGCTCAGTGGTGATCGATCTTACTCATGCCCATATCTGGGACATATCCAGCGTGGCCGCATTGGACATGGCCGTGCTGAAATTCCGCCGCGCGGGCGCAGTGGTGGACATCATCGGGCTGAACCAGGCCAGCGAAACCATTGTAGACAGGCTGGCTATTCACGACAAGCCCGGCGCTCTGGAACGGCTAATGGGGCATTAGGCCAAAAAGCAACGCCAGCAGCCAGAACAGGATGGCGATCAGGCCGGCAAACAGCGCATAGCGCAGATAGATTTCCTGCAAAGTGCCGGCAATCAGGCGCTGGGCATGGGCCGGCAGCAAATCCACCTGGCGGTCCAGCAAAATCCAGAGTTCGGTCTGCTTGTAGGACCGGCGCGTCACCGTCTGCGCCTTGAGCAGCAGCACGGCGGCGGTGAGCAGGGTGAGGATGGCGCCGCATCTCAGCGCCAGCACCGGCTCAAAGATCAGGCCGATCATGCAGCACCAGATCGCCAGGGCGGCGAAGAAACAGCCGCGCCCAACCGACAGGAAGGCCAGGCGGCGGATGCGCAGGGCGGTGGCTTCATAATCCTCCGCCATGGCGCTCCTGTCAGATCAATCCAGGCAATGTGAGCAGAAAGGCCGCGCCGAGCCAAACCAGCATGGAGGACATATCGCTTTCGCGCCGCCCGGTCAGCCGCTCAAACAAAGCCGCCGGCACGCCAGACAGGATCAGGGTGGAAACCGACACGATCAGCGAGGTGCCATAGAGGATGACAATCGGGGTTTGCGGCGCGAATTCCGGCAGCCAGACCGGCGACCAGACAAAAACCAGCGGCACAATCGGCGAGACAAAACCATTGACCAGGGTGACCCCAAGCATGGCGATGAAGATGGTTTGCGGATTGAACATGGCTCAGACCCCCAAGCCCGGCGCCATGCCATAGCGCGCAAACAGCACATAGGCGATATAGCGCAGCAGAAAAGCCCAGAAGGCGGTGACCACCGGCAACAGGCGCGGCAGCACAAAGGCCGGGGTGAAAAACCCCACCAGCCGCACCGGCCATTCGGTCAGCCGCACAAACCAGCGATAGATATAGTTGGTGCTATCGGGCGGCAGGAAACCGCTCATCAGGAAGCGGCCAACACAGGTCCAGCCAATCGTGGCGAGGCCATAGGCGACGATCCAGAAGGGCAGGAAATCCCAGAAGAAATCAGGTTTTTCAGACATACGGTTTCCACACTCGGACAAAAAAAGCGGCGGGGACCATCATATGATCCCCGCCGCCCGTTACAAGCAAGCGTTAGCGCTTAGTGGCTAACGGCATCGCGCTGATCCGCCAGCTTCACCTCACCCGCCGGGATACGGATCGAGTCGATGAAGTCCTGCATTTCCTTCGACGGTGCAGCCGTGAACAGGCTGACCACGTAGGTGGTGATGAAGGCGGCCGGAATGCCGAACAACCCGCAAGAGATGTTCTTCACGCCAAACCAGAGCGGAGCGCCATAGAACTGCGTGGTAACCAAGTAGTACACGCAGACGCCATAGCCCGCCAGCATACCGGCAACCGCGCCGGCATTGCTGGTGCGTTTCCACCAGATACCCATCACCAGCGCCGGGAACAGGCCCGATGCGGCAATCGAGAAGGCCCAGGCCACCATCGCCAGGATGGTGGAAGGCTTCTGCGCCGCCGTGTAGGCCGCCGCGATGGCCACGAAGATCAACAACACGCGGCTGATGATCAGGCGGCGCTGGGTCGGCGCTTCCGGATCGATCATGCGGTAGTAGATATCGTGGCTGAGCGCGTTGGCGATGGCCAGCAGCAGACCGTCGGCGGTGGAGAGCGCCGCCGCCAGACCACCAGCGGCCACCAGGCCGGCGATGACATAAGGCAGACCGGCGATTTCCGGCGTGGCGAGCACGATCACGTCGGTGTTCAAGGTCAGCTCGGCCAGCTGCAGGATGCCGTCGCCGTTGATGTCCTCGATCTTCACCAGCCCGACCTTGCCCCACGAGGCGACCCAGCCGGGCAAGGTCGAAATCGTCGAACCCACGAGGTTGGTGTAGATCTCGAATTTGGCGAACACCGCGTAGGCCGGCGCGGTGACGTACAGCAGGAAGATGAAGAACAGCGACCAGAACACCGATTCGCGCGCTTCCTTGACGCTGGGCGTCGTGTAGTAGCGCATCAGG
>DLGP01000029.1:0-2335 GCA_002482765.1 Alphaproteobacteria bacterium UBA7691
ATTGTCGGCGCGATCAAGAAGGTGTCGGATATCGTGGCCGAGATTGCCGCAGCCAGCCGCGAGCAGGCCACCGGGCTGGATCAGGTCAACACCGCCGTGGGCAATATGGACGAGATGACCCAGCGCAATTCCGCCCTGGTGGAAGAAACCTCGGCAGCGGCGCAGGCCCTGGCCGGCCAGGCCCGCGATCTGGCCGATGCCGTGGCCTTCTTCAAACTGAGCGAGGCGGATCGTGGCCCGGCCCGCCCGGCCATGGCGGCGGCACGGCCAGCCAGCCCGGCCGCCAAGCCGGCGCCTTCCGCCAAACCACCGGCATACAAACCTGTGGCAAACAAAGCCCCGGCGGCCAAGCCCGCGCCGGCAAAGCCCAAACCGCAGCCGGTTGCCGCCACCGCAGCCGCCGCCTCGGCAAATGCCGGCGACGCCGACTGGCAGGAATTCTGAGCCTGGACCCTGCCTGATACATGCGGCAGCATGGGGCCTTGGTAAAAAGGACACCCCATGCTGCTGCATCTCTGCACCTGGGCCGAGGTTGAAGATCGGCTCAAGACCACCAAGGCGATCATCCTGCCGATTGGCTCCACCGAGCAGCATGGCCCCAATGGCCTGATCGGCACCGATGCGATCTGCGCCGAGGTGTTTGCCCGCGCCGTGGGCGAGGCCGCCGATGCCCTGGTGGCGCCCACCATTGCGGTGGGCATGGCGCAGCATCATCTTGGCTTTGCCGGCAGCATGACCTTGCGGCCTTCCACCCTGATCGCCGTGGTGCGCGACATGGTGCAGTCGCTGGCCCGCCATGGCTTCGAGCGGTTTTTCTTCATCAACGGCCATGGCGGCAATGTGGCCACGGTGACCGCCGCCTTCTCGGAAATCTATGCCGAGGCTTCGCTCAGCCCCGGCGGCGGCAATGGCTACAGCCCGCGCTGCACGCTGCAAAACTGGTATGACATGCCGGCGGCACGCCAGCTTTCGCGCGAATTATACGGCCATCAGGAAGGCAGCCATGCCACACCGAGCGAGGTTTCGGTGACCTTCCATGCCTATCCGGAAGCGATCAAGCAGGCGGTGCTGAGCCCGGAACTGGCGCCGAGCGGGCGGTTCACCGATTCAGCGGATTATCGCCGGCGTTTTCCCGATGGCCGCATCGGCTCCAATCCCGGCCTGGCCCGCGCCGAGCATGGCAAACGCATCCTGGATGCCGTTGTGCCTGAATTGACCAGCGCCTATCGCCACTTCGCCGAGGGTTCGTAACGGCTGGTTACACAAAGTGTGATGATTGCCGCGATTTAGCCGCAATGCGGTCATCGCCTTGCCGTAACACTGCGCTAACTTCTGCCTCATACAAGACACGGGACAGAGTAGCAGACAGAGTATTGGCGGAGGGCTGGACGATGACCGATGATATCTATCAAGGCAGCATGCGTGAACCAGGTTTGGGCGACATGCTGGCCGATCCGATCACCCGGGCGGTGATGCGGCGCGACGGCGTGAACGAGGCGGATTTGCGGGCGCTGATTGCAACCCAGCGCGAAAGCCTGCTGGAACAGGGCCGGCTGCTGCTGCGCTGATCGGCTCCGATGCGCCTATTCGCCTTCTCGCTTCAGCATGCGGCCCAGCATACGGCCGCCGAAGATATGCATGTGCAGATGCGGCACTTCCTGATTGGCGTTGACGCCGCAATTGGATAGCAGCCGATAGCCGCCGGCATCGGCGCCGACGAGGCGCGCCGTGTCGCCAATGGCCTTGAGATAATCGGCCTGTTCCTCGGCCGAAGCCTTGGCCGAAAAATCATCAAAATCGACATACGGCCCCTTCGGGATCACCAGCACATGAATCGGCGCCAGCGGATTGATGTCGTGGAAAGCCAGCGCATGGGCGCTTTCATGCACCTTCTTGCACGGGATTTCGCCGCGCAGGATACGGGCAAAGATGTTATTCGGATCGTAAGCGGGCATGTTGTATCTTCCTCAGGCTGGATTGCGGGATTTTTTCTCGTCCACGCCGGAGCGGCCCTCGCGGCGCTGCAATTCGGCCCAGACCTCCTCCGGCTTAACACCGCAATCGGCCCACAGCACCAGCAGATGGAACAACAGGTCGGCGCTTTCGCCCACCACTTCATTGCGATCATTCAGCGCGGCGGCGGCCAGGGCGGTTTCCACCGCTTCCTCGCCCACCTTCTGGGCGATCTTGGCCCGGCCACGGGCAAACAGCTTGGCGGTATGCGAGGTGGCCGGGTCGCCGCCCTTGCGGCTCAGGATCAGGCCATAAAGCCGCTCCAGCACCGCCACCGCTTTTTCCGGTTCACTCATGCTATATTCCTTCCTTCACGCCAGCC
>DLGP01000029.1:2394-48763 GCA_002482765.1 Alphaproteobacteria bacterium UBA7691
TGGAAGATCGAGGCGGCCAGCACGGCAGAGGCATGGCCCTGGCGCACACCATCCACCAGATGATCCAGATTGCCCACCCCGCCCGAGGCGACCACCGGCACCCGCACGGCATCCGAGACGGCGCGGGTCAGCGCCAGGTCAAAGCCTTTTTCGGTGCCGTCACGATCCATCGAGGTGAGCAGGATTTCACCGGCGCCGTATTCCGCCATGCGCTGCGCCCAGGCCACCGCATCCAGGCCGGTGGCAGTGCGCCCGCCATGGGTGAAGACCTCCCACTTATTCGGCCCGGTGGCGCGCGCATCAATCGCCACCACCACACATTGGCTGCCGAATTTCTCGGCCGCTTCGCGCACAAATTCCGGCCGGTTCACCGCCGCCGTGTTGATCGAGGCCTTGTCGGCGCCGGCCAGCAGCAGCTTGCGCACATCTTCCACCGTGCGCACGCCGCCACCCACGGTGAGCGGCATGAAGCAGCGCGCCGCCGTGCGCGCCACCACGTCAAACAGCGTGTCGCGGGCATCGGAGGAAGCCGTGATATCCAGGAAGGTCAGTTCATCGGCGCCGGCAGCATCATAATGCGCCGCCTGCTCCACCGGATCGCCGGCATCGCGCAGATTGACAAAATTGACGCCCTTGACGACGCGGCCATCCTTCACGTCGAGGCAGGGAATGACGCGGACCTTGAGGCTCATGCCGCCTCCCGCAAAGCCGCTGCCGGATCAATCCGGCCGGCATAAAGCGCGCGGCCCAGGATGGCGCCATCAATCGGCGCGCCGCTCTGTTTCAGCCGGGTGATATCCTCCACCCCGGCGACACCGCCCGAGGCTATCACCGGGATCGGCACGGCGCGGGCCAAAGCCGCCGTGGCTTCCACATTCACGCCCTTGAGCAGCCCGTCGCGGTCAATATCGGTATAGACAATGGCGGCCACGCCGGCATCAACAAACCGGCCGGCCAGATCGGCAGCGGCCAGTTCACTCGCCTCGGCCCAGCCTTCCACCGCCACCCGGCCGCCGCGCGCATCAATGCCCACCACCACCTGGCCGGGCCAGCGCCGCGCGGCGCGTTTCACCAAATCCGGATCGCGCACCGCAATGGTGCCCAGGATCACCCGGGTGATGCCGGCCTCAAGCCAGGCTTCGATGGTGGCTTCATCGCGGATGCCGCCGCCAAGCTGGATCGGCAGCGTGATGGCCTGGCGGATCGCACGCACGGCGGCGGCATTCATCGGCTTGCCGGCAAAGGCGCCATCCAGATCCACCAGATGCAGCCAGGTGAAGCCGGCTTCGGCCCAGGCGCGGGCCTGTGCTGCCGGATCGGTGTTGAACACCGTGGCGCGCGCCATGTCGCCCTGCTCCAGCCGCACGCAGGCGCCGTTTTTCAGATCAATCGCGGGATACAGATTCATGACACCAGCCGCTTTGTATAAAACACACCAGGCACATAGGCGCCGTTCACCAGCGCATAATGCGGCTTTTCGCCCCAGCGCTGATAGCCGCAATCCTCGGCCAGTTGCAAAGCCGCAAGCTGGCTGGCGCGCATGTCCACATCCACCTGGGCATAACCCTGCGCCTGCGCCAGTTGCTCCACCGCCGCCAGCAGGCCACGCGCCAGGCCATGGCCGCGCGCCCAGGGCGCAATGAAAAACGTGGTCAATTGCACGGCATGGCTCTGCGCCTCGTTATTCGGCGCCGGGCGCAACATCTGCGTCGAGCCGACAATGGCGCCATCCAGCCGGGCAACAAACAGATCACGCTGCGGCATCAGCAGCACGCCGCGCCAGTATTTTTCCAGCACATGGCGCGAGGGCGGGGTGAGCCAGCCGAAGCCATTGCCATCCAGCACCGCCTTTTCGGCCGCGATGCAGAGTTCGTCCAGCTCGTCGTCGGTCAGTTGCGTGATACGCTCAACGCGGGCCAGCGGCGCCATGTTCATGGCCGCCACCGCAGAAAATTCGCCAGCAGGCGCAGGCCGGTGGCCTGGCTCTTTTCCGGATGGAATTGTGTACCCACCATATTGTCGCGCCCCAGCATGGCGGCAAAGCGGCCGCCATAATCGGTTTCGGCCAGCATATCGCCGGGCTGGTCGGGCCGGAAATGATAGGAATGCACAAAATAGGCATGCTCGCCGGCAGCGATGCCGGCCAACACCGGATGCGGCCGCAGCGGCTCCAGCTGGTTCCAGCCCATATGCGGGATTTTCAGTGCCGGGTCGGCGGGGGTCAGTTGCTCCACCGCGCCGCCGATCCAGCCCAGGCCCTGATGCTCGCCATGTTCGCGGCCAACGGAAGCCATCAATTGCATGCCGACGCAGATGCCCAGGAACGGCCGGCCACGCTCCAGCACCTGGCCGCGCAGGGCATCGATCATGCCATCCAGCGCCGCCAGGCCGCGATAACAATCGGCAAAGGCGCCCACGCCGGGCAGCACGATGGCATCGGCGGCCTGCACCTCGGCCACGCTGTTGGTGACCGCCAGATTGAGCGCCAGGGCATTATCCGCTGCTGCGCGTTCGAGGGCTTTTGCCGCCGAGCGCAGATTGCCGGAACCATAATCAATCAGAGCAACACGCATCTCACACCAGCCTGGGCAGAGGATCGAAGGAAGCGCCCGGCAGCGGCGGCGCGGATGCTGCGGCCGCCATCACGGCCTGGGGCATCATTGCCTGGGCCGGCTGCACCGGCTGTTCGCGGCGAAAACGCAATTCGGCTTCCAGCGCATCGCGGCCGGCCACCACCGCCACCAGGCGCCAGCCTTTGTGCTGCAAAGTCCAGCGCCGCAGATCGGCCGCCGAGGCGCCGAACAGGAAAGCCAGCGCGGCGCCGATGGCCAGATCGGCCGGATCGGCGATCTCGATCCATTCCAGCGCCACACCCAGCGGCAGCATCAGCAGCAGATAACCGCCAAGGCCAAGCCATTGCCGGTGCCACAGCAGCCAGAGCGGCGTGAGCAAAGCGGCGGCCCAGCTGAAGCCGGAACCAACCAGCCGGATATCATCGCCCCCCGCTATGGCGGCGGGGCGTTCATGCACGGTGAAAAAACGCATGACGCCCCTTACAGGCTGCCTTTGGTGGACGGGATGGCGTGCGGGCTGCGCGGATCGGCGGCAATCGCCTGGCGCAGCGCGCGGGCCAACGCCTTGTAGCAGCTCTCGACGATATGATGGTTATTCTCGCCGTAGAGATTTTCCACATGCAGCGTCAGGCCGGCATTCTGGGCAAAGGCCTGGAACCATTCCTTGAACAGCTCGGTGTCAAAATCACCCAGCTTGTCGCGCGTGAAATGCACCTTCCAGATCAGATAGGGCCGGTTCGAGGCATCCAGCGCCACCCGGGTCAGCGTCTCGTCCATCGGGATCAGCGCTTCGCCATAGCGCTGGATGCCGGCGCGGTCGCCCAAAGCCTTGGCCACGCATTGCCCGATGGCGATGCCGGTATCCTCGGTGATGTGGTGGAAATCGATATGCGTATCGCCCTTGGCCTGCACATGCAGGTCGATCAGGCTATGGCGGGATAGCTGCTCAAGCATGTGATCGAGAAAGCCGACCCCGGTCGACACGGCATATTGGCCGGTGCCGTCCAGATCGAGGCTGACTGCGATCTCGGTTTCCTTGGTCTTGCGTGCCACGCTGGCCTTGCGCTCGGCCATGCTGCTCTCCTTAACCCGGCGACCCTTTCGCCGCGCGCGGTATAGCAGGAAGCGGCGCCCGAGGCTAGACGGCTATTTTCCATTACATTTCAATGCCCTGTGAATTTGTTTGAGCAACAATCCGATCCCGGATAGCTTGGCTGGGAAGATGGAGGCCATGATGGCTGATCTTGTGCTTGAGCATTTGAAACGTATCCAGGCTTCGCTGGCCAACCTGGAAGCCGGCCAGAGCGAAATGCGGCAGCGGCTTTCGGCGATGGAAACCGGCATTGCCGGCATCCGTCGCGATCTCGCTTTGCTGGCCGAAACCGACGCCCATCTGGCTGCCCGACTCGATAGCCAGGGCGATCGACTTGAGCGGATTGAACGCCGGCTTGATATTGTCAGCTAAGCGATCTTGAACCCGGCCACCTGCGCGGCCAGGTCACGCGCCTGCAC
Source organism: Alphaproteobacteria bacterium UBA7691 (assembly GCA_002482765.1). GTDB lineage: Bacteria > Pseudomonadota > Alphaproteobacteria > Ferrovibrionales > Ferrovibrionaceae > Ferrovibrio. The sequence goes on from DLGP01000029.1 coordinate 6,480, forward strand.
GGCCAGATTCTGTGCCGAGGCGCTGGTCTGTTCCACCAGGGCGCCGTTACGCTGGGTCATCTCGTCCATATTCACCATGGCGGTGCTGACTTCATCCAGGCCGCGCGCCTGCTCGGTTGAGGCGGCGGCGATTTCGGCAACAATATCCGAGACCTTTTTGATCGCCACAACAATCTCCGACAGCGTGGCGCCAGCCTCGCCCACCAGCTTGGCGCCGCCGCGCACCTCACTGTTGGAAGCGGCGATAAGCTGCTTGATATCCTTCGACGCATTGGCCGAACGCTGCGCCAGGGCGCGCACTTCCTGTGCCACCACGGCGAAACCTTTGCCGGCTTCGCCGGCACGCGCCGCTTCCACGCTGGCATTGAGCGCCAGCAGATTGGTCTGGAAGGCGATTTCGTCAATCAGCGCCACGATATCGCTGATCTTGCCGGCACTTTCCTCAATGCGGCCCATTGCCGCCACGGCGCGCTGGGTGACCCCGCCGCCGGCTTCGGCAATATCACGCGCCGATTGGCTGAGCTGATTGGCGGCCTGGGCGTTATCAGCATTCTGCTTCACCGTGGCGGTGACCTGATGCATCGCGGCGGCGGTTTCTTCCAGGTTGGCGGCCTGCGCTTCGGTGCGGCTGGCCAAATCCTGGCTGCCGGCGGAGATTTCCGCCGAGGCATCGCGCACGCCATCGGCACCACGCGCCACGGCCGCCAGCGCCACGCCCAGCCGTTCGGCGCTGCGATTGGCATTACCCTGCAATTCAGCAAAAACCCCGCCGAAATCGCCGCGCACGCGGCGGCTGAGATCACCTTCCGCCATGCCTTCCAGCATGGCGCCAACGGCTTCCAGTGCCGTGTGCACCGCGCCGAGCAGGCGGTTAACGCCCTCGCCCAAAGCCTGCATGGTGCCACTCAGCGCCGCCGTGTCGATACGCCGCGTCAGATCGCCATTGGCGGCGGCCACCACCACCTGACCGACAGCCCGGTCCAGTTCGGCTTCCTGCGCCTGGCGTTGGCTTTCATGCGCCAAACGCTCCTGCTCCACCCGCTGGCGCAAGCTGTGATTTTCCTGCGCCGCCTGTTTGAACACCTGCACCGCGCCGGCCATGCGGCCAATCTCATCGGCACGCTCACGATCCTGAATCTCGGTATCCAGGTCGCCGCCGGCCAGCCGGGTCATGGCATTGGTGAGCCGGGCCAGCGGCGCGCTGATCGAGCCGCCGATGCGCAGGGCCGCCACCAGCCCAACCAGCAAGGCTGCCAGGGCCAGCGCCAGCACCACCACCAGCACTTGCTGGAAGGTCGCCAGCGCCGTGTCGCGCTCGCGCTCCAGTTCGGCGGCCTGGGATTCAGCCAAAGCGGCCAGTTTCGCCGCCGCCAAATCTGCGGCTTCATTGATTGTGACGCGCAACGGGCGCTGCACTTCATTCAGCAGGCGGGCGGCTTCCTGCACGCCCTTTTCGTAGCTTTCCGCCGCGCGCATCGCATCACGCGCCATCTCGACGCGGGCATCGCTGAACTGGGTGCGAAGGCCATCCACCTGGGCGGTGAATTCAAGCGCCTTGGCGCGGGCTTCAGAGGCCGAGGCGGCATCGCCAGTGGCCAGGAAACGCATCGCGGCAAGCTGCACTTCCGCCAGCTTGGACAGAATGATGCCGGTTTCGGCAGCCGGCAGGAAATCGCCGAGCCGGATCGAGGCTTGCAGCAACCGCTCCACCTCTATGCGTGATTTCGGGCCATAGACTTCCAGGCCGGAATTGACCACCTCATCACGCTGCGCCTTGGACTGGATCAGCTTGCCCAGCGCATCAAAAACCCGGTTCAGATCACCCGCCAGCGCCTCCAGCGCAGCGCGATCATCGGCCGAACTTTCCGCCTTGCTGGCAGCCGCCACGGCCTCGCGCAGGAAACTTTCCTGCCGGCGCAAAACCAGCAAGGCCGGCCGCTCATTGGCATCCATGAAAGCCGGCACAGCGCGACGCAATTCCAGGAATGCCTGATTGATCGCCTGCAACCGGCCTAATTCTTCAGCATACGACTGATATATCGTGAAGCTGCTGCGCCCGGTCAGCGCGCCGTAAAGACCACCACCGGCCACCCCGGTGAGCAGCAACAGCACCAGCGCAAAACCGGCGAGAATGCGGGCGCGGAGCGACAGCCGCGTAATAAACGAAACTTGAGCCATGCTAATCAAATCCACCCTTGTGAACACAGCCAGACGGGAAGCCGCAATCGCGACCCGACACCGGCAGCAATACCACGCAAAGAACATGCCGTTGTGACAGCATCATTGCCATAAGTTGCAAATACTGCCGGATTGGCGCTGAATGCTGTAGTGTTGCCCAAGGACTGCGACGCATCGCCACAGCACGAGCTTTTGCAGCGATCCAAAGCCCGCAATGCGGGCGTATAATTGAAAAATTAGGCCCATGGCGATTGTAGATGGGCTAATCTACGCCCATCTATAGCGTAATCACAGCAGCGCATGGCCTTGGCCGGCCTGCTGTAACATTGTTACTGTAGCATGCGTCAGTAGCCCTGCACTGGCCCCGCCCGATCGACAATGTTACGCTTATGTCAACCAGCATCGCACCGGACAGCCTTGTTTCGCCCGATTGCGGTTCATGGAATGGAGATTACACCATGATGCGTACACCCAACCCCTATGATGCCCATGTCGGCGCCCGGCTGCGGGCCTGCCGCACCTTGGCCGGCTTCAGCCAGGAGCGTTTGGGCCAGGCTGTCAGCCTCAGCTTTCAGCAGATCCAGAAATACGAAAAGGGCCTGAACCGCATCGGCGCCAGTCGGTTGCAGCAATTCGCCCAAATCCTGAACGTGCCGCCTTCGTATTTCTTCGAGGACATGCCAGGCATCGACCAGCAGCCGCAGGCGCGGCCGGAACATGCCGTTGTGTCGGAAATCGACCAGGATCGCAGCCCGGTTTCACGCCGCCAGGCGCTGGAACTGGTGCGCAATTTTGGCCGCATCACCGATTCCACCGTGCGCGATCGTATCTTTCAGCTGATCAAGGCCGCCGCGCATTCCTATGGCGGTGAGGAAGCCGAGGCCGCCGCGCCCGCCGTGGCTGCCGCCCCCGCCGCCAGCGAAGGTTAAGCCACAGGCTTTTCGAGGGGCCGCCCGGGATCACCTGGGCGGCCGGTTTTTTTGCTGCATCCCGCAACAGCACTTGACCTTGCCATATGGGAAGGGCCTAGGCTGTGGCATGATGCGTAATCGGCCCCGTTTCACTGCATGGCTTGCTGCCCTGGCATTGCTGTTTGCCAGCGCGGCCTTGCCATTGCTGCATGGCGCCCAGGCCCGGCCCGGCGCGGATCACCAGCAGCATGATGCCGCGAACCATCAGCATGATGGTGCGATGATGCACCATGATCCAGGCCAGCCGGCCCCGGCTGCCGATTGTGGCAATGATTGCGGCCTGTGCCTGAATTGCGCCTTGTGCAATCTGCAAGCCCTGGCCCAATCCGCCCCTTGGCGCGTGTTGCCCGCTGTGACGCCCCTGCCCGGCCGGACTGGTATTGAGCCAGCAAGCCATATCGCCGCCCTGCCGGCAGAACCCCCGCAAATCTAGGTCACGGACTAGCTGCGCATCGCCGCTCCACTTGTGGTTGATGCAGCCCTGACTCATATGATTTTACGAGGGTAACATGCGCTCACTTTTGCTTTGGTCCTTGCTGGCCGGCTGGCTGCCGCTTGCCGCCCTGGCGGCGGAACCAGCGCCGATCCAGCCCAATCCCGCCGATCCGGCCGCCGCTGCGGTGCCGCTGACCTATCGCTCGGCTTTCTCAACCGAACTGCGCCCGCAACAGCCGCCACGCGGCGATTGGCGCCAGGCCAATGACCGGGTGCGCGCAGTGGGTGGTTTTGCCGGTGCGCTGAAGGATGAGGCGCCCGCAACGCCGCCGCAGCACCAGCATGGCGAAAAACAGCCAGACGGGCACAGGCACACCATGCCGGGCCACACCATGCCGGGCCATAAAATGCCGGACCATAAAATGTCTGAAAAATGTAAGCCGGAACGCTGCATGCAAATGCGCGGGATGCCCAAGCAGGGCCAGCCACAGGACGGCAAAAAGCATGACCGGCATCACCAGCATGGTGGAGACAAGCCATGAGCCGCCGCCTGCCTGTATTTGCCCTGGCCCTGCTGCTGGGCGGCTGCGCCGCGCCGCTGGCACAGCAAGGCTTCACGGATATCGCCGACCGCACCGCCGGCAGCATCGGCAGCCGGCCGGCCTGGCTGCTGACCAGCGCGGATGAAGCCGCCGCGCGGCAACGCCTGGACCAGTTGCTGGCCGCGCCGCTTGATATTGATAGCGCGGTGCAGATTGCGTTGCTCAACAATCGCCATCTGCAACAGGCCTATGCCGAATTAGGCATTGGCGCCGCCGATCTGGCGGCAGCCCGGCGGCCGGAAAATCCCGGCATCGGTTTTGGCCGCTTCCGGCGCGGCCAGGAAATCGAGATCGAGCGCAGCCTGGGCTTCAACCTGCTCGGCCTGCTGGCGCTGCCAGTCACCGCCGGTATCGAGGAGCGCCGCTTTGAGCAGACCAAGCTGCGCCTGGCAGCGGAATCGCTGGCTTTGGCTGCCCGGGTGAAACTGGCATGGTATGATGCCGTGGCGGCGGCGCAACTGGCGCAGCATGCCGAACAGGTGACGGAAGCCGCCGCCACCCAGGCGGAACTGGCGCGCCGCATGCGCGCCGCCGGCAATTGGAGCCTGCTGGATTACAGCCGCGAACAGCTTTTCCATGGCGAAGCGGCAGCCAGGCTGGCAAAAACCCGGCTGACCGCCGACCGCGCCCGCGAAAAGCTCGGCCGGCTGCTCGGCCTGTGGGGCGCCGACATGGCCTATCGCCTGCCGGAACGCCTGCCGGCCCTGCCGGCTGCACCGCGCAGCATCGACAATATCGAAGCCGCCACCATAACCGGCCGGCTGGATATTCAGATGGCGCAGGCCGATCTGGCCGCGCTGGGCCGGGCGCATGGCCTGACCCAGGCGACCCGTTTCATCAACCTGCTGGAGACTGGCCTGGTGCGCAACAGCGAAAGCGGCCGCAAGGACCAGACCGGTTATGAACTGCGCCTGGAAGTGCCGCTATTCGATTTCGGCGATGCCCGCGCCACCCGGGCCGAGCATCTGTATCGCCAGGGCCTACAACATCTGGCGGCACTGGCGGTGGATGCCCGTTCGGCGGCGCGCGAAAGTTATCTCGGCTATCGCACCAGCTTTGACCTGGCGCGCCACCATCAGCAGAACCTGCTGCCATTGCGGCAGAAAATCTCGGAGGAAATGCTGCTGCGCTACAACGGCATGCTAGTCAGTGTGTTTGACCTGCTGGCCGATGCCCGCGAGCAGATCCTGGCCACCGAAGCCGCGCTTGAAGCCCAGCGCGATTTCTGGCGCGCCGATACCGAACTCAGCTTCGTCACCCTGATCGCCCCGCAGGATTGAGAAACATCATGCTCACAAGACGCACACTTTTTGCCGCCGCCTCAGGCATTGCCGCCGCTGCCGTCAGCCGCTCGGCCCTGGCCAGCCTGCCCGAACCGGCCTATGCCGCAACCGGCGCCAGCACCGCGCCGCCGGCCCTGCCCGGCAGCGGCCGGCCGTTTAACCCGGTGGTGACGCTGAACGGCTGGTCGGCGCCCTGGCGCATGAAGGATGGCTGGAAGGAATTCCATCTGGTAGCCGAGCCGGTGGTGCGCGAAATCGCCCCCGGCATGAAGGCCAATCTATGGGGCTATAACGGCCAATCGCCCGGCCCGACCATCGAGGCGGTGGAAGGCGACCGGGTGCGGTTGTTTGTCACCAACAAACTGCCGGAACACACCACGATCCACTGGCATGGCCAGATCCTGCCCAGCGGCATGGATGGCGTGGGCGGCCTGAGCCAGCCGCATATCAAGCCGGGCGAAACCTATGTCTACGAGTTTCAGCTGCGCAAATCCGGCACCTTCATGTATCACCCGCATGCCGACGAGATGGTGCAGATGGCAATGGGCATGATGGGCATGTTCATCGTGCATCCGCGCGACCCGAACCAGTATCGTGTCGACCGCGACTTCGTGTTCCTGATGAATGCCTACGAAATCGCGCCCGGTGCCGCCACGCCGAAAGTGGTGGAGATGACCAACTTCAATCTATGGACCTGGAACAGCCGGGTATTTCCCGGCATCGATGCGCTGCCGGTGCGGCTGGGCGACCGGGTGCGGATCCGCTTCGGCAACCTGACCATGACCAACCATCCGATCCATCTGCATGGCTATGATTTTGCCGTTACCGGCACCGATGGCGGCTGGGTGCCGCCGCAGGCACGCTGGCCGGAAGTGACCATCGATTGCCCGGTGGGGGCGATGCGCGCCTTTGAATTTGATGCCGTGCATCCAGGTGATTGGGCGTTTCACTGCCACAAGTCGCATCACACCATGAATGCCATGGGCCATGACGTGCCGACCATGATCGGCGTGGATCACCATGGCCTGGCGCGCCGCATTGTGTCGCTGATCCCGGATTACATGATGATGGGCGAACGCGGCATGGCCGATATGGGCGAGATGGAAATGGAATTGCCGGAAAACACCCTGCCGATGATGACCGGCAGCGGCCCGTTCGGCCCACTGGAAATGGGCGGCATGTTCACTGTGGTGAAGGTGCGCGAGGGGCTGGGGCGCAACGATTACCGCGATCCGGGCTGGTATCGCCATCCACCCGGCAGCGTGGCCTACAAATGGCCCAAGACCTGATCCCGCTTGCACAGCATTCGATTGAAGGAAACCATCATGCTGAAACCATTCCTGCTTATTCTGCCTTTGCTGCTGGCTTCTGGCGCGGTCCTGGCTGCGCCGGACCACAAACATGGCGGCCATGGCAAGGGCCATCACGATCACGGCCCGGCAACATCCGGCTATGACGGCCATGCCGCAGCCTTGGGCGAGCCGGGCGATCCCAAGGCAGCGGCCCGTGTGGTGCAGGTCACCATGCGCGACACCATGCGCTTTGAGCCTGCCACGGTGACGGTGAAAAAAGGCGAGACGATCCGCTTTGTGGTGAAGAATGCCGGCCAGCTCAAACATGAGATGACCCTGGGCACCATGGCGGAATTGCTGGAACATGCCGAGGTGATGCAGCGCTTTCCCGATATGGAACATGATGACGCCAATGCCGTTACCGTGGCGCCGGGCGAAAGCCGGGAGATCCTGTGGAAATTCACCAAGGCCGGCAGTTTTGATTATGGCTGCCTGATCCCGGGCCATCTGCAAGGCGGCATGAAGGGCCGCATCATTGTGCGATGAGGCCCTTCATGCAGACGCTGTTTGCCGGCACGATCGCCCTGCTGCTGATCGGCAGCGGCCCAGCCCTGGCGCAAGCAACCGGCAGCGCCGAGGGTGAAATCCGCCGCATCGACAAGGAAGCCGGCAAGATCACCATCCGCCATGGCCCGATTGCCGAGCTGGACATGCCGGCGATGAGCATGGTGTTCCGGCCCGTTGATCCGGCTTTGCTGGAGCGGCTGCAAACCGGCGACAAGGTGCGTTTCACCACCCGGCATGAAAACGGCACCTATTTTTTGCTGGACGCCACGCCGCAGAAATAACTGCGGCCATCCGGCGCGAAGCACGGCATAATACTGTCGTCCTTCGCGCCGGAAGCCGCCCGCCCTTGCCGCCCACGTCCCTCAGCCAAGCCGAAATTGACCAATTGGCCGCCGGCCGCCGGGCCTTGCTGCGGGCGGCATGGCAAAGCGGCCTGCGCCTGGAGCTGCGCCAGGATTTTGCCGAACTGGCGGCGCTCAACCGGCAGCATCGCCCGAGCTGGCATGCCCTGGCGCCAAGCTTTGATCCACGCCAGGGCGGCATCGGGCCGCAGAACGGCTTCTGGCTGCGCGGCTGCGCCGCCGATGGCCAGGTGGTGGCGGCCCAGGCGGCGCGCTTCTATGATTTTGGCGGCGCAAGCCTGAGCCAGCATTTGTCTGAGCTGCGGCTGTTTTATCCTGCGCCTGCACAGCAGGCGGCGCCGGGAGAAACCTGCCAGGCGCCGGCGGAAGCCGGGCTGCTGCATGGCCGCGCCACGTTTTCAGGCGCCACCTGGGTGGCGCCGGCCTGGCGCGGGCGCGGCCTGGCCGGCATCCTGCCCCGGCTGTCGCGCCTGCTGGCGCTGGCGCGCTGGCAAAGTGACCTGACTTTCAGCTTTGTGGCCGATGCTTTGCTGGCGCGCGGCCTGGCGGCAACCTATGGCTATCGCAATATCGCGCCCGGCATGCGCTGGCTGGCTGGTGATGGCACGGTATTGTTTGCCGGCGCGCTGGTCTGGCTGCCACGTCACGCATTACTCGACGACCTGGCCGAATTCTGCGCGCGGCTCGCCTCAGCCGCGCCGCTCGGCCAGCACGGCGCCCAAAGCCATATCGGTGACGATGCGGATCAGGTCGCGGCGCATCTGGTCGCTGACCTGGGGCACCTGGAAACCATAGAGCAGGGTGTGGCGCGCATGGAACATGTGGTCGATGGCGCCGAATAGCGTGAAATAGAACAACATCGGATCAACGGCGCGGAATTCGCCGCAGCGCTGGCCTTCCGCCAGCAGCTTGCGGTGAAACTCCACCACCGGGGTGACAAAAAAATCCGACACCTGCTGCGCCACCTCGGCGCTGCTCTGATACAGCAGATCGTGAATCAGGCGGTTGAGATAGGGCGAGCGGTAATAGGCATTGACGATGCCGGCGATATGCAGCTTGAGCTTCTCGGTCGGCGTGGCGTTCTGGCGCAGCAGGGTGTTGAGCTGGCGCACGGCGGCCAGGGCATCGCGTTTGAGCAGGGCGGTGAGCAGGCCGGTCTTGCTGCCGAAATGATATTTGACCAGCGCGCCATTCAGCCCCGACCGCGCCGCCACATCCTTCAGCGTCAGTTCGGTGGAGCCGCGCTCGATCATCACGCTGCTGGCTGCTTGCAGCAGACGCGCCGGGGCATTGCCGCGCGCCTGGCGTTCGGTTTCGGCGGGCGGGCGGTCCCGATCTTCAACAAACATGGTCTGTAACAGGCATCATTCCGATTCCATTCCGGCAGGGCATTATCTACCGAAACCCAAGGAATTGAATCCACTATTAATTATTTAATTGACTAATTAAATCTCTTTCGCCTTAATTTGCCCCGCCCAGAGAAGGCAGTGCCATCAAGGCCCATGGAGGAAATGCAGATGAAGAAGACAAACCCGGCTGCCCGGAAAACAACCCTGGCGAAAATCACCCTGGCCGGCGGCCTGCTGGCCGCCCCGCTCGTCGCCCTGGGCCTGGCCCAGCCGCAGGCCGCGCTGGCGCAGGTTTCCGATAATGTGATCCGCATCGCGGTGATGAATGACCAATCCTCGGCCTATTCCGACACATCCGGGCGCGGCTCGGCGGTGGCGGCGGAACTGGCGGTGCAGGATGCCGGCGGCAAGGTGAATGGCATGCCGGTGGAATTGCTGGTGGTGGACCACCAGAACAAGGCCGATATCGGCGCCACCCAGGCCAAGAAACTGATCGATGTGGATCGCGTCGACGCCCTGTTCGACATGGCGAATTCCTCCGTGTCGCTGGCGGTGCAGGAAATCACCCGCCAGGCCGGCAAGGTGGTGGTGCATGTCGGCAGCGCCCATGTTGATCTCTACGGCAAGGCCTGCTCGCCCACCGGCGCGTTGTGGCTGTATGACAGCCACGCGCTGGCCAAGGGCCTGGCTCATGCCATTTACGGGGCGCAGAGCAAAAACTGGTTCATGATCGTGGCCGATTACGCCTTTGGCCATGCCATGCAGCAGGATATGACCAAAACCCTGGAAGCCCTGGGCGGCAAGGTCAGCGGCGCGGTGCGCCATCCGCTCGGCCAGGCCGATTTCTCCTCCTTCCTGCTGCAATCGGCCGGTTCCAACACCAATGTGCTGGCACTGCTGAATGCCGGCACCGACACCACCAATGCTTTGAAACAGGCCGGCGAATTCGGCGTCACCGGCAAGGGCATGGTGGTGGCGACACCGATCTTCACCATCGTGAATGCCAAGGCAATCGGGCCGCAACTGGCCCAGGGGACACAATTCCTGGCCGGCTATTACTGGGATGCGGATGACGCAAGCCGCGCCTTTGCCAAGCGCTTTGCCGAGAAGATGAAGCGGCCGCCCACCCATACCCAGGCCGGCGTGTATAGCGCGGTGAATCATTACCTGAAGGCCATTGCCGCCGCCAAAACCGATGACGGCCCGCAGGTGATGCGCAAGATGAAGGAACTGCCGGTCAACGATTTCATGACCAAAAATGCCACATTGCGCGAGGATGGCCGCCTGATGCGCGACATGCTGCTGTTGCAGGTGAAGCAGCCGGCCGATGTGAAAGGCGAGTGGGACCTGGCTGAAGTGCGCGGCGTGGCCAAGGCCGGCGACACCATCCGTCCGCTGGCCGAGGGCGGTTGCGCGCTGGTCAAATCCTGATCCTCTTCCTGCCCCCCAGGCCGGCCGGGTGATGCTTGCATTGCCCGGCCCCTCGGGTCATTGCCGGAGGCTTCATGCTGCATCCTTCGTTTCATGCCGCCCAGACGCCGGACAAGCCGGCCTATGTGATGGCAAAAACCGGCGAAAGCCTGAGTTACGCGGCGCTTGAACAGCGTGCCAACCAGGGCGCACAGCTATTCCGCAGCTTAGGCCTGAAGCCGCAGGACCATATCGCGCTACTGATTGAGAACAGCTTCGCCTTCCTGGAAATCTGCTGGGCGGCGCAGCGCAGCGGCCTGTATTTCACCGCCATCAGCACCCATCTCACCGCCAGCGAGGCGGCCTATATCGTGCGCGATTGCGGCGCCCGGGTATTCATCGCCTCGGCCGCCCTGGCCGATACCGCCGCCGCCATGGCGCCGCTGCTTGGCACCGGCGTGAGCTGCTTCATGGTGCATGGCACCAAGCCGGGCTTCGCTGCCTGGGAAGCGGCCGCCGCCCAGCAGCCGGCCAGCCCGATTGCCGATCAGGTGGTGGGCCTCGACATGCTGTATTCCTCCGGCACCACCGGCCGGCCCAAGGGCGTCAAGCCGGCCTTCACCGGCCAGGCAATCGGCTGGGTCAACCCGTTCATGTATCACCTGATCCACACGCTGTGCGGCATGCAGGCTGACAGCATCTATCTCTCGCCGGCGCCGCTATATCATGCCGCGCCGCTGCGCTTCAGCATGATGGCCGCCGCCCTGGGCGCCACCGCCATCATCATGGAGAAATTCGAGCCGGAATTTTTCCTGCGCCTGGTGCAGCAGTATCGCGTCACGCATACACAACTGGTGCCGACCATGTTCGTGCGCCTGCTGAAACTGCCCGAGGCCGACAGGCGGCGCCATGATGTTGCCAGCCTGCGTGCCGCGATCCATGCCGCCGCGCCCTGCCCGGTGGAGATCAAGCAGCAGATGATCGACTGGTGGGGCCCGATCCTGACCGAGTATTATGCCGGCACCGAAGCCAATGGCGTGACCCTGGCAAATTCAGCCGAATGGCTGGCGCATCGCGGCACCGTGGGTAAGGCGGCGGTGGGCGAAGTGAAGATTCTGGACGAGGCCGGCGCCGAATTGCCGCCCGGCCGGATCGGCGCCGTCTATTTCGCCGGCGGGCCGGCCTTTTCCTATCACAACGATGCCGAAAAGACGCACAGCGCCTATAACGACAAGGGCTGGTCGACGCTGGGCGATGTTGGCTATCTCGATGCCGATGGCTATCTTTATCTCACCGACCGGCAGTCTTACATGATCATTTCCGGCGGCGTGAATATCTATCCGCAGGAAACCGAGAATGTGCTGATCAACCACCCGGCCGTGGCCGATGTGGCGGTGTTTGGCATACCCGATGCCGAGATGGGCGAGCAGGTCAAGGCGGTGGTGCAGTTGCAGGACCCGACCCAGGCCAATGCCGAGACGGCGCGACTGTTGCTGGCCTATTGCCGCCAGCAGCTTTCGGCGGTGAAATGCCCACGCAGCATCGATTTTGCGCCAACCTTGCCGCGCACCCCGACCGGCAAGCTGGTCAAGCGGCTGCTGGTTGAGCAATACCGCCAGGCTGCAACAGTCGGCTAAAGCGGTATTGCCATATCCGGTTTCATCAACGAACTGCCGGTGATGATCACGCTGCCTGCATTGTCGCGCCAGGGCAGGATCAGGCGCTGATAGCGGCGACGGCGCGGATCATGGCCCGGGGCTTCAACAATGGCATCAATATCATCCACCAGCGGCGCCGCAGCATCGCGGCAATCGGCATAAGCCTGCGCCACCCATTGGCCATAGGCCCGATCCGGCTGTTCCGAAAGCGGCCGGCCGATCAACTGGTGCATCGGGAAACTGTCATAGATGCTGAAACCGCCACCCGAGGCGACCACACAAAGCCCGGCCTGATCGCGCTGCTCGGCAAATACCGTGCGCTGTTCCAGCCCGGAGCGGTGCAGGAAATCCTGCACCACCGGCCCGATCCGGCCGCCGTTATCGCGCCACAGCGCATAAAGCTGGCTCAGGCCGCTTTGCTGCTGCTGCGCCCATGGCTCGGGCTGGCTGGCTTCGCGCATGAACAGGTCGCGCATACGCGGCTCGCGCAAGGCTGCCAGCGCCACCACGCGGCGATGCAGGCTGTGCGGTTCGGTATAGACTTCCTCCATCCAGCCGGAAGCGAAATAGACCAGCCCCACCGGCTTGGCCGGCGCCGCATTCATCAGATAGGGCTTCAGCGAGCCAAGCGTGGCACCGCCGACACTGCCGGCACGGAATTGCAGGAAGGTGACATTGTTTTCGACCATCAGCCAGACATAGCCGAGATTACGCACGGCATAGCCGGCCAGGTCAAAATCGGGATCGGGATAGCCGAGCTTTTCAGCCAATAGCTGCGACGGCCAGCGCCACCAACGCCCACTGGGATCGATCAGATAACTCATCGATAGCTTCCCCCGGAGGATCGCCCGGCATTCTCCGGGCGTGAATTTAATTAACCATGCCGCCTGTCATAAGTCGATATGACCAAAGCAGCAGTTGCATGAATTTTTGAATTTTGCCGGAAGACCGGCGACCTTGGCGGGATATAAGAAAAATCAAAACACAACCTGGGTCTGTGGCGTGAATCGCCGGGCCGTGGCTTGCAGGTGGCCCGGCGCCCCCCTACATGAAAGGACCGTTCCGCAAACAAGAGTATCGCCATGGCCGTTCCCTCGTTTGACCAATCCGCGCCGCCAAGCTGGCATGGCACCACCATTGTGGCGGTGCGCAAGGCCGGCCAGGTGGTGGTGGCCGGCGATGGCCAGGTCAGCCTGGGCCAGACCGTGATCAAGGCCAATGCGCGCAAGGTGCGGCGCATCGGCGGCGGCAATGTGCTGGCCGGTTTTGCCGGCGCCACCGCCGATGCCTTCACCCTGCTGGAGCGGCTGGAAGCCAAGCTGGAGCGCTATCCGAACCATCTGGAAAAAGCCTGTGTCGAACTGGCCAAGGATTGGCGCACCGATCGCTACCTGCGCCGCCTGGAAGCCATGATGGTGGTGGCCGATGCCAAAAGCCTGCTGGTGCTGACCGGCAATGGCGATGTGCTGGAACCGGCCGATGGCCTGGTCGGCATCGGCTCGGGCGGCAATTACGCCCTGGCCGCCGCCCGCGCCCTGGCGGATCGCGACGACATGGATGCCGAGGCCGTGGCCCGCCGGGCGCTCGAAATCGCCGCCGATATCTGCGTCTACACCAATCGCAACGTCACTTTGGAAAAACTATGACCTCGTTTTCGCCGCGTGAGATCGTTTCCGAACTGGACCGCTACATCATCGGCCAGGCGGATGCCAAAAAGGCCGTGGCCGTGGCTTTGCGCAACCGCTGGCGCCGCCAGCAGCTGCCCGAGGCGCTGCGCGAGGAAGTGCTGCCCAAGAATATCCTGATGATCGGCCCGACAGGCGTGGGCAAGACCGAGATTTCGCGCCGCCTGGCGCGGCTGGCCGGGGCGCCGTTCATCAAGGTGGAAGCGACCAAATTCACCGAGGTGGGCTATGTCGGCCGCGATGTGGAGCAGATTGTGCGCGACCTGGTGGAAGTGGGCATCGGCATGGTGCGCGAACGCCGCCGCAAGGATGTGACCGCACGGGCCGAACTGGCGGCCGAGGAGCGTGTGCTGGACGTGCTGGTGGGCGAGAAGGCCAGCGTGGAAACGCGGCAGAAATTCCGCAAGCTGCTGCGCGAAGGCGAACTCGACAAGCGCGAGATCGAGATCGACACGGCGGATGCCGGCGGCGGCCTGCCGATGTTTGAAATTCCCGGCATGCCCGGCGCCCAGATGGGCATGGCCAATTTGCAGGATATGCTGGGCAAGGCTTTGGGCGGCACGCGCCGCAAGCCGCGCAAGACCGATGTGGCCGAGGCGATGCGGCTGCTGACCGCAGAGGAAAGCGACAAGCTGCTGGATCAGGATAGCGTGATCAAGGAAGCCATCCACGCGGTGGAGCAGAACGGCATCGTGTTCCTGGACGAGATCGACAAGATCTGTGCGCGCGGCGAATATCGCGGCGGTGGCGATGTCAGCCGCGAAGGTGTGCAGCGCGACCTGCTGCCGCTGATCGAAGGCACCACGGTTTCCACCAAACATGGTCCGGTCAAGACCGACCATGTGTTGTTCATCGCCAGCGGCGCCTTCCATATCGCCAAGCCTTCCGACCTGCTGCCGGAATTGCAGGGCCGGCTGCCGATCCGGGTGGAATTGAAGGGCCTGACGCGCGAGGATTTCCGCCGCATCCTGACCGAGCCGGAAGCCAGCCTGCTGAAACAATATGTCGCCCTGCTCGGCACCGAGCAGGTGACACTGGATTTCACCCCGGATGCCATCGATGCCATTGCCGGCTATGCCGCGCAGGTGAATGAGGGCGTGGAGAATATCGGCGCCCGCCGGTTGCATACAATCCTGGAACGCATTCTGGAAGAAATCAGCTACACCGCAGCGGATCATCCCGGCGAAACGGTGCGGATTGATGCCGCCTATGTCACCGCACGCATCGGCGACCTGACCAAGAATACCGATCTGAGCAAGTATATCCTGTAGAGCCGTTGCACGCTTCGCCCCTTGCGGCATTATGCTTGCCAGGGGCGAAAACCGGCATTTTTTATGCCACCCCGCCATGCCAGCAGGGGGCCATGCCGCGCAAGGGCTTTGACAGTCTGCCAAAAACCGCCGCAGGCGGCATCGCCGAAGGTTCGCCGGAAGAGCGTGTTGCCCGGCGCATCACGTTTTCCTATGTGGTTGGCTTGGCTTTCATCGCGGTGCTGGCCGGCTGCCTGCATCTGCTGCTGGATAGTGTGATCGCCAAGCAGAATGATGCCGCCACGGTGATCAACATTGCCGGGCGCCAGCGCATGCTGTCGCAGCGTATCGCGCTGACCGCCAATATCCTGGTGCTGCATGACGAGCGTGGCGCCCGCCTGCTGCTGAGTGATGCCATCACCCTGTTTGAACGTTCGCATCGCGCCTTGCAGCAGGGCGATGCCGATCTGGGCATCAGCAGCCGGCCGTCGCGCCATGTGGTGGCACTGTATGACGGGCCAGAAGGCGCCAATGCCGTTGTGCGCGACTTCATCGCCGATGCCCGCATCATCGCCAGCAATGTTGGCCATGATGCCGAAGTGGATGCGGCGCTCAGCCGGGTCACGCTGCTGGCTTCCGGCCGGCTGCTGGCGCAGCTTGACGGCATCGTGCAGAAGCTGGAGCAGGAAACCCGCGCCAGTATCCGCCAATTGCAGAATGTGCAGACCACCGTGCTGGTGGTGATTGTGCTGACCCTGATCGCCGAGGCGGTTTTTGTATTCCGCCCGCTGGTTGGCCGCATCCGCGGCTACATGCATGAACTCTATTCCCTGGCCACTGTGGATGCGCTCACCCGGCTGACCAACCGGCGCCGCTTCATGGAACAATTTGCGCAAATGCACGCGCTCGGCGCCCGCACCGGGCTGCCGCTTGCCGTGGTGGTTTTTGACATCGACCATTTCAAGCGGATCAATGATAGCCACGGCCATGCTGCCGGCGATTGTGTGCTGGCCGAAGTGGCGGCGCTGGCGCAAAGCTGCTGCCGCTCCACCGATCTGGTCGGCCGCATCGGCGGCGAGGAATTTGCCATCCTGCTGCCCAATACCGGCATCATGGGGGCGCTGATGCTGGCCGAAAAGGTGCGCGCCGCCATCGCCGGGGCCCAGATCAGCGACGGCCATGTGGCGATCCCGGTGACCGCCAGTTTCGGCGTGGCCGAAACACGCAGCGATGAAACCCATCACGATGCCATGCGGCGCGCCGATACGGCGCTCTATGCCGCCAAGCAGCAGGGCCGCAACCAGGTGGCATCAGGCTGAGCGGATAAATCAAAAAAGCCGGAGGAAAACAGGCAATGAGCGAGTTGAAGGGCAAGGTGGCGCTGGTCACCGGATCATCGGCCGGCGTGGGCGCGGCAACCGTGCGCAAGCTGGCCGCCAAGGGCTGTGCGGTGGTGATCAATTTCTCCAAAAGCCGGGCGCCGGCCGAGGCGGTGGCGGCTGAATGCCAGGCTCTGGGCGGCGAGGCTTTGCTGGCGCAGGGCAACGTGGCCGAGGATGTCGATTGCCGCCGCATCGTGGCCGAGACGCTGGCGCGTTTTGGCCGCATCGACTATCTGGTCAACAATGCCGGCACCACCAAGTTTGTTGCGCATCGTAATCTGGCCGGGCTGACGGCCGAGGATTTCCAGGCCATCTATGCCGTGAACACCATCGGGCCGTTCCAGATGGTGCGCGCCGCCGAAGCCGCCTTGCGCGCGGCACATGGCGCCGTGGTGAATGTTTCTTCGGTGGCCGGCGTGTATGGCACCGGTTCTTCGATTGCCTATGTCGGCTCGAAAGCGGCGCTGAATGGCATGACGCTGAGCCTGGCGCGTGTGCTGGGGCCGGAAGTGCGCATCAACGCGGTCTGCCCCGGCTTTATCGAAGGCGACTGGCTGCGCGCCGGCATGGGCGACAAGGCTTATGAAACAGCCCGCGACATGTGGCGTGCCAATGCGCCGCTAGGCACCACCAACACGGCCGAGGATGTGGCCGACAATATCCTGATGCTGCTGCTTTATGCCACCAACGTGACCGGCGAAACCCTGCTGGTGGATAGCGGCATGCGGCTGGCGCAGCCGNNGCCAATTGCCGCCCGATAGAGACAGCGAAATCATTCCTCGCGCAGCAGTTTCAGCAACTGGCCGAGCCGCGCCTCGTCCAGCTTGCCGATCCGCTGCGCCAGTTCATTGGCCAGCAAGGTGGCGCGCGGGCTTAAGCCCGCCGTGTCGATCACCACGCGCGGATGCGAGCGTTTGGCCAGATCGGCCAATGCTTCGGCATCATCCCAGATGATGTTGAAATAGCCGCAGACGCGCTGGATGAACAGCCAGCTTGGGCGACCACGATGGCCATGCTCGAGTGCCGACAGATAAGCCGCCGAAACTCCCAGATCGGCAGCCATCTGCTTCAGCGTCAGCCCGTGCGTTTTGCGCAACTGGCGCAGCCTGGCGCCGAAGGGTGTCATGGCGGCAACGGATCCTGTGATAACCGGAAATAGTATGCCCAGCGCTTTTGCCTTCGCGCTGCTTCAGCCTATAGTTCTGCCTATGGGAAGGCAATGGCAGCGCAATAACAGCGCCTCCGCTTCGGCCAGCTTCATGCGGCGGGCGATGCGATTTGCTGCCATGCTAATTGCCTTGTTGCTGCCGGTGCACGCCGCCCGCGCCGCCGATGTGACCGTGGGCTTGCGCCTGGCGCCGCCCTATGTGATGGAAGCGGCGGATGGTTTCCTGACCGGGCTGGAATACGAGTTGGTGCGTGAAACTTTGCACCGCGCCGGCCATCGCCTGGTGCCGCGCCTGCTCACTTTCAGCCGGCTGATCGAGGATTTCCGCCGCGGCGCCCTGCCAGCCTTTGCCCCGGCCCATGCCAACATGAATCTACAGGGCTGCATCAGCGACGTGCTGCTGGTGTATCAGAATATCGGCCTCACGCTGCGACAGCGCGACCTGTTGGTGGAAAACATGCAACAACTGGGCGGCCTGCGCATCATGGCCTTCCAGAATGCCCGCGCCCTGCTGCCCGGCCTGGGCGATGCCGTGCAAGGCAATCCCGATTATGTGGAAGTGGCAAATCAGATGCTACAGGTGCGGGCGCTGTTCTCACGCCGCGCTGATATCGTGTTGGCAGATCGCCGCCTGCTCTATGCGCTGATTGCAGCGCCGGATTCCGGCCTGCCTGCCGGCACGCCACTGCGTGAACATCTGCTGTTTGCACCAACGCCTTATAGTGTGGCTTTCGCCTCGGCTGAATTATGCCAGGATTTCAACCGTGCGCTGGCTGGCCTGCGCGCCAGCGGCGATTATGATCGACTGCTGCAACGGTATGATCCGCACCCGCTGGCCAATGGGCAGCAGCGCGGCGAATATCTGCCGCTGCTGCTGCCAACTTTGCGGCAATTACGCGGCTAGGCCAGCCCCCAGACCCACCAGGGCCTGCTGCTGGATTTCCAGCGCGCGCGGATAGCAGATATCGGCCCAGGATGGGTCTTCCGGATAAAACGCGGCGCGAATCTGGCGCTTGATGGCCTGCCCCTGTTCCGAGAACACATCGCCGCGCAGATGCAGCCAGTTATCGGCGATCACCGATAGCCGCACCTGCTCGGAAGGCAATGTGCCAACCTCGATATTCACCGCCACGGTCACCGCCGGCTCGCAGAAGCGCGCGATGCCCATGCGCAGGTTGCCTTCGATGATCGGCGAATCCGATTGGCCCAGCGCCGGCGAAGTGACGGCATCGCCGAACCATTGCCGCGCCAGGCCCAACGCCTGCGAATCCGGCGCATGGCGGCAGATCAGTTCGGAATAGCCAAACGGCCCGAGTCCGGTATGGAAATCCACCACGGCAATGCGTTCGGCGCGAGACAGATAGCGCGTGCAGACATCGCGGATCATGTGATGCGACCAGCAGGGCGCGGTGCCGCCATAAAAGATGCCATCGGCATGGCTGTGCTGGCCGCCAACAATCGCCGCATTGGCCGCCTTGGCGCCGACACGCTCATAATAGGCCTTGAGCTGTGCCTCGATGCCGCTGATCGCCGCCGCATCCCAGCTTTCGGGCAGCAGCCATTGCTGCACCTCGGCATAAGCCGGATTCTGCGGCGGCGTGGCGCCGCGCTCAAAGGCGATGAAATTGCGGTTGATATCCATGTTGTCTTCATTCACCCGGCGGCCCCAGGAGAAGCCATAAGGGTTGGAGGCATGGATATTGAGCAGGGCAACACCGGCCGGCAGCCGCGCGGCATGGCCATCGCGCAGCCAGCCAACCTGGATGCCGGATCCGTAATAGCCCTCGATGCCATGGGTGCCGGACACTGTGACCAGCACGGCGCGGGCATCACGCGGGCCGATCCAGGCCAGATCGGCAGCCAGGTCTTCGCCTTCAATACCCTTCAGCGGATGCGGCAGGCTTTCGATGCTGGCGCCGGCCTCGGCGGCAGCGGCAAGAAACTTGGCGCGCGCCGCAGCATAGCTCGGCGAGAAATGATCGTGATGGGTCATGGCATATCCTGGTGCTGTGTGCTGGGTGTGGGGAAAGCGGTTTCAATCGCGGAAATAGCCAGGGTTTTGCGCCCGGATTTCCGCAGCAAAGGCTAGCGAGCGTGATAGATGCTCCCGCATCGCGCTGCTGGCAGCAGCCGGGTCGCCAGCGGCAATGGCTTCCACGATGGCGCTATGGTCCTGCAAGGTCTGCCGCACCTTGCCCGGCATCGGCAGATGCAGCCGGCGCAGCCGCTCGATATGGCCATTGCGGCGCTGCACCAGCGACACCAGATCGGGAATGCCGGCCGCCTCATGCATCAGGCGGTGCATCAGCCGGTCCTGGCTGTTGAATTGCAGCAGGTCGTTGGCCTCGGCAAAGGCCTGCTGGGCGCGTATGGTCTGGCGCAGCCGCTCGATCAGTGCCGGATCAGGCTGACGCGCCAGATTATGCACCATTTCCACCTCAACCGCCCGGCGCAGGAATGAAGCCTGGCGGGCATGGTCCAGGTCGATGCGGCTGACCCTTGTGGCATGCTGCGGGAAAACCTCGACCAGCGCCTCCTCTTCCAGGCGCATCAGCGCATCGCGGATCGGCGTGGAACTGAGGCCGAATTGCTGCTGCAATTCCTGGCGCGACAACGTGGTGCCGGGCGGCAATTCCAGCGCGATGATCTTTTCGCGCAGCAATTCAAACACCTGCGGCGCCGCGTGGCGGGTGCGGTCGCGCAGCGGGCTGAAATTGATCCCGGCCGGGGCGGCGGGGCTGCTCGGAATCGGGCTGCTCATGGCTGGCACTACCATGCACCGGGCCAGCCTGTTTTGTAAATTGACGCACTAATGCATTAGTGTTTTAATGCGCAAAACAACAAACGGAGGAAACCATCATGTCGATCTTGTCACGGCGCGGCTTTGGCGCCTTGCTGCTGGGCGCCAGCGCGCTTTCCGGCCTGGTGCTGGCAAGCCTGCCCGGCACCACTTTTGCCGCCGGCTATCCCGAACGCACCGCCACGGTGATCGTGCCATTTCCGCCCGGCGGCGCTTCCGACATCACCGGCCGCCAGCTTGCCGCCAAGCTGAGCGAATTGCTGGGCCAGCAATTCATTATCGACAACCGCGCTGGCGCCAATGGCTCGGTGGGGGCCGGCGCCCTGAAACAGGCCAAGCCGGATGGCTACACCCTGCTGGTTGGCTCAATCGGCGTCTATGCCATCAATCCGGCCCTGTTCAAGGATCTGCGCTACGATCCGCTGAAGGATTTTGACCTGCTGACCGTGGCGGTGCGCACACCGAATGTGCTGGTGGCCAACCCGAATTTCCCGGCCAACAATGTGCAGGAACTGATCGCGCATCTGAAGAAGAACCCCGACAAGGTGTCGTTTGCTTCCTCCGGCACCGGCTCGTCGGACCACCTGACCGCCGCGCTGTTTCTGCAAAAAACCGGTACCAGCGGCGTGCATGTACCCTACAAGGGCGGCGGGCCGGCCATCACCGACCTGATCGGCGGCCATGCCGATGTGTCGTTCCAGAATCTCGGCGCCATTGCCGGCCATGTCAAAGCCGGCAAGCTGAAAGCCCTGGCGGTGACTGCCGACAAGCGCAATCCGGCCCTGCCCGACGGCGTGCCGACCATGGCGGAAGCCGGCGTGAAGGAAGTGGAGGTCTATTCCTGGCAGGCGGCAGCGGCGCCCAAGGGCCTGCCGGCGGATGTGAAGGCCAAGCTGGAAGGCGCCATGATCCAGGCGCTGAATGCCCCCGAAGTGAAAGCTAAGTTCAACGATATCGGCTTTGACGTGGTGGCGAACAGTTCAAAGGATTTTGAGAAATTCCTGGTTGATGAGATCGGACGCTGGAAAACCGTGATCGAGACCGGCAAGATTCAGCCTGACTAAGCCGGGACAATCCGGCGGGGCCACCACGCCCCGCCGGCTACAAAAAAGAGTAAGCATATGAGCACCAGCCAGCCCCAGAACACGCCCGAAACGGGCCATCCGCGCAAGACGCCCGAACAACTGCGCTCGGCGCGCTGGTTCGGGCCTGACGATTTGCGCAGCTTCGGCCATCGTTCGCGCTTCCGCCAGATGGGCTACGCGCCCGAGGAATGGCAGGGCCGGCCGCTGATCGCCATCGTCAACACCTGGTCTGACATCAATCCCTGCCATGCGCATTTTAAACACCGCGTGGAGGATGTGCGGCGCGGCATCCTGATGGCCGGCGGCCTGCCGATTGAATTGCCGGCGATTTCGGTGTCGGAGAATTTTGTCAAACCCACCACCATGTTGTATCGCAACCTGCTGGCGATGGAGACCGAGGAATTGCTGCGCAGCCATCCGGTGGATGGCGCCATCCTGATGGGCGGCTGCGACAAATCCACCCCCGGCCTGCTGATGGGCGCCACTTCGGCCGGCCTGCCCTTCATCTATGTGCCGGCCGGGCCGATGTTGCGCGGCAACTGGCAGGGCAAGATCCTCGGCTCCGGCTCGGATGGCTGGAAATACTGGGACGAGCGCCGCGCCGGCAATCTCAGTGAAGCCGACTGGAATGCCATCGAGGCCGGCATTGCGCGCAGCTATGGCACCTGCATGACCATGGGCACTGCCGCCACCATGATGGCGATTGCCGAAAGCATCGGTGTCACCCTGCCCGGCGCCTCGTCGATTCCGGCCGCCGATTCCAGCCATATCCGCATGTGCAGCGATGCCGGCCGGCGTGTGGTGGAGATGGTGTGGGAAGACCTGACCCCCAGCCGCATCCAGAGCCATGCCGCCTACAAGAATGCCATTGCGGTGGCGATGGCGATGGGCTGTTCCACCAATGCCATCATCCATCTGATTGCCATGGCGCGCCGCGCCGGCTGCGATATCGGCCTGGAGGATTTTGAAACCGCCTCGCGCCGGGTGCCGGTGATCGCCAATATCCGGCCCTCCGGCGAGCAATATCTGATGGAAGATTTTTTCTATGCCGGCGGCCTGCCGGCGCTGATGACACGCATCACCAGCCAGCTCGATCTGACCACGCTGACCGTGACCGGCAAAACGCTGGGCGAGAATATTGCCGGCGCGCGTGTGTTCAACGACGACGTGATCCGCAGCACGGAAAACCCGCTTTACCGCGAGGGCGCGCTGGCGGTGCTGAAGGGCAACCTGGCGCCCGATGGCTGCGTGATCAAACCGAGCGCCTGCGCGCCGAAATTCCTCAAACATCGTGGCCCGGCGCTGGTGTTTGACAATTACCCGGCGATGAAAAAGGCCACTGACGACGAAAACCTGGCTGTGACCGAGGATCATGTGCTGATCCTGCGTAATGCCGGCCCGCTGGGCGGCCCTGGCATGCCGGAATGGGGCATGCTGCCGATCCCGAAGAAGCTGCTGAAACAGGGCGTGCGCGACATGGTGCGGCTATCGGATGCGCGCATGAGCGGCACCTCCTATGGCGCCTGCATCCTGCATGTGGCGCCGGAAAGTTATATCGGCGGGCCGCTGGCGCTGGTGCGTAATGGCGACATGATCGAACTGGATGTGGATGGCCGCAGCATCCATCTGGATGTGCCGGATGATGAACTGGCGCGCCGCCGCGCAGCTTGGATGCCGCCGCAGCCACGCTATGAACGCGGCTATGGCTGGATGTTCAGCCGCCATATCAAACAGGCCGACCAGGGCTGCGATTTTGATTTCCTGGAAACCGGCTTTGGCCGCCCGGTGCCGGAACCGGATATTTTCTGAACTGAGCAGGATTACACAGCATGCCGTTGAAACCCGAGACCCGCGCCAAGCTCCAGACCGTGAGCACACCCACCATTGCCACCGCGCTGTACAAACGCGGCCTGCGCAACCAAGTGATCCAGGATGTGGCGCCGCTTAACCCCGCCCTGCCGACCATGGTGGGCGAGGCCTTCACCCTGCGCTACATGCCGGCGCGCGAAGACCTCAATCCGATCACGGTGTTTCAGAACCCGGAGCATCCGCAGCGCAAGGCGGTGGAAATCTGCCCGCCCGGCTGCGTGCTGGTGATGGATAGCCGCAAGGATGCCCGCGCCGCCTCGGCCGGCGGCATCCTGATCTCGCGCCTGATGGTGCGCGGCGTGGCCGGCGTGGTGACGGATGGCGGCTTCCGCGATTCCGCCGAGATCGCCCGGCTCAGCATCCCGGCCTTCCACAGCCGGCCCTCGGCGCCGACCAACCTGACCCTGCACCAGGCCATCGACATCAATGTGCCGATCGGCTGTGGCGATGCACCGGTTTTCCCCGGCGACGTGATTGTGGGCGATGCCGATGGCGTGATCGTGATCCCGCAGGACATCGCCGACGAGATCGCCGACGAGACGGTGGAAATGACCGCGTTTGAGGATTTTGTCACCGACATGGTGCAAAACCATGGCCGCTCGATCCGCGGCCTCTACCCCGCCACCGACCCGCAGACCAAAGTGGATTTCGCCGCCTGGCGCAAGGAACGCGGGCGGTAAGCATTCGAAATCACAATAATTATTGCGCGAAGCGAAATATTTCAGCCGAGTTTTCGGCTGAAATATTCAGGCGCAGGATTATAACTCGCTATATTTCAAATAACCGCTATGATGAATTTCTGGCATATATCTGCCAATAGAAAGCGTGAATATTATGACTTCGTCACAAAATCACACTCAGCCTGCCAAATCGAATGTTCTTTCCAATCTCGACAAGCGTGTTGCCGATGGTGTTATCGCCGCCAAGGCACTTGAGCAGGCCAAGCATGCGCTGACTGCGCCGGCTGCCGGCCTGCCGCTGCCGCTTATCGGCCCGGCCATGCCGGGTGATAACCGCAACGCCAAGCAATAACCGGGGCGGGGGCTGAGCCGGCGATTGGGCAACCGACGCCCGTTCGCCCCCATTCTCGCCCACCCCACGGGGTTCGGCGACGATGCGGCCGGTGCTTTCGCCGCCTGACTGCCGTTCGCAAGTTCCGGCAATTGGCCTGCGCGATCCCGGCCGCATTGCGGTTTATTCCGCCCTTTTCCTTCTTTTCATGGAGCCCACATCATGACTTCGCTGCTTGATAACAAGACCCTGTCCTGGCAGGACCGCGCCCTGATCCGCTGGAATAACATCCGGCCCGCCGCCCTGGCGTTGGCGATTGGCCTGGTGGCCGGGCCGCTGATCTCAAATTACATGGGCTGGCAGATGACGCGCGGCAATGCCGAACGGCAGATCAGCGCCAGCGGCGTGCAGCAGCAGGCCATGGTTTGCGCCGCCCTGGCCCGCAATGCCAATCCCGATGCCGCCAGTCTGGGCTGGGCGCCGCGCAACGAACTGGCCGAGAAATTTGCCGTGTTGCCGGGCCGCGACAGCGCTGCGATGGGCGTGGCCAATGCCTGTTCGCAAATGCTGGCCGAGGCAAAATCCTGATCCCGGGATTTCTGCCGGCTATTTTGGCGTGATGTTTGACAGGCTACAAGCTGTTATAAATATCTTGTTTGACAGGTTATAACTTGTTCTATAATCCTCTCTGCACAGCCTGTAGGCTGTATGGAGTGGATTATGTGGGACAAACTCAGACTTCAATCTCGCAAGCGGCTGGATGCGCGCTTCGCTGCCATGCCGGATGCGGAGGTTTTCCTGCCGCCACCAAAAGGCTGGGTAAAGGCAATTCGCGAAGCCCTTGGCATGACAACACGGCAATTGGGCCGCCGCCTGGGCAAAACCAGCCAGACCATTCTGGAACTGGAGCGGAGTGAAGCGGAAGGCCGTATCCAGTTGAACAGCCTGGCCAAACTGGCCGAAGGGCTGGATTGCCGCCTCGTCTACGCGCTGATTCCAAATACCCCGCAGCAAAGCCTGCAAGAAGCTTTGGACAACCGGGCCAGGGCGATTGTGCTGCGTGCCGTTCTGGCGCTGGAACACACGATGGCGCTGGAGGACCAGCAGCCCGATGGCAGCCGGGAAGCAAGAATCCGGCAGTATATTGCTGATCTCTGCGATGAACGGATGGTCTGGGATAAGGCATGACAGCCTTCCAAGACCCCGATGGGGCAACACCCTTAAGCCCAGACGAGCGGAACGGGTTAAAGCTGCGCGACATCACTTTCCGCCATGAATTGAACCAGGCTGAGTATGACAATATCGCCAAGGCCGAAGCCTGGGCTTGGCGACGGCTCAATACTTCAAAGCGGGTGAATATTCTGACGGAAGATTTCCTGCGCGCATTGCACAAGCGCATGTTTGGCGACGTGTGGGCCTGGGCCGGCAATTACAGCAAGGAAATCAATCGCCGCATCGGCCTTGATCGTCATCTCATACCGCAGGCCGTGCATGATTTACTCGCTGATGCGGCAGTCTGGTGCCGGCCCGGCAATATGCCGATGGATGAGATTGCCGTGCGCTTTCACTGGCAGCTGACTAAAATCCACGCTTTTCCCATTGGTAATGGCCGCCATGCCCGCATGATGGCTGATTTGCTGCTATATCGCCTGGGAGGTGCTGCCTTCACATGGGGTGTGGCCGGTGAACGCCAGGGGCTTTGGGCACAAAGTGAAACCAGGCGTCGTTATATCGCGGCATTACGCGCAGCCGATCAGCATGATCTGACGGCCATACTGGCATTTGCCCGTTCTTGATCCGAGAAATTTTTTCCAAGCTTCCCTTTTTCATTTGATGACACAAAACTTTCATGCGAACGTCAAATGATCATAACAAGCGTCGCATAATGTTCGTTTGAACATGCGGTGCGGGGTTTCGGGCCTACCGGAACCTGGCGGGAAGAGGGACGACGAAAGTGGCTATTCCGGCGGAAGACCGCGCCCGGGCCATTGTGGACCTGGTGCGGCGCGACGGCTTTCAGACCATCGAATTGCTGGCGACGAGTTTTGGGGTGACGCCCCAGACCGTGCGGCGCGATGTGACCCTGCTTTGCGACCGCGGCCTGCTGCGCCGCCGCCATGGCGGCGTGGAAGCGCCGCCGCTCGATCCGGGCGACGGCCTGGGCCGCAACCTGGCCTATCCGGCGCGTTCAGTGCTGAACTTGGCCGCCAAGCGCCGCATCGCCGCCCTGGTGGCGGATCAGGTGGCGGCAGATTTCCCCGATGGCGGCGCCTCGCTGTTTTTCGGCATCGGCACCACGCCGGAACAATGCGCCATCGCCCTGGCCGAGCGTTTCGCCGAGCCGCGCGCGGCCAATTCGGCCGGCCTGCGCGCCATGACCAACAACCTGAATGCCGCGCTGGCCCTGGCGCGTAATCCGGAAACCCGCATTACCATTGCCGGCGGCGAATTGCGCAACATCGACCGCGATGTGGTGGCCGGCGAGGCACAGGGTTTCTTTGCCCGGTTCGCCGTGGATATCGGCATCTATGGTGTGGGCGGCGTGGCCGAGGATGGCACGCTTCTGGATTTCAGCCAGGATGAAGTGGCGATGCGCCAGGCCCTGGCGCGGCATTGCCGGCGCCGCTTCCTGGTGCTGGATCATTCCAAATTCGGCCGTGGCGCCACCATGCGCGGCGGCCATATCAGCGAAGCCAGCATTGTTTTCACCGACCAGCCGGTGCCGCCTGCCATTGCCGCGCAACTGGCAGCGGCCGGCTGCCGCCTGCTGGTGACCGATGCCGACACCGCCTTATCCACCACCCCCCGCGTTACCACCACAGGAGAAGCAGACCATGCTTAAGCGTCTTGTCCTATCAGCCGCGCTCGGCCTTGCCGCGCTTGGCCTTCAGCCGGTCGATGCCTCGGCCCAGGCTCGTGCCATCTGCTACAATTGCCCGCCGGAATGGGCTGATTGGGGTTCGCAGCTCAAGGCGATCCAGGCTCGCTTGGGCATCCAGGTGCCGCCGGATAACAAAAATTCCGGCCAGGCCATCGCCGCCCTGATTGCCGAGAAGGCCAATCCGGTGGCCGACGTGACCTATCTGGGCGGCATCGCTGCCGACCCGGCCAAGGATGCCGGCGTGCTCAGCCCCTACAAGCCGACCGGCTGGGACAAGATCCCGGCCAGCCTGAAGGACCCGGAAGGCTACTGGTTCACCATCCATTCGGGCACACTGGGCCTGTTTGTGAACAAGGATGCGCTGCGCGGCAAGCCGGTGCCGCAGAGCTGGGCCGACCTGCTGAAGCCGGAATACAAGGGCATGGTGGGCTATCTCGACCCGACCTCGGCTGCCGTGGGCCAGCTTGGCGTGATGGCGGTCAATCTTGCGCTTGGCGGCGATTACGGCAATCTCGACAAGGCCATCGACTTCTACAAGAAGCTGGCCAAGAACGACCCGATCGTGCCCAAGCAGACCTCCTATGCCCGCGTCATCTCGGGTGAAATTCCGATCCTGCTGGATTACGACTTCAACGCCTATCGCGGCCAGTATACCGACAAGGCGCCGGTGCAGTTTGTGATCCCGAAGGAAGGCAGCGTGGTGTTCCCCTATGTCATGGGGCTGACCAACAAGGGCCCGAATGCCGCCAATGGCAAGAAGGTGCTGGATTTTGTGCTGTCGCCGGAAAGCCAGGCGATGTGGGGCAATGCCTTCCTGCGCCCGGTTTTTGCCGAACATCTTTCGGCAGATGCCAAGGCCAAGTTCCTGCCCGAGAGCGATTATGCCCGCGCCAAGCCGATTGACCTGAAGCAGCTGGCCGCCGCGCAGAAGAGCATCATCGAGCGCTACAAGAATGAAGTGAACTGAGCCAATCCCGGGCGGCGGCACCACAAAGGCCGCCGCCCGAATTTCACGGTAAGCCATGACCATCAAGCGCGACACGCCGATCCTGACCCTGCTGCTCTTGCCGGCGGGGATTTTCTTTTGCGCCTTTTTCCTGCTGCCGCTGGCACGGCTGTTTTTCATCGGCGGCAGCGGCAAACATGGCTTCATGGCCTATGCCGCCATCATCACCGACAAGAATTACTTCAACAGCCTGATCGCCACCCTGGTGCTGGCCAGCGCCACCACGGTATTGACCCTGATCATCAGCGGCATTGCCGGCGTGTTCCTGCAACGCAACCGCTTTCGCGGCAACAGCACATTGGTGGCGATGCTGACCTTTCCGCTGGCCTTTCCCGGCGTGGTGATCGGCTTCATGGTGATCATGCTGGCCGGCCGCCAGGGCCTGATCGGCGATATCACGTTGATCCTGTTTGGCGAAAAACTGGTTTTTGCCTATTCGATGGCCGGTTTGTTGATGGGCTACATCTATTTCTCCATCCCGCGCACCATCCTCACCGTGATGGCCGCTGCCGAGAAGCTTGATCCCAAGCTGGAAGAGGCGGCGCGTTCGCTGGGCGCCTCGCCCTGGCGCGTGGTGCTGGATGTGATCGTGCCGGGCCTGAAAGGCGCCTTCCTGGCCGCCGGGGCGATCTGCTTCGCCACCGCCGTGGGCGCTTTCGGCACCGCCTTCACACTCGCCACCCGCATCAATGTGCTGCCGATGGTGATCTATACCGAATTCACCCTGGAGGCCAATATGGCAATGGCGGCGGCGTTATCGTTTGTACTCGGCGCCGTCACCTGGGTGGTGCTGGCGATTGCACGCCAGATTGCCGGCGGCACCGTCGCGGCAGCCGGTTGAGGGAGCGGATCATGCAGAAACGCTCCCCCCTATTCTGGCTGCAACTGGCCTTCACGCTGTCGGTCTGCGCCTTCCTGGTGGTGCCGGTGGTGCTTTCAGCCCTGGCCGGCCTGACGGTGAATTACCAGACCGGCCTTTCCAGCGGCTTCACCCTGCGCTGGGTGATCGAAGTCTGGTCCGGCTATCGCGACACCATCTTCCATTCGATTTTCCTGGCCCTGGCCTGCCTGGGCCTGACCCTGCTGCTGGGCATTCCCGCCGCCTATGTGCTGGCCAAGCGGCAGACCGCCTGGAGCCGCGCCATCGAGGAATTGCTGGTGATGCCGGTGGCGGTGCCGGGCCTGGCCACGGCTTTGGCGCTGATTGTGATGTATGGCGGCGCCGGTGGTTTCCGCACCTCCTCGGCTTTCATCCTGGTGGGCCATGTGCTGTTCACACTGCCCTTCATGGTGCGCTCGGTGCTGGCGGTGCTGATGGCGATTGACCTCAAGACACTTGAGGAAGGCGCCGCTTCGCTGGGCGCCGGCTTTGTGCAGCGCTTTTTCCATATCGTGCTGCCCAATTGCCGCGCCGGCATTGTTGCCGGCTCGCTGATGGTGGTGACGCTGTCGATGGGCGAATTCAACATGACCTGGCTGCTGCACACGCCGCTGACCAAAACCCTGCCGGTTGGCCTGGCCGATGCCTATGCGTCCTTGCGGCTGGAAATCGGCAGCGCCTATACCCTGGTGTTTTTTGTGATGATCGTGCCGCTGCTGATCGCCATGCAGGCCATTTCGCAGGCCCCGGCGCCGAAGCCAAAAGCGGATGAGGAGTAAGCCTATGCAACCCGTATCGATCCGCCTGACCAATTGCGGCAAGACCTTTGCCGATGGCACCCGCGCGCTGGAACCGCTGAACCTGGAAATCGGCGCCGGCCAGACCGTGGTATTCCTCGGCCCCTCGGGCTGCGGCAAAACCACCACCTTGCGCATCATCGCCGGCCTGGAAGACCCGGATCAGGGCGGCGCCGTGTTGTTTGACGGCGTGGACGTGACACCGTTGCCGATTGAGAAACGCAATGTCGGCATGGTGTTTCAATCCTATGCTTTGTTCCCCAATATGAGCGTGGCGGAAAATGTCGGCTATGGTCTGCGTATCCGCAAACGCCCGACCGGCGAGATCAAACGCCGCGTCGACGATCTGCTGGGCATGATGCGGATCGAGGCCTTGGCCGAGCGCCGCATCGACCAGCTTTCCGGCGGCCAGCGCCAGCGTGTGGCGCTGGCGCGCGCCCTGGCTGCCGAGCCGCGCGCCCTGCTGCTGGATGAACCATTGACCGCGCTGGATGCCAAGCTGCGCGACACATTGCGGCTGGAAATCGACGGATTGCTGCGCCGGCTGGGCATCACCGCCGTGTATGTGACGCATGACCAGGCCGAGGCGATGGCCCTGGGCGACCGCATCGTGGTGATGGATCATGGCCGCGTCGCCCAGGTGGGCAGCCCGCGCGACATCTACCAGCGCCCGGCGACGCGCTTTGTCGCCGAATTCATCGGCACCATGAACCGGCTCAGCGGCAGCCTGGAACAGGGCGGTTTCCGCACCGCCGGCGGCGTGATCCCGTGGCCCGATGCGCCGGCCACCGCCAGCGAGGCCCTGTTCCGGCCCGAGGATACCCATCTGGCCGAGCCGGATATGATCGCGCATCTACACGGCCGCATCAACGCGGCGTTTTTCCTCGGCGACCGCACCCGGCTGTTTGTCGCGGTGGGCGAAGACAAGCCGCTGGTGGTGGAAACCACCCAGCGCCGCGATTTCCAGCGCGGCGACATTGTTGGCCTGCGTATCGACCCGCAAAGCCTGCTAGCGCTTTAACGGAGAGCATCATGCTGATCTGCCAGATCACCGACACCCATATCAAACTGCCCGGCAAGCTGGCCTATAAAAAGGTTGATACCGCCGCCATGCTGCGGGTTTGCGTGGCCGAAGTGCAGCGCCTCAATCCGCAGCCCGACCTGATCGTGATGACCGGCGATCTGGTGGATCTGGGCCGGCCCGAGGAATATGCCCATCTGCACGAGATCATCGCGCCGCTGACCCAGCCGCTTTATGTGGTGCCGGGCAACCATGATGCGCGTGATCCGATGCGCGAAGCGTTCAAAGCCGGCGGCTATTTCCCGGCAAGCGGCTTCCTGCAATATGCCGTGGAAGACTGGCCTTTGCGCCTGATCGGGCTGGACACCATCATTCCCGGCCAGGGCGGCGGCGAAATCTGCGCCGAACGGCTGGCCTGGCTGGACCGCACCCTGGCCGAACAGCCGCAGCGGCCGACCTTGCTGATGATGCACCATCCGCCCTTCATCACCGGCATCGGCCATATGGATGATATCGGCCTGATCGGGCGTGAGGCTTTCGCCGCAGTGGTGGCGAAGCATAGCCAGATCGAACTGATCCTGTGCGGCCATCTGCATCGCACCATCCATGCCCGGGTGGGCGGCCGCGCCGTGCTGACCAGCCCAAGCCCGGCGCATCAGGTGGCGCTGGACCTGCGCGACGATGCGCCGAGCCGCTTCCGCATGGAACCGCCCGGCTTCATGCTGCATCGCTGGCGCGACGGCCAGTTGATCAGCCATGTGGCGCCGATTGGCGATTATCCCGGCCCGTTCCCGTTTTTTGACGCCGATGGCAAGCTGATCGACTGAGTGGCTCAGTCGGTTGCGGGCAGGGCCGCTTTCCAGAATGGCTTGAGCCGGGCGTAATCCTGCCAGGCCGGGCCAAGCTGGGCCAGTTGGGCGGCCTGGCGGGCGGCAAACCAGCCGGCAATGGCAGCGGCGGCGGGGTCCTGATCCACCGGGCCAAGCAGGCCCTTGAGCAACTGGTCGCCCACAGCGCCATCATTCAGAGCGCCAAGTGTATCCTGCAACCGCGCCAGTGCGATGCCGGCAAGCTTGGTTGGCTTCTTGGCAAACAAGTAGCGAAAAAATTCGCTGGCATAACGCAGCTTCTTGGCCCGGATACGCAGACGATGCAGCTCCGGCACCGTCAGTTCGGCCTGGCGCTCGCCGAGCTGCTTCAGCTTGCGGCGGCGTTTTTTCAGGCTGAGTGCAGCAAAGCTGATTGCCGGCAGCAAAGCGGCTTCATGCTGGGCCGGTTCAAGCTGGCGCAGTATTTCAGCTTCATCCAGCGCAGCCAGCCAGCGCAGCCGCAACATTGCCGCCGCGGCGCGCGGGCTTTGCAAAGCCGCCACCAGATCGGCCTGCGCCGCGTTGCGCTTGGCATCAAGCCGTTTGTTAAGCTGCCCCAGGCCGGCCAGATCGGGCTGGGCGGCACGCAAAGGCGCCAGGGTTTCCTCAACAAACACATCAAGATCGCGGCGCTGGCCGAGCGGCGTATTGAGCCAGCGCAGATCGTCGAGCAGGGCCGCCAGCCAGGCCGCCGGCAGGATGGCGGCGAAAATATCCAATGCCGAGCGCAGCCGGCGCAAGGCCACGCGCATCTGATGCACGCCTTCGCTCTCCTGCCCCAGCAGCACCGGCTGGATATTGGCATCAAATTGCAGCAGGCAATGGCGCAGGATGGCGCAGGCGGCGGCAATGGCGCTATCGCCGGCCGGAATCTGCGATGGCAATTCCGGCGCCTTGACCGGCTTTGGCACCGCCAGATCCAGCATGGCAGCCAAAGCCACACCGGGCTCACTGCCGAGCAGGCCGAGCTTCAGGGCCGGCGCAGCCGGGTCGCCGGCCAGTTCAAGCAGCCATGTTGCCGCTTCCGCCGCCGTGAAGCCATCGCAGCGCAGCACGGCAAGGCTGGCCGGCTTGCGTTTGACGGCCAGCTCATATTTTTCCAGCAGCAGGCGGCGGCTGCCGGAGAGCGGCAGCACCACCCGCTCCAGCTTGCCACGCGCCAGGATGGCCAGATTGCCCAGCGCCTCAATATCCGGATTGGGCAAAACCTTGCCCTGGGCCAGCGCCAGCAAATGCGGCTGGTCGTTTTCGCTCAGGCAGAGCCAGCCCAGCTCGGCCAGGGTGCGGGCCGGCGTATCCACCAGCACAATCTCTGCCTGCTGCCGGCTGGCACGGCCGGCCTGTATGGCTTTAAGCGCGGAATGGCGCCGCAGCCCCGGCCAGTTTTTGGCATCGAGGCGAAGGCAGAAAGAGGCGGCAGCAGCATCGCGCATGGCGGCGGACTCTAGCCGAGGCCGGCGGCGCTGCACAATCGCGCCGCGCTAAAGTGCTGAAAAATTTAGCTTATCAGCAAGAACGCAGCGGGGGTATATGACAATTGCATGACAGTGGTGGCGCGCTCAGCGCTTCAGCAGGCGCTGCAACGTATCGGCCAGCACCTGTTTGCGCACCGGCTTGGCCAGCATCGGCGCATTATGGCGAAATGGCGTGGTGCGGAACATTTCCTCGCCGGCGGTGCCGGAGGTGAAAACCAGCGGCAGCGAGGGCCGGATGCGCAAGGCGCGTTCGGCCAGATCAAGCCCGTTCATTTCCGGCATCATCACATCGGTGAATAGCAGGTCAACCGGCTCACCGGATTGCAGGATATCCAGCGCCGCCATGCCCGACGAAGCGGCGCGCACATTATAGCCCAGGCTATCAAGCAGCATGGCAAGCGTGGTGCGCACATCCGGATTATCATCCACCAGCAACACCACCGGGCCGGCGGGCTTTTCCGCCGCCTCGGCACTGATCGTGTTCAGGCCGGGCAGATAGAGCCGCACTTCCGTGCCCTTGCGCAAGGTGCTGTCGATATGCACAAAGCCGCCGGATTGGGTGATGAAGCCATGCACCATGCTGAGGCCAAGCCCGCTGCCCTTGCCGATTTCCTTGGTGGTGTAGAATGGCTCGAAGGCACGTTCACGCACACCATCCGGCATGCCGGTGCCGGTATCGCCCACCGCGATCATCACATAGCTGCCGGTTTTGCCGGCCTGCTGGCCGCGCTGTTCCTGGCCACGCTGTTCCTGGCCGCGCTGCTCAAGCGCCGTGCGGATGGTGAGCGTGCCGCCTTGCGGCATCGCATCGCGGGCATTCAGCGCCAGGTTGATCAAAGCATTATCCAGCAAGCCGGGATCAACCTGCACATCGGGCAGGCCGGGCGCCAGGCTGGTGCGCACGGCAATGGTGTCGCCCAGGGTATGTTGCAGAATCTGCGCCACGGTGCTGATCAGGCTGTTCACCGCCACGCGCTTGGTATGCAACGTCTGCTGCCGGCCAAAAGCCAGCAGCCGCTGGGTCAATTCAGCGCCGCGTGTGGCGCCATGCAGCGCCTGGTCAATCAGCTTGCGGCTCTGATCTTCAACCACCCGGTCGCCGAGCAATTCCAGGCTGCCGATCACCACCGCCAGCAGATTGTTGAAATCATGCGCAATGCCGCCGGTAAGCTGGCCGATGGCTTCCATCTTCTGTGACTGGCGCAATTGCTCACGCATCTCTTCGGCGCGGCGCCGCTCGGTCACATCATGGATGATCTTGGTATAGCCGGTGGTGCGGCCCTGCGGGTCATGCACAGCGGTGAGGGATATTTTCGCCCAGAAGCGGCTGCCATCCTTGCGATAGCGCCAGGCCTCCAACGCCGCACGGCCCTCGCTGGCCGCCTGCCGCAGCAGCATGTCAGCCTGTTCCGGCTCACCCGGATGGAACAAATCCATCCCCTCACCCAGCACGGCATCCGCCGTCAGGCCAAGCAGCCGGCGTGCGCCATCATTCCAGCTCGCCACCCGGCCATCGGGATCAACCAGGAAGATGGCGTGATCCTCCACCGCCTCGACCAGCAGGCGGAAAGTATCTTCGCTGCGGCGCTGTGCCGCCTCGCTGCGGCGACGCTGGGTCAGATCATGGATCACGCCGATATACATCGGCACGCCATCATTGTTGGCTTCCGCCACGGCCAGTTCAAACGGGAATTCGCCGCCATCCTTGCGCCGGCCAATCACTTCGCGGCCGGTGCCGATGATGCGTTTCTCGCCGGTATGCTGGTAATGCCGGATATAGCCGTCATGTTCTTCGTGATACGGCGACGGCATCAGCATTTTCACATTGCGGCCAAGCACTTCATCCGGCTGGTAGCCAAACAGCTTTTCACAGGCCGGATTATAAAGCCGCACGATGCCGCCATGATCGATCAGGATCACCCCATCGATCATGGTGTCAATCACGGCTTGCAACAGAGGCTCGGATTGCATGCCGTGATCATACAAGCATAAGCAGCGCCTGCCTATTATTTATGGATAATAACGCGATTTTTTGTTGTTAATTTTTCCATTTGCGCCTTTTGTAAGCAGCAGCGAATTCGCTTTCGCTGGCGCCATGACATTACACGGGGGTGGATGATGGCGAGAATCCTGGTGGTGGATGACATCGCCGAATTGCGTGACATCCTGCGCCAGCATCTGGAAGCGGTGGGACATGAGGTGGATGAAGCCTGCGATGCCAGTGCTGCGATGGCGCGGTTATCGGCGGCTACATTCAATCTGGTGATCACCGACATTCTGATGCCGGGCGCCGATGGCTTTGAATTGCTGAATGCGTTGCGCCGCAGCCATCCCGCTCTGCCGGTGATTGCCACATCCGGCGGTGGCCGCATGCTGGATGCCGAACTGGCGCTGCGCTTAAGCCGCGATCTCGGCGCCTTCGGCATGCTGCGCAAGCCGGTGCGGCGCGCCGAATTGCTTGAAGCCGTGGCGGCGGCGCTGGAATCGAATAGCGCCTAACGCGGCGCGTTGGCGGCGCGCAGCACGGTATCCGCAGCCTTCTCGGCAATCATGATGCTGGGCGCGTTGGTGTTGCCGCCGATCAGGCGCGGCATCACCGAGGCATCGGCAACATACAGCCCATGCAGGCCATGCAGGCGCAGATCCGGCCCGACCACGGCATCGGCATCATCGGCCAGGCCCATGCGGCAGGTGCCGACCGGATGATAGATGGTATCGGCACGAGCGCGGATCGCCGCTTCCAGTTCGATATCATCCTGCGGCAGCGGATAAAGCGGACGCGGCCCATGCTGGGTCAGGCTGGGCGCTTGCAGAATGCGCCGCATCATCCAGGCGCCGCGTTTCAATGTCTCCAGATCGGCCGGCGCCGAGAGAAAACCCGGATCAATCCGTGGTGCTGCCAGCGGATCACGGCTGGCCAGGCCAACCGAGCCGCGGCTTTGTGGCCGCAACACGCAGACATGGCAGGAATAGCCATGGCCAAGATGCTGCTTGCGGGCATGGTCATCCACCATCGCCACCACAAAATGCAATTGGATATCCGGCCGCTCCAGGCTGCGGTCGGTTTTCAAAAAGCCGCCGCTTTCGGCAAAATTGGAGGTCAGCATGCCGCTGCGCTGGCTGCTCCATTGCCGCCATGCCGCCAGCATTTTCGGCAAGCCACGCAGCGACAGGCCAAACAGATCGGTATTGTTGACGCGGTAATGCTCCAGGTAATCCAGATGATCCTGCAAATTGCGGCCCACGCCGGGCAATTCATGCTGCACCGGGATGCCATGCGGCTGAATTTCGCCGGCCGGGCCGATGCCGGAAAGCAGCAGCAGATGCGGCGAACCGAAGGCGCCCGCCGCCAGCAGCACAGCACGGCCGGCGC
Source organism: Alphaproteobacteria bacterium UBA7691 (assembly GCA_002482765.1). Lineage (GTDB taxonomy): Bacteria > Pseudomonadota > Alphaproteobacteria > Ferrovibrionales > Ferrovibrionaceae > Ferrovibrio. The sequence continues at coordinate 43,139 of DLGP01000029.1, forward strand.
GCGCCAGCAGATCCCGCCCGCGATAGCGATAGCGCACACCCGTGGCGCGCTGGCCTTCCAGCATAATCTGTGTTGCCTGGGCGCCGGTGATGATTTCCAGATTGGGCCGCGCCCGCACATCGGGCGGCAGATAGGCTTTGGCCGCCGAGCAGCGTTCGCCATTCTCCTGCGTCACCTGATACCAGCCGACGCCTTCCTGATTGTCGCCATTAAAATCGGCATTCACCGGATGCTGATTTTCTGCGCCGGCGGCAATGAAATCAGCGGCAAAGCGGTTCGGGCTTTTTAGATCGGATACTGCCAGCGGGCCGCTGCGGCCATGCAGGCCGGCATCGATATCGCCGCGCAGGTTACGTTCGGAGCGGATGAAATAGGGCAGCACATCATCCCAGGCCCAGCCCGGCAGGCCCCATTCATCATAATCACGACGATGGCCGCGAATATAGATCATGGCATTGATGCCGCTGGAACCGCCCAGCATCTTGCCGCGCGGCTGATAGCCCTGGCGGTTATTCAATGCCGGCTGCGGCACGGTCTTGAATGCCCAATTGCGCCATGGCCCCGGCATGAACAAGGCCGCGCCAATCGGCAATTGGCAGGCGATGATATCATCGGGCGGGCCGGCTTCCAGCAAACAGACCCGGTTGCGGCCATCCTCGCTCAGGCGCCGCGCCAGCACACAGCCGGCGGAACCACCGCCGACAATGACATAATCATAGATCAGGCCGTCGATCATGGCGTCACGATATTAAAGCGCTCGCCCGGCGGTTCCACCTGGCGCATCAGGTCAAGATAAGCCAGCGGATTGCCGGCAATTTTCAGATCGCCGCTCAGCACCGCCACCGGCAGGCTGAGTTCACGCAAGGCGATACGGTTCCAGGTCTGCCGGGTCAGGCTGACCGTGGCATCGGCCTTGTCGTCCAGCGCATCGCGGCGATGGTTGAGCACGCTGTTGCGCAGGAACATATGGAAGGTTTCGCCGGTATCGGTGAAACGCCAGTTCACGGATATGGTCTTGCCCGCCACCGCTTCCGGATCGATCCGCACGGCGAGGAAATCAAACATCATATCCAGCGTCAACCCGGCAATTGTATCGGGATTGGCGGTGCTGGCCGGCGGCAGTTTGCGCAAACCATCGCGCAATTCCTGTGCGCCAAGCAGATAGAGATTACGCCACACACCGGACTCAGCCTGATAGCCAAGCTGCTCAAGCGCATCGGCTTGCAGGCTGCGCGCCGCCTTGTTATCGGGTTCGGCAAATACCAGATGGGTCAGCACTTCGGCCACAAAACGGTATTCGCCGCGTGCATAATACTCCTCGGCACGTTTCAGCATCGCCGCGCTGCCGCCCATGAAATCAACATAGCGCTTGGCGCCCTGTTCCGGCGGCAGTGGATCAAGATGTGCCGGATGCCCGTCATACCAACCGAGATAACGCTGATACACCGCCTTGGCATTATGTTTCAGCGTGCCGTAATAGCCCCGGTTATGCCAGGCCTGATCCAGTTCCTTGGGCAGCTTGATGGTTTCGGCGATCTCGGCCGGCACCAGGCCCTTATTGGCCAGCCGCACCGATTGGTCATGGGTGTATTTGTACAGGTCGCGGGTTTTCTCCATCACTTCGGCGATACGCTCGCGGCCCCAGCGCGGCCAGTGATGGCTGGAAAATGCCACATCGGCGCGATTGCCATAAAGCCGCATCGCCTCGTCGATATAATAGGCCCAGGCCTTGCCATCGCGCACCAGGGCGCCGCGCAGGGTGTAGAGATTATGCATCACGCCGGAGACATTCTCGGCCAGGCAGAGCGCGCGCAGATCGGGGAACAGGATATTCATTTCCGCCGGCGCCTCGGTTTCCGGCGTCATCTGGAATTCCATGCGCAGGCCATCGATGGTCATAGTCTGGCCGGTGCGTTCGATCAGATCGGTGGGGGCGATCAGGCCGATCGTGCCGGTGGAGGACACCGTCTTGCCCAGGCCGGTATCGACCTGGCCCTGCGGCCCGCGCGCCAGCCCAATGCCGAACTGGTATTCGGCCCGCCGTGTCATGGCGGTGCCAAGCAGCACATTCTCGCTCACCGCATGTTCCATAAAATGCGCCGGGGCGATGATCTTCACCTTGCCGGCCTTCACATCGGCTTCGTCGATCACACCGCGCACACCGCCAAAATGATCGATATGCGGATGGGTGTAGATCACCGCCAGCACCGGCTTGCGCGGCCGGTGCTTGTAGAGCAATTCCAGCCCGGCGCGCGCCGCCTCGGCCACCAGCAGGGTGTCAATCACCACATAGCCATTCGGGGTTTCAACAAAGGTCATGTTGGCCAGATCATAGCCGCGGAACTGATAGATGCCGGGGCGCACTTCAAACAGGCCATGCAGATTGTTGAGCCGCGCCTGGCGCCAGAGTGACGGATTGACCGTATCCGGCGCCTGTTCACTGGCATCTATGAAATTATACGACGAGCGCGCAAAGGCGGTGCTGTTGTTGCGCCCCGGAATATCCGGATTATCCAGCCGCGCGATCAGGCCACGGGCGGCTTCCTCGGCATCGCGCTTGTCGTCTAGCGGCAGGCTGGCCGCCATGCTGCGGTTATGCTGGCGGGTGATTTCGGTGGCAGGCTTGGTGGCCTGCTGCGCCGCACTGTCAGCCAGCGGCGCCCATATCGCAGCGGCGCACAGCATAACGCCCATGCCTGCCCTGGCCCAAAACGCGCCCATCGGCTTCCCCTCCCGTTGCTGTAGTCAACTGACTACTTTGCCCGAGTATAGCGCCGCTGCAATGCCATGCAAGAGGGAGTTAGCGATCCGCCATCTCGGCCAGCCGCTGCACAAAAGCCTGCCGCAATTTCTCAGCCGACTGACGATCCAGATCGCTGGCGGCGCGCAGGAATGGCTCAAAAATCAGGAAGCCCATGGCGGCCGCCACCAGGGTGACAATGTCCACCGCCGCCGCCTCGCGTGATTCCTGGCGCTGGCTGGCACGATTGTCGATCAGGCGGCGCAGGGTGGGGAAATCAAGCTGCAATTCACGCGGGTCGCGGCCATCCAGCAGCCAGCGCGCCAGGATGCGCCAATAGGCGGCGCGGGCCTGGGTGGCAGCAAAGAGCCGCGCGGTCAGAGTCTGGTTCGGATCACCCAGCGCAATACTTTCGCCGGCCGCAGCCGCAAGCTGATCGGCCTGGCGCTGCATCACGGCACGCAGCAAGGCTTCCTTGCTGCCGAAATGGCGATGCACCAGGCCATGATTGACCTTGGCGGCGGCGGCGATATCGCGCACCGAAACACCGGTGAAACCCCGCGCGGCAAATAGCTGCGTTGCCGCCGCCAGCAAGGCATCGCGGGGATCAAGCGGTTTTGCCGGGCGGCGCGGCCTGCCCGGGCTGCGTGGTTTGGCCGGACTGCGTGGCCTGGCCTGGCTGGGCCGCTTTGCCGTAACTGCCATGCTCAGGTGAAGCTGATAACCAGCAGCCACAGGCTGGATACCAGGATGCTGATCCAGGTGAGCAGGATGCCGATGGCGCGGCCCGGCGAGGTGCCCTGGCTGCGGCTCAGGCCCCAGGCATGCAGCACGCGGCCAAGGAACAGCGCAGAACCCAGGCCATGCAGCGCCCAGACCGGCACGCCGCGATATTCCAGCAGCAACAGCAGGATCAGCGCCAGCGGCACATATTCGATGAAATTGGCATGGGCGCGGCAGGCCAGCGCCAGGTCGGCATGGCCGCCATCGCCGATGCCCACCTTATGCTTGCCGCGCAGCCGCACCACGCTGCCGGCCAGCGCCAGCAGCAGCAGGCCGAGCAAGGCGGCATAGATTGGCATGATGACAAAATTCTGCGGCATGTGGCCTCCCGAATGGCTTGTGATGGCGCCTGCCCGCTCAATCCTGGCGGCATGTCGCCTGGGTTTTACTGTTTGTAAGCGGAAAATTCCTTGCTGGCGGGCCTTTTTGGACTAGTTTGCCAGTTCTGTAAATCGTGAGCAGCCCGTTCCGGGCCTGGATCGTTATGCCCATACATCATTGGCTGTTTGTTGCCCTGCTTGCAACATTGCCTGCGTTGCTGCTGCCGCTGGCCGCCCTGCCTGGAGCGGAAGTCACGCCCGTAGCCAACCAGCGCCTGCTGGTATTCTATCCGCCATACCAGCCGGCCGAGAAAGCTTTTGCCGCGCTGGCCGCAGCCGATGCGCGGCCGATTGCCGCCGGTCGCGTCGGCGCCTGGCTGGTGGCCGGCGATGCCGTGCTGACCAACAAACTTTATCACAATGGCGCCTGGCTGGTGCTGGATGCACGCGCCTGGCTCGCCGGCTGCCTGGGCTTGAATCCTGACCTGGGCCTGGGCAGCAATCAGACTTCATAGGAAGAATTCCGATGCTACAGACAACCGAAAAACTGCAAGGTGTGGACGCCCTGCGCCAACAGGCCAGCCGCTTCTTTGCCCTGTGGCTGTGGCTGCATGTGCCGGTGATTGCGCTGATCGGCTGGTTCAACAATACCGGCCTGTGGCTGCCAACGGCTTTTGCCATATTGCTGGCGCTGGCCGCCTCGCTTTCTGCGGCACGCGATCCGCTGGCGCCGCTGACCCGCTATGTCATGGCCACCGGCTTTGTCGGCATGGTGTCGCTGCTGGTGAATGCCGCTGCCGGGCCGTGGCAGATTGATGTGCATATGTATTATTTCGCCAGTTTCGCCATCCTGGCGGCCTATTGCGACTGGCGCGTGGTGCTGCTCGCCGCCGCGCTCACGGCGGTGCATCATCTCGGCCTCAACCTGCTTTTGCCCAGCGCGATCTTCCCCGATGGCGGCAACCTGCTGCGTGTGCTGCTGCATGCCGGCATTGTGGTGGTGGAATGCGGCGTGCTGATCTGGCTTTGCCTGGTGCTGGAGCAGCTCTTTGCCAAAAGCGCCACCAGCCTGGAGCAGATGCGTGCCGGCATTGCCGAACGCGAGGCACTGGAACAGCAGGCCGCCGCCGAGCGCGCGCGTTTTGCCACCAGCCAGGCGGAACAGGAACGACGTTTTGAGGCTGCAATCGGCAGCGTGGTGGCCGCTGCCGCCGAGGGCGACCTGGCGCAGCGTGTGGATGTGGCCAGCCTTGATGGCACCATGCGCCGGGTGGGCGAAGCGGTGAACCGCCTGCTGGCCCGCACCGACGAAGTGCTCAACGCCGTGACCCACATGACCGCCGCCCTGGCGCATGGCGATCTGCGCCAGCGTATTGATGGCCGTTTTGGCGGCCGCTTCGCCACCATGGTGAATGACCTGAATGCCACCAGCGACAAATTGCGCGATTTTGCCCATCGCCTGGCCGGCAGCGCCGAGGCAGTGAAGGCAGCTTCCGCAGAAATCTCCACCGGCAGCCAGGATCTGGCCGGCCGCACCGAAGCGCAGGCCGCAGCCATTGAAGAAACCGCCGCCTCGATGCAGAGCCTGCTTGATACCGTGCGGCAGAATGCGCGCAACGCACAATCGGCCGCCGCGTTGGCCGGCGGTGCGCGCGACGGCGCCAATCAGGGCGGCGCGGTGGTGCGTGATGCGGTGGCTGCGGTGCGCGGCATTGAACAGAGCGCGCAGAAGATCAGCGAGATTGTTGGCCTGATCGACGAAATCGCCTTCCAGACCAACCT
>DLGP01000101.1 GCA_002482765.1 Alphaproteobacteria bacterium UBA7691
CGAGCCAGCCTCGATGCCCGAGCCGGACAGCGCGCGGATGCGGCCCGATGCCTTGATGCCCATCTTGAACTTCACCCAACCGAGCGAAGCAGCAATCTCGATGTGCCCGTTGTACTCCGCCACATCAGTGGCGCCGACATAGAAGCCGCCCTCATCCAGGTCGGCGGCCGTGATATTCAGCGTTGGCAATGCCATCTCAATCCCTCCTCGGATCAGCAGCGTAATTGCTGCGCACTCGCCGCCCGCAGGCGACGAGGCCGCAGCAATCAGGCCGAGGGGGCGGGGTGGGACGCCCAGGGCGATTGCCGCGCTTGCCGCCGGCATGGAGGGAGCAGGCCGGCGGCGAGTGGTGGTTGGAGGCGCGTCATGATTGGGCCTCTTCAGCGCGACGGCGTTCTTCCAACGCAGCAAGCCTCGCCTCTGCTGCTGGGCGGTTAATGTACATTCGATGGCGCATAGCATCGATGATGCGCGCCGCGCCTTCTGACGTGACCGCGCAGCTAAAGTTATTGATGATAGTGGACTGAACGAGAAAGGCGACCGCAGCCAGATCATCCCGACTGATGTGGAGCAGACCTAGTTGTTCGTGTGTGGGAATCAACTGCGTGATTTCGCGCTCGATCACTAGCAGGTTTTCGAGGAGGTCGAAGAGAGATGGGGGGGTGTCTTTAATCATGCTGCACCGCCTTCCGCCTTGGAGATGGCGGCGCGGGCTTCCTCCCGCGAGTATCCGCACGTCTTTAGAATTGCGATGGCCCTGCGCAGGCCGAACGATTTGTTACGCAGGCCCTGCATAACTGCGTCAACATGCGGGTCGCTCTGGTTCTCGATCTGCTGCCGGTCGCTCATGCTGCACCGCCTTCCCAGCGATCCGCTTCGCACCACATGCCGTGGTAGACGATGCGCTCAAGCGCGATCAACGATTGGCTGGTAAACGCGGTGCGGTTCACGATTGCCGAATAGCGGCCATCCTCATCCTGCTCAATACCGGCGCCGGTCGCGTAGATGAAGCCGCCTCGCGGGCTAATGTCGTCGAGGCTGCATTCCAGGGCGACCGCCAACTCCTCCGCCGAAACCTGCCGCCGGGATGCCTGGAATTGCTCAAAGCTGATCCGAGTGATTGGGGGTGACGTTTCTGCCGACCAGACCGGATCGGCTAGATTGATGCTCTGGCACAGCGCGTCGATTTCATCGGTGGTCAGCTTCTCAAGCCGCCCATCATCGGTTGCGATTGCCAAAATCGACCCGGTTGGCTCAATGCCGGAATCCGTCATTGCTTCCAGCAGCCGCAGCGCCGCCAGCACGGTGGCATGCTGCCGCTCGCCCAGCAGCACCATGTAGCAGGGGCTGGCTAAACCCGACGCCGACACGGCACCACCATCGGTCGCGGCATTAGCCTCGGCAAAGACTTGGCGCATATCCCGGAAAATCTCCGTGGTGTTCTCCCGGCACATGGATCAGCACTCCCCGCGCAGCGCGCCAAGCAGCAGGTCCAGCCCCTTGAGCCGTTCGGCCAAGGCGCGGTCCAGCGGCATCGGGTAGACGGTCAGGCCGGAAAGCAGGTTCGAGAAGCCCCGCCCCAGCAATTGGTTGTTCCAGGAGCGCGCCAGAGAGCGACAATCCCGCTCGGTCAGCATCAGGACGGAGCCGTATGGCTGGTGCGGCGCGTCCGGGTCGATCCCGAACCGATCCAGCCTGAACTGCCGCGCCGCGCCGTCCCGAGTGAGCGACATGCTGGCATCGCTGAGCACCGCCACCCAGCCGGCGGCCATCAGCACGCGGTCATGGCGGGTCAGGTAATCCTCAATCGCCTGGCTTTGCTCAAACAGACCCCGGCGCAGCCGGGAAAGGTTATCGTCCACCTGGAGCGCAGCGGACGATAATGCGCCGCGCGTGTGTATGCCGGGGATGGCAAGGGACAGGTTCATCATGGTGGTTCAGCGCCTCCTCGCGCGTTGCCATATCGGTCGGCGTTTCACGTGAAACAGTTGAAAGCCGTAACAAATTGTAGCGTAACAAATATGTACAGTAAAGCACAAATAGAGTGGATGGACGGATAATAATTGGCATGGCGCTGTGCGGGCGGTCGGACATGGCTTTCTCGCGCACGCGCACCTGCGCACGACGAATGGCTTTGCATTTCAAATATGCAATGGATTGCAACCGCCGCCGCAGAAGCGCTTTCCGGTGCTGGTCCTGCCCTCAGGCTATTCGATCCAGCCTCGTGCGCGCTCGCGCGTAGCAATTATGGTGCCATTTATTGTAGAAAACATACGCAACAAAACTGTCTATTATTGCGCTTGACCGTCAAGCAGTTTGGACGCTAGATGTTGGCACGCTCGACAAACCGTCAGCGGTCGCCAGCGATCACCAATCAATCAGGTGGTCACCATTCCGAGCGGCGCCCCGCCAGAAAACCCAGGAGAACCCCAGCAGTGGCCAACCAGCCGCCATCCCAGCGCGTCTCCAGGACTGAGGCGCTGGCGGCGTATCTTGGCTTGGGGCCTGAGCGCAGCCTCCGCTCGCTCATGGTGTGGCTGCAACAGAACGCGGCCGGAAAAACTGTGCCGAGCCAGCGGACTGTTGCAACCTGGTCGACCGAAGACAAATGGGTTGCCGCCGCACGGGCGCACGATGAGAAGGTCGGTGCCACCGTCTCCACGGTGATAGCCCAGGCGCAAGGCAAGGCGCTGGCGGACGAGTTGGGTATCACTGGCGTTGACGTGCTACGTGAATATTCGCGCATTGCGTTTTTCAACCCGGTGGACTTTCTCAAAATCGGGGCGGACGGCACGGTGATGACCGACCTGTCGATCCTCGACCGGCAGCCCGATCTGGCCCGCGCGATTCAGTCACTGAAGGTCAAGACACACCAGCTTATGGCGCTCGACCGCAATGGCGATCCCTGCCAGGCAGAGGTGCGCGAGGTCGAGGTTAAGTTCTGGTCGAAGCTCGAAGCGTTGCGGCAGCTTGGGACGCATCTCGGCGTCCTCAAAGAGCCGGCAGTGCCAGGCGGGACCACGAACATCAACCTCAACCAGCAGAACAATATCACTGTATCGCCAGCGCAGGCCGCCGCCGACGAGATGCGGGCGCTGGAGGAAATATTCGGCGATGCGCTGCGTCAGATGGCGGCGAGGCCCCTGCCGCCGCCGGCATAGCGACCCGGCGCTCTCACCGTGCGCCACGATCAGCTCCCCCGCACGCGACTCGGTGCGATAGAGTTCTACGCCGCCGTCACGATGCGTGCCGCGCAGAATGGTGAGGCATCGGTGCGCCGCATCAAGCGCTGGCTGTGCCGGAATGACCTGTTTTATCTGCTCACGGTCGGCTGTGGGCGCACAGACGTTGCCGCATCAGACTGGCTGTTCGATCGCTGCCGCGAGGTATTTGCCAACCCGAATGGCGTGCTCGACCTGTGGGCGCGCGAGCACTACAAGTCGACGATCATCAGCTTTGGGCTGTCTCTCCAGGATATCCTGGCAAGCCACGGCAACGAGCCGGAGAAACGATACGGCGGCCGGGAGGTGACAATCGGCTTCTTCTCGCAGACCCGGCCGCTGGCCAAGGATTTCTTGAAGATGATCAAGGTCGAGGCCGAGACGAATAGTTTCCTCAACGATCTGTTCCCCGACGTTCTCTGGGGTGTCGATGGCACGCCAGATGCCACATGGTCAGAGGATGGCGGACTGATCTTCCGCCGCAAATCGAACGCGCGCGAGGCGACGGTCGAGGCGTGGGGCCTGGTCGATGGTCAGCCGACCGGCAAGCATTTCTACATAGTGGTCTACGACGACGTGGTGACGCTGGATAACATCCAGACCGAGCATCAGATGATTAAGACCACGAAGGCGTGGGAAATGTCGCTGAACCTCGGCACCGAGGGCGGCTGGGTCCGCTACATCGGCACCCGCTACCACGCCAACGACACATACCGCACGATGCTGGAGCGTGGGATTCCGGCCCGGACCTACACCGCCACCCTGGACGGCACAGACCGCATCGAGGCCGACAATTGCCGCTTTCGGTCGGTCGCATTCCTGGCCGAGCGGCGCAAACTGATGGGGCCGTACACGTTCGCGTCGCAGATGCTGCAAGACCCCAAGGCTGATAAAGCCCAGGGTTTCCTGCCGGCGTGGCTGAAATATTGGCCGGCGACGAACACGCGGAACCTAAATTTCTACATCGTGGTCGACCCGTCCTCCGGCCGGAAACGAGAAGAGGGCAAGAACGATTACACCTCAATGTGGGTGATCGGCGTCTCGGCCGACGGCAAGTTTTATGTCGTTGACGCGATCCGCGACCGGCTCAATTTGTCTGGCCGTCAGAAAGCGCTATTCGACCTGCACCGCCGCTGGCGACCGCTCGGCGTCGGCTACGAGCAGGAGGGCATGCAGGCCGATATTGAGCACTTCGAGTATGTGATGAAGGTCGAGAACTATCGGTTTCAGATCAAGCCGCTCGCCAACAAGGGCGTATCAAAGTCCGACCGTATCAAACGGCTCCAGCCGGTGTTCGAGCAGGGCAACATCCTGCTGCCGGAAAGCCTGGTGCGGCACGATTGGGAAGGCAAGGCCGTCGATCTGGTCCGCGTGTTCATCGACGACGAGTACAGCGCTTTTCCAGTGATGGCGCACGACGACATGCTCGATGCGCTCGAAAAGGTGCTGCACCCAGACCTGTATGTCACCGCGCCGAGCCACGAGCAGCCTGAATCTCGCCGTGACCCCTATCGCATGTCGCCCGACGATGCCAACCGGCTTGGTTGGATGGGCAGTTAACCACACACCACCATCTCTCTCGAAAGGAGACAGACCATGCCGCGTTCCGCCGCCGAGCTTGACGCACTGTTGGAGCCGCACACCGACAAGGCGGCGCTGATCCAGTCCCTGGCCTACGCCACCTATGCCGGCGACCCGACCAACAACCTGGTGCCGGCCTATATCGGCCAGGACTGCCTCGATACCAGCGGCAACCATTGGTATCGGGCGCACGGCCTGACCAACGCCGACTGGAAGAAGCTGAACAACTGAGGAGCGCAACGCCATGAAACCATCCATTGGCCGCATCGTCCACTATCGCTTGTCCGCCGAAGAAGCGGCGCAGATCAACGAGCGTCGCGCTCACGCTCGGCACAATCTGGACCGCATGCGCGTCGATAAGCCAGGCTTCCAGGCCCATTTGGGCAACGCCGTGAAGGCTGGCGATTTGGTCGCCATGGTCGTGACGGCCGTTTGGTCCGACATCTGCGTCAACGGACAGTGCCTGCTGGACGGCACGGACACCTTCTGGACGACCTCGCGGATGCTTGCCGTTGCTGACGACACGCCAGGCCATTGGTCCTGGCCGAAGCGCGAGGAGGCGTAAATGACCGACGAATTGAACGACGGGAACACCCCGACGCCGCCGGATTTGGAGACGGCCCTGGCCGACAAAGATCGGCAGATTGCCGAATTAGTCTCTGGCACCGAGCGCCTGGCGGCACAGGTCGATGACCTGACCATCGAGGTCGAGGCCCTGAAAGCCGTGCGCGGCGAGGCGCCGCCAGAGCCTCCGGTGGACGCGGTTCATCGGTCGACGGTGAAGGCTGCCCTGATCGACCTGAACGTCACGCAGGCCGATGCCGATGCCATCGTTACCCGCGCTGGCCAGGCCGATAGCGCCAGCAAGGCGCAGTGGGGTGCTGCCATCGAGCACGCTATGGCCGCTCTCAACTACGATGCCAGCCGGGCGGTGCTGCTGTGGGTGGCCGATATGAAGCGGCCGGCACAGCAGCAGGATGATCCCTCGTGAAGCCGTTCCGTGCGATGGCGCCGCAGCCGGGCGCCCTGCCGCTGCCCGATCACAACAGCGTACTGGTGCTGGCGGCGAACACCGTCGAGACAGTCGCGGTGCCGGCCACCGCCACGGTAGCGCGCCTCATCGCCACGTCGTTTGCCGTGGTGCTGGCCGACGCCAACCCGCCCAATGTCGCGGACCTCGCCGACGGCACTGCCGGCTATGCCATCGGCCCAGGCGACGCGGTGTGGCTGGAGATCGAGCCTGGCACGATCACCAATCTGCGCTTTAACGCCGCCGGCACGCCGACTATTGGCGTAAGCTTTTGGGGCCGGGCCGGCTAACGCATGCGTCTAACCCGTCTGCCGCCCACCCGCGCCACGCTTCCGAAGCAGGATAGTGACAGGGTGCGGCTGATGGCCGACCGCTGGTATCGCTCCTCCATGGCCCAGGCGACCTGGGCCAAGGTCGCAAAAGAGTGCGTGGATTTCGTTGAGGGCCGCCAGTGGGATCAGGCATCCATCCAGCGCCTGGTGGCCGAGAACCGGCCGATCCTGACCTTCAACAAGATCGCGCCGCTGGTTCGTCTGGTGGTGGGCTATTTCTGCAACAACCGCACCGATGTGACATACCTGCCGGCCAACGAAGGCCCTGGCACGCAGGAGGTGGCTGAAATTTTGACGCGCCTGGAGAAGCAAGTCAGCGAACTGAACCAGCTTCCCCATATTGCCACCGAGTGCTTCATGGACGGGATAGTGACTGGCCGTGGCTTCATCGACACCCGGCTCGACTTTGCCGAGAACGACTTCGGCGAGATCAAAAAGACGGTGGTTGACCCATTCAGCGTGTTCATCGACCCGGACCTGGCCGAATACGACCTGGACCAAGCGCGCCATGTCACGGTGGCGCGCTGGGCCAGCCTCGACGAGATCGAGTATACCTGGGGCCGCGTCGCCGCTCAGGCGGTGCGCCCGTTCATTGGCAATGGCCAGGGCCAGACCTGGGGCAGCTTCCCATATCTCGACATGGGCGGCGAGGAGATCACCCCGATACGGACTTTTGCCCAGAGCGACACCTACGACCAGCAGTTCGCCGACTTCTTCCATACCCAACTGATCGATACCGGTCGCAAGACAGTCCGCGTCCTCGATCAGCAGAGCCAGTATTGGCGCATGGGTGAGGTGTTCATTGACCTGGAAACGGGCCAGCGCCAGGCACTGCCGGACGACGAAACGCTTGCGGTGATGATGCCTGATGTTCCGGCCGGCGGGCGCAAGCAGATGTTCATCGAGAAGGCGTTCGCTCACGCCACGAACCTCGGCAATCAAATCGTGGTCGATATCAGGCCGATCAAGCAGGTTCGATGGACTGTGATGATCGGTGACCTGCTGGTCTGGGACCGCGATAGCATCTACGACAGCTACACGCTGACCGGCTATTACCCATATTTCCGGCGCGGCATCACGCGCGGCATGGTCGAGGATATCCGCGACCCGCAGCGCGAGATCAACAAGCGCCGCTCCAGCGAAATCGACCTCGTGACCCGCACGGCCAACACCGGCTGGGTGGTCCACGAAGAAGGGCTAAGTCCCGACCAGAAGCTCAATTGGGAGCGCAATAGCGCCAAGCCAGGCTTTGTCGGCTACTGGAAGGGACAGGCACACCAGAAGCCCGAGCGCGTGAATGCCGCACCGCCGCCCACCGCCATGGAGCGGCTGGAGGAGAAGGGGCGCCAGGATCTGCGCGAGATCACCGGCGTGAACGAGAGCGCCCTTGGTGAACTCGACCGCGTTCAGAGCGGTCGGGCCATTGAGGCGAGGCAGCGGCAGGCAGTTATTGCCATCCAGTTGTATATGAACAACTACAGCCGGACCTCCGAGTTGTTGGGCCGGAAAGACCTCGCGATCTTCCAGCGACACTACACGCAAGAGCGGATGTTCCGCATCATCGGCGAGGACGGTAAGCTGGTGCAGACGATCATCAATCAGCGCGTCACCGCGCAGATGATGCAGGCTCAATGGCAGCAGCTTGCGGCACAGGCCCAAGCGCAGGGCCTGCAACCGCCGCCACCGCCGCAGATGCCGGGTGATGCCATCGACCGGCTGAATGATATCACCATCGGCCGCTACACCGTCGCAATTGACGAGACGCCGCTCAGCGCCAGCTTCGCCAATGCGCAGTTCGAGGAAATGCTGACGCTGTTCGAGAAGCTGGGGCCACTGGCCGGCATCCTGGCTTCGCTGCGGCCGGACCTGATCGTCGATATGTCGTCGCTGCCCCGCAAGGAGGACTGGAAGGCCGCTCTGGCCCAGGCCGCGCAGCAGATGGCGGCACAGCAGGCCGGCGCACAGATCGACCCGGCCACCGGCCAGCCGATGCCGGCACCACCCAATCCCGCCGCCGGGAATGCCCCCGCACTCGATCAGGGTGCGGCGCCAGGCGGCCAGATCGTCGGATAGAGGAGAGGGGCAAAATGTCGCGCCACCGCGAGATTCGCAAAGACGAGGATTTGAAGTTCTCAGCCACGCTGCGCCAACGGCTCGCGGACGAAGCCACGTTCGATGATGGCAAGCCCGGCGCCATCTGGTTCGCGCTGCGGCGTAACGATGGCCGGATGGTCGAGGTGAAGGGCAATGCACTGCTGATCGCGCCGCATCCAATGCAGGTGTCCTGGGCAATGGACATGGCCAATTGGTTGAACAAAGACCTGCATCACGACGGCTTCTGGATCGTCGCGTTCACCAATCCGCCCGCCAACGCCTATCTGTTCCAGGGCGTGGTCCTGGAGCCGCAGCCGCTTTACGAGCGCTGGGTCATCATCTGGGTGGACCGCGAGGGCGACCCGCAGTTCACCATCGAGAACGATGACGAATTCATCGAGACGATGATGGTTTCGCCCGACGATCAGGTCGAACTCTGCGAAGGCGCCTGGCGGGAATGGCATGAGAAAATGCGCGCCGGCTTCGGCAAGGCTCTCGACAAGATCACATATGCTGCCGCGCAGGGTGAGGCAGCGCCTTCCAGCCGCAGCGGCCTTATCCATTAGGAGGTCGGCATGGCGCAGCAGCAGGACGAGCATGGTGGCGACGCGGCGGCGATGCGGGTGGCCATCGAAGCGTCGCGGATCGCCAATGAGGCACTGGCCCAGATCAAGAGCCACGAGCGCGTCTGTGATGTGCGCTACCAGGGCATCGAGAAACACATGGCACAGCAGATCGAGGTGGGGAAGGCGACGAAGGATTCTGTCAGCCGCATCTATGACCGGATGTGGACCATCCTGGGCAGCGCTTTTCTGATCGTGGCTGGCGCCATCATCGCTGTGGGCCTCTGGGTTTACCAGCAGGACCGACAGGACACCCAATCGCGGCTGGACCGCGCCGAGCAACACTACCAGCAGCGACGCTAACGCAGCGCCCGCAGCAACGAGATCAAAGCCGCCTTCGGGCGGCTTTTTTGTTGGCCGAAGCCAACCACCGCCGCCGGGTGACGCACGGGCGCCAACGGTTGCAGCCGCCGAAAGGGCTGCAAGCCGCCGCCGGGCATCGGGCGCTACCGCAATCCAGCGATACGGACACCACAAGAGGCAAAATCACATGAGCGATTCCACCACTACCGAAGAAATCACCACCACCAGTCAGCAGCCGGCGACCGAAACCACGGCGCCGAACAGCGAGCCGCAATTTGATCTGATCGATGGCGAGCAGGTGCCGCGTGACATTGCTAGCGTCACGGACCCTGACCTCCGCGAATACTATCAGTTGATGCGCGATGGTGCTGGCAGGCAGCAGGGGAGCGGCGAAGGCACCACCCAGCCGGGCGGAAGCAATGTCGACGCCGCAACCCAGCCGACCGTTGGTGCGGATGCCGGCGCGCAGCCGCAGCCCGTGATGATCCCCAAGGCCCGTCTCGACGACGCTTTGGCAAAATCAGAACTGCTGCGCCAGCAAGTCGCCTTCCTGCAAGGCAAGGTGTCGGTGATGCAGCAGCCTGGTGCCGTCGCGCCCCAGGCCGGCGGCAGTGGTGGTGAGCAGCAGCAGCCGACCCAGCAGGCGATTGACCCGCTGGTACAGGCGCGCGCCGAATTGAAAGCCCTCGCCAAGAAATACGACGACGGCGAGGACGGCGTTACGCTCGAACGGTACGAGGAGTTGCGGGCCGCCATCGAGGATCGCATTGACGCGATCCGCGAGGCCCGCCTGATGGAGAAGGTTGGCAAGCAGCAGACCCAGCAGCAGCCCACCGACCCCACCAATGACCTGCTGATGCAGGAGCGGATTGCGGCCATCGAAACCCAGCATCCCTATTCGGCGCTGGTGTTCCCCGATGCGCCGCCGGCCGATCCTGCCCAAGCCCGCCTGACCGTGAACCGGATCAACATGATCCGGGAAGAGGCCGAGGCGAACCTGGCCGCCGCTCACCCGGGCGTGCAGTTCAGCAACGATAACCCCCGCCACCGCCTGCTGCTGATCGAGGAGCAAGCCAAGCTCGCCGACAAGTACGGCCCGCTTTGGTTTCCCAACGCGAATGTGAAGCCCGCCACCACCACTGGCGGCGGCAATGGCGCGCAAGCCAACCGCCCGCTGTCTCCACAAGCCTCCGACCGGCTCAAAGCGCTCCAAACCGCGCAGCAGCAGCCGGCCAACATCCACCAGCTTGGCAGTTCCGGCAATGGCAACGGCGAGCACATCGACGCCGCCACGATCGCCGGGATGACGGACGACCAGATCGCCCGTCTGCCAGACCACATGCTCGACCGGCTGCTTCAGACCGGTTCCACCTAACCTCTCTCGCGAAAAAGGAAACCGCCATGAACACCGATTTTGGCGCCCTCGATATCATGCAGAAGCGTGTCTGGTCCGGTAAGCTCTGGAAAGCCTACCGCGACAACTCGTTCTGGCTCTCGAACAGCTTCGTGGACCAGGGCATGAATAGCCCGATCCAGCAGATCACCGACCTGACCGCAACCGAGCGTGGCAACGAGGTTGTCATGTCGCTTGTGCTTGATCTGGAGGGCGACGGCACGGTCGGCGACGCCCAGCTCGACGGGAACGAAGAGCCGCTGGTTAACGATGCGCAGACCATTAAGATCGATATGCTGCGCCATGGCGTACGTTCCAAGGGCCGCATGGCTGAGCAGGCCACCGTCATCCGGTTCCGCTCGGAGGGTAAGGACAAGCTCGGCTACTGGCTGTCGAACAAGCTCGACGAACTGATGTTCCTGACCGCCTCCGGCCTGAGCTACAGCACCCGGCTGAACGGCGCGACGCGCACCAACAGCCAGTTGCCGGCGCTCAAGTTCGCTGGCGATGTGAGCGCCCCATCGGCGAACCGGAAGAAGTATGTTGGCTCGGCGACCAGCACCAGCCTTCTGACCGCCTCCGACAAGATGTCCTGGGCGACCATCGTCACCACCAACCAGTTCCTGATGGATAACGGCGTGCGGCCGATCCGCTCCAACGGTGACGAGCGCTACGCTTATGTGCTCTCCCCGTCGCAGTGGCGCGACCTCACGCTCGATCCGGTCTACATGACCAATGCCGGCCGTGCGGCGGCCAATGGCAACAGCAACCCGCTGTTCAAGGGCGGCATCACCACCATCGACGGGGCGATCATCTACAAGCACCGTAAGGTCGCGAACACCTCCGGCCTGACCAGCGGCAACAAGTGGGGTTCCGGCGGCACCGTCGAGGGTGCCCAGGCCATTGCCATGGGTGCCCAGGCGTTGGGCTTTGCCACCATCGGCAATGCCTGGTGGGCCGAGGCCGAGATCACCGACTACGGCAACCGGCCGGGCATCGCCTATGGCCGCATGTTCGGCCTCTTGAAGCCCAAATTCAAGTCGCCCTCCAACAACAACAGCCGCGAGGACTTCGGCACGGTGTCGCTCTACACCGCCGCGTCCCGCTAACAGGAAGCCCATAAAATGAACCTCAAGATTTACGATATCCAGTTGAAGGATGGTTTCACCGGCGAAATCATCCAGTCGGCCGGCGGCATGTTCCAGGTCTGCGTGGCAGGCTCCCCGGACAAGCTGACCCTGTACAACGACGACAAGACCTCGCTCGCCAATCCCGTCTCGATGGTGCGTGGGCGGTTGCACTTTGCCGTCGATGCCGATCTCGATACCGTCGATATCCACGGTATCAGCCCGACCGGTCATGGTTTCAGCCTGCGGGGTTTGAAGCCGGGCGGCAACAACGAGTATCCGATCAACACCCAGCAGCGCCTTACCTCCTGGGTGATCCCGTTCTCGCATGCCGATAGCACCGACAATACCGAGAAGGATACAGGCTTCGACCTGCCGGTCGGCGCGCTGGTGTTTCCCCAGGTCGCCCTGGACGTGGTGGATACCGACGCGACCGAAACCATCCTGTTCGGCACACTCTCCAGCGAGAGCGGCGGCGATGCGGACGGGTTCGGCGTCGGCTTGTCGCTGGCGACTGCCGGCACTGTGAAGGCCACGCTGCTGAATAGCGGCGTGACCCTCGGCGCTCAACTCTATGTGCAGGACAGCGCCAATGCTGGCGACAAGGCCCCCGAAAGCTACGTCGTCGGCACTGCCAAGTCGGTCAGCTACACCACTTCGGCCGGCACCGATACCGGCTCCGGCTTCATCGTGCTGAACGGCAGCCTGGCTAACATCGTCTAAACGACGAGCAAGTGATCCGCCGGTGACGGCGCGATAGACCGGGGGAGTGTTCCCCCGGTCTTTTTCCACACAAACGCCCATGGAGGCACCCATGTCCGCAAACGCCGCCGATAAGGCCGCAGTAGCCGACACCGACGATATTCTGTTCGTCGAAGATCCCACCGCGCGCATCAATGACGAGCCGCGCAAGCACGAGATGCTGGAGGATGACCCCGCGAGCGGTCAGCGGCGCATCGTGCCCTACATCTTCAAGGCCGGGGAGAAGCTCCAGCTTCCGACTCATACGGCCATGCGGTTCGCAAAGGCCGGCATGATCGTCACAGACCAGAACGGCCAGCTTTATAAGCCGCCGAGCCAGGTCAGTGACGACGCCATGCGCCACCTGGCGCCAGGGGAATGTATCGCGCGCTACGATGAACTGAAGCAAGAAGCGCTTTTGATGCGCTGCAAGCTGATCGTTGGCGGCGAGAAGTTCAATAAAGCCTCGCGCATCGCCGATCTGATCGCCTTCCTGACGGAATCCGACGCCAAGAAGGCCGCCGAACTGCGCGCCCGCAGCGCCGAAAATGACGATGGCACCGAGGACATCAGCGCCCTGTCCGGCGATGGCACTGCGACCGTCGGTGGCGCGCTGTCTCAAGCCGCTCTTGCCAAGATATTTGGCGCAGTCGAGGGCTGACCATGACGCGCATCCTCTCCTCGAAGCAGATTGTTGAGCGTGCCGCCCGGCTGGCGGGGATATTCCCGATCACCGAGGGCGGCATGCCTGACGAAGAGGTTGAGGAGGCGCTGTACTGGCTCGATATGATGGTCGGCCATGTGTCCGGCACTGAACGCCTCTACTGGCTGGTGTCGGACACAGCCGCCATTACCCTGATTCCGGGCCAGCAGGAGTATCAATTGCCGGCCGCCCTGGCGCCCAACGCTCCTGACGGTGTGCAGTTCCCGATGCAGGCGATTGTTGTGCGCCCAGGAGGCACCCGCGCGCCGATCCGCATGGTCCCGCGCGTCGAGTTCGAGAGCCACATGGACCTGTCACTGGCAGTGGGGGAGCCGGCGGAGGTTTATATCGACCGCTTGAGCAGCCCGAAACTGCGGACCTACCCGACGCTGGCCGCCGATGTGACTGACACCTATCAGCTTGAACTGGTGTTCCAGGCGTTCTCGCCCGACCTGACCCAGAAGCGCGGCATGAACGCGCATAATTTCCGCCAGGCGTGGAATCTGTGGCTCGCAACCGGCCTGGCCTACTGGCTGGCCGGCGGCGTGCTTGGCAAGCGCATGCCGCAGGGCGAGCGGGACACGCTGAAACGCGATGCTGCCGACCTGCTTATGCGTCTCCTGGCGCGAGACAACAATGACAACCGTGACGAGCCGGCGATTGTCCCGCCGCATGAATTCTGAGGAGGGAGCATGGCCGGGTTTCGCTTTGCCGTTCCATACTTCCAGGTCGCCAATAGCCGATATGTCGGCGCTGCGGTCACCTGCTGGACGGTTGATGGAAACGGGCAAAAGACGGGCAATCGCGCGACGCTTTATTCCGGCGTGGTCGGCTCTGGCGCACTGCCAAATCCAATCGGCCTGGACAGCGAAGGGAAGTTTCCCGCGAAGGTCTATGTCGAAGAGCCAGTCATCCTGACGGTAAATATTGGCGCTGAGAGTTTCGACACCGCGATTATCGCTTATAGCGTGCGTCCGCGCGGCGCCTGGGTTGGCCCCGGCACGATTTACGCCATTGCTGATGTGGTGGCGGTGCCCAGCGAGGTCACTGCTAACGCATTCGATGTGGCGATTTGTGCCCAGCGCCACACAAGCACAGGCGATTTCCCCGCCGATTTGGCCGCCGGCAAGTGGATCATCCTGATCGACGCCAGCGCTATCGTGGCAGAAGCGACAGAGGCGGCCGATACGGCTGCCGATCTCGCAATCGATGCCGCCGAAACGGCAACGACAAAGGCGGAGGATGCCGCTGCTGCTGCTGAGGCTGCCGAGGCCGCCATGGCGGCAGTCCTGGCATTCACGGTAAGCCCGGTATCCTTCACTTTTGACGGAGACGGGGTTTCTACAGTGTTCACACTGCCGGCCGCCCCCACTGGCCCCGATAACCTGACGATCTTTGTCGGCGGCTTATACAGCCGGCCGCCGGCCTGGTCGTTGGCTGGCGCGACACTGACATTCGCCTCTCCACCGCCGGTTGGCCCGCGCATGGTCGCGGGCGTCATAGGCGGGCAAGGCATCGGCTTGGACGCGGAGGCGAAGTTTCAACACCTCGCCTGGGAAGCCCTTCGTCTCGGCTTCGAGAAGCTCAGCCGCACCGATGCCGTGGCGCTGTATCAGCCGCTGGATGCCGACCTGACCGCCATCGCGGCGCTGGCCACCACCAGCTATGGCCGCGCGCTGCTCACCCTGGCCGATATCAGCGCGCTGCGGGCCTATGCCGGTCTGGAGGTCGGACTCGGCCCGGCTCAGCAGGCACCCAATTGGGCGACCATCAAGAGCTAACGGAGCAGCCATGATCTTCCCGACCCTAAATTATGATGCCCGGCTTTATCTGGCCGATGCCAATGGCAAGCCGAGCAGCGCCAGCTTCGCACGCGCCACATCCGCGGCCTACATCAATCCGTTGGGCCTGCTGGCCACGGCCTCCAGCGGCGCGCTGCGGCACGACCACGCCGTGGATGGCACGTATCTCGGCTGGCTGATCGAAGAGGCGCGCACCTGCTATGTGATTCACAACCGTGACCTTACAAATGCGGCCTGGACGAAGACTGACCTGACGGCCGCCAAGGATCAGATCGGCATCGACGGCGCGACAAACTCCGCCAGCAGCATCACCGCCACCAGTAATGCCGGAACCGTGCTGCAAGCCATCACCGATAGCAGCCGTGCGCGGTTTCAGAGCGCCTATGTCAAGCGCCTGACTGGCGCAGGCACACTGGAAATGACGATGGATAACGGATCGACCTGGACTGCCGTTGCGCTGACCGGCGGCGGCCCGCTCGGCTATAGCCGCGTCTCGATCCCGAGCCAGACTTTGGCCAATCCCACCGTCGGTTTTCGGATTGGCACCAGTGGCGATAGCTTCGCAATCGATTGTGTGCAAAACGAAAACGGCATCAGCGCCACATCGCCCATCGCCACCACCAGCATGGCGCTGACCCGCGCGGCCGATGTGCTGAGCGTGGCGGTTTCGGCTTTCGCGTTCAACGCGGCCGAGGGGACGCTTTATGCCGAGTGCCGGCCGGCCGCCGCCGCCGGCACATCACGCGGCATCGTCGCCCTCAGTGATGGCACGAACAGCAACGCGATCGCGCTCGCTCTGAATGCCGGCAATGGCTATGCCGGCTCGGTCAATACCGGCGGGGTCAATCAGGCCAACCTCTCCAACACCGCTGCGGTGCTAGGCAGCACCGCTAAGGTGGCGCTGACCTACAAAACGAACGACGTGACGCATCGGGTCAACGGCGGCGCACTAGCCAGCGATGTCAGCGCCACTATGCCCGCCGGCATCACCACGCTGGAGATTGGCGGCCAGAGCGGCGTAACGGCGGCGCTTTGTGGCCACATCAGGCACTTGGTCTACTTCCCGCGCGCGCTTTCCGGTTCTGACCTGCTCGACATCACCCGGCTTTGAGGAGGCCCAATGATTGATCTTTATTTGCGCGCAGATGGCGAAGAGCAGGCGCTAGCGGCCTTGCCTGATTTTGCGACCCCGGCCGGCGCCTGGCGCCAGGCCACGCTGCAATGGGCTATCGATCCGATCGGCGTGCTGGATGGCGCTGCCGGCTGGCACGCCAATATCCGCTTGGTCGACGAGAGTTTGCTGCCGGTCATCCAATCGACCGGCCTGTTGATCGACCTGCCGGAAACCCCGGCGCGCGGGTGGGCTTGAAATGGCTTTCGATCCACTCCCTATCGATCTGGTGGCCGGGCAGTCCGGCGGTGCGCGTGGCGATATCATGGTCCGTGGTGCTGCCGGTGGTGGTCGCCTGGCGCTAGGTGTCTCCGGTCAGGTGCTGACCGCAGGCGCCACTGATCCGGCCTGGGCCTGGCGCGGCTGGGTGGGTGGTGCTGTTGCCTATCTCGACACGCGCCAGACCATCACCAACCAACTGATTCCGGGGGACGATACCAAGCCACAAAGCGACGAAGGTGTGGAACTACTGACCGTGGGCTACACGCCGAAAAGTGCAGCCAGCTTGCTACGCATCACCGGCTTTATACCGATGGCGCAGAATGGCGCGGCAACCGCCGTGACGGGCGTAGTGTCGCTCTATCGCGATGCCGCGACCGATCCGCTGGATAGCTCGGTTTCGTTTTTTGCCGGTCTGCACAACCAGCAATTCACCCTGATCAGCGAGGTTATCGCCGGCAGCACCGCCGCTACCACATTCAAGCTGCGTTTCGGCACAGTCGAAAACGCCTCGATCTATATCAATGGCAATTCCAGCAGCCGGCTATTCGGCGGCGCGCTGCGGGTGCGGCTGGCGGTGGACGAGTTCGCGCCGTGATGATCTTCAAAGCGCTACTACCGTGTCTAATCATAGCCGTGCTGCTGGGGCTGTCGGCATACATCGTACTGAGGGGGCGATAGCATGGCGATCCCGGTAATGTTCTTCGATGTTTGGCAGGCCGGTTACGGCGGGGCCACGGTCAAGATTTACGAAGCCGGGACCACCAGCTTGGCGGCAGTCTTTACCGATGAGGCGCTGAGCGACTCTACAGACAATCCACAAATCCTATTAAGTGCCGATGATGGCTTCGGGAAGTTCGCCCAGCCGCTCTATATCGGCGTCCCTTATGAACTGGAGATAGCAGGCACCGATGTGACTGCGGTGATCAGGCCGTGGCTTACCTCGCTCGATGGTGCCGATGCCAGCAAGGCGATGGTGCAGCGCGCCGGCCAGAGTGAGACGGCGGCGCTGGAGGATATTCTCGCCCGCTCCGTCTATGTTCGCGACTTCGGCAGCTTCGAGTCTGGCGGATCGGCAGCGACCAACACCACAACGCTGAATGCCGCCGTCGGTGCTGCTGCCGGCGGCAATGGTGGCGCGGTGCTTCTTCCGGCCGGTAGTTTTCCAATCAACTCAATCACCCTATCGGCAGGCGTGGTGCTGTGTGGCCAGGGCCGAGATATCACCATTCTGCAAAGCCAGGTTGGCGACAAAGTGACGACGATCAATGGTGATCGTGCCGGCCTCATCGACATGACGCTCGATGGCATCAATGTCCCGACTAACAGCACTGGCCTTCATTCGGAGGCCAACGATGAAATAATCCTTTACCGCACTGCTATTAAGCGCTTTGCGACTGGCCTTCACCTTAAGGGAGGGCGCAGGTCGAATTTGCGTGATTTTTACCTGGACAACTGCAATATCGGGGCCAAGCTGCATGGCGACAGTGATGCCGGTGGCGGCGCTGATGGCGACGAGCTGCGGAATCTTTCCTGGAATGGTGGCCGCGTCACGAATTGCACCCAAATCGGTATTGAGTTGTCCTACGAAGACAGGCTCTGCATCGCCAACACCATCCGTTCAGTAGGTTTCGAGGACAATACTGGCACCGCCATCGTTATCAATGGCGCCCGCTTCACTCGCTTTGAAGGGTGCTGGGCGAAGGGCAATATTGGCCTGCTGCTGGTGCGCGACGACAGCAATACCTCGAATGCTGCGCGCCTGGATAATACCGTCACCGGCCTCAATTTCGTCGGCGGTGAGCTTGATGGCGGCACCATCATCATTAACGACACCGCCCAGGGTGTGATTTTTGAGGCAGTGTCGCTGCGTGGTGTCGATATCACCATTGGCACGCCATGCAACAACAACGTGCTGCTGCTCGATTGCGTCGAAGACGCCGAGGTCACAATCAGCGGGCAGGGGACAAAGATCGTCCGGGCCTATCAGAACAACCAGGGCCGATCATCTGGCCTGACCACGGACGCCACAGCCACAAAAGCCTGGGGCATTGCGCTCCAGCCCGGCCAACAGGTTATCCTTGAGGCGCAGGTGGTTGGTCGGGCCAGGAACGCGGCGGAGCGCCGCGCCTGCATGCGGCGCGCTTTTGCCTACCGTCCCGGCTCTGCACTGGCCTACGACACGCAAACCGCTAATTTCACCGCCGGCAATATCATCACCGGCCAGTCGTCCGGCGCCAAGGCGCGCATCCAGGCCGATACCGACGGCGGCACCACCGGCACGCTTACCCTGATCGATATCGAGGGTGTCTTCGTGGACAACGAGGTGATCACCGATACCGGTGGCGGTAGCGCGCTGGTGAACGGCGCCCTGACGCCAGCCAATGCGGCGCTCGATGGCAACGGCAACAACGTCGAGCTTGATGGCAGCACCAACATGGCAAACTTCGGCACGGTCGCCTTCGTTGCCAATGGCCCAGAGATCGAGTTGCAGGTCACCGGCGCCTCCAGCCGCACGGTTGAGTGGGATGTGGCCGTTCGCGTGATGAGCAACTGATGCCGGCAGACTGGACGCCGATTCCGCTCAATCCGAAGTGGTTCGCCAATGTTGAGGAGACGGCGCTTACTCGCGCTCACGCCCGGATCGAGAATTGCTTCGTCACTGAGGCTGACGGCGTGTCGCGGTTCCCGGGCCTGGTCGAATTCGCGTCGCTACCTGGCAATGAGCCGGTCTACCTGCACGATTTCAGAGATGATCTGATTGCGGTCACCGGCGCCGGCCGTATGTATCGGTTGGATAAAGCGGCGGTGACCGAGGACGTGACCGATGTGCCGATTTCCGGCGGTCGCAGGCCGACATTCACAGAAACCAGCGAATACCTGCTGGTCGCTGCCGGCGGGCCGATCAACAAGTTCGATGGCCGCAAGACTTCGATCCTGTCGGAAGCCGCGCCGCTCGCCAGTCACGTTGGCAGCATCGACAATTATGTGCTGGCCAGCGAGATCGATAGCGACCGCTTTGCCTATAGCAACCCAGGTGCCCCGGGCCGTTGGAGTCCGCTTGATGTTTTCGCGGCCTCCGGTTCACCAGATCCGGTCAATGCGCTGGTCGTCACCCCGTTCCGAGAGGTGATCGTCGCCGGGCCGAAGTCAATTGAGCAGTACGAGAGGCTGGCCTCTGGCACGCCGCCCTTTTTTCGGCGCTGGTCGGTCGGCGAAGGCATCCTGGATCAGGCGCGCTACACCCTTTGCTACGAGGACAACGCAGTCTGGGGCGTGTCACCTAAATTCGAGTTCAGCCGCTATTCCGGCCAGACCGGCAAGAGCGAGAGCGACGATATTGGCCGGATGCTGGAGAGCGTCGACAATTGGGACGGTTCTTGGGCCACGCCGATGTTGGTGGAGGGCCAGAAGTTCATCCTGCTGGCCATCCCACATGCGTCGAACCCCTATGGCACCAAGGGCCTGACGCTCCTGCTCGACTACCGGCAGAGCAAATGGATGTCGCTCTACGGCTGGGATACGGCGCTGGCGGCACCGGTGCGCTGGCCTGGTGTCTCCTATCGCGCCCTATGGGGTCGCCACTTTGTTGGTGGCCATGGCAAGATATGGGAGTTGCGGCGCGGTCATTACTGGCATGCCGACCGGCCAGCCCGCATGTTGATCCGCACAGCCCCTATGTCGGAGCTTGGCACCGTGCGCATCGACGCCATGCGGATGCGCATGAAGCGCGGCATCGGCAGCAACACCAGCGAGAGCTATATCCGCGTGCGTGCCTCGCGTGATGGCCGCCCGTTCGGCCGCTGGGTGCGGCGCAGTTTCGGCCGGGCCGGGCAGGTTGAGGGTTATATCGATTTCGGCGGCTTCGGTGGCGCCACCATATGGCAATTCGAGGTCGAGGTTACCGATAATTGCGATGCCAGCCTGGTGAAGTGGGACGCTCAAGTCACGCGGTTGGGGCCTTGACGTGTCGGAAACCCAGGGCACTACCAGCGGCGGCACGGCGACACCAACCGTACCGCCGCCGCCGCCGCGCCTGACCGGCAATACTGCTGGTGACCTTCAAGTTCTTGCTGGCTGGCTCTGGGACTTCTATCGCAGCGCCATTCTCCAGGGATTTTTCCTGAACGTGCAGAATCAGGGGCAGGCTGGAGGTGGTGATGATCCGCCGCCGAACCTGCCCGATCCGGCGGCGACAAACCTGGCGCAGGCACAGCAGACCGCGAACGACGCTTACTTGCTTGCACAGGCGGCAGCTACCGATGCGAACCGTATCGATGGCTGGTTCACGGGCAGCTTGACCATTTCTGGCGGCACAACGACGGCCACCCATACCTTCACCGACGCGCAGAAGCCGCCGAGCGTGAATTACATCGTGCTGGCGGCGGCGCAGACCTTCTCCGGCACGCCGACCATAGCGTCGTTCCCGGTGATTAGGATCACCAAAAACGCGGCTGATTTTGTGCTTGAGATCAACTCGGCGCCAGGCAGCGGGAACAGCGTCACCTTCGATTTCCTTTTTGTTCGCAACATCTAGCGGAGCGCAACATGGCTGAAACGGACACCCTGGCGACGCGCGGGGCGCAGTTCCGCACATCTCGATACCCCGGCTTCAACACACCAGGTGGTAATTTCGCCACCGGCGGCGCCGACCCCAACATTGGCAACACATCGGCCCAGGCGGCGGGCAGTGGCGGCGGCCAGATCGATATCCCCGAAGCCCCTGGCGTCGGCGATCTCGGCAATGCGGCTCTTGGCGGTGCTGCGCAGTATGGTGCGACCAAGATCGGCGAAGGGGCTGGCGCCGCGCTGGCCGGCGGCGCCACTGCTGGCGAAGCCACCCGGGCGGGTTTCAGCCACCTCGGCGAGAGCGTTTCTGGCCTGTTCGACTTCGGTGGCGGGGCGGCCGGAAGCACCCTGTCGTCTGGCGGTGGCGGCGCTGCGGCACAGGGCCTTGGCTCATTCGGCGGCGACGTTATGGGGAGCGCAGCGCAGGAAGCGGCCGGCGCCATCGGCAGCCAGGCTGCGGGGTCGGCCAGTGGAACCAGCCTCGCTGCATCAAGCTTTGGGGATCGTCTGGCCAGCGGTGCGAACATTGGTGGCGCTATGGGCGCGGGCCTCGGCACCTTTGCCGTCGGCCTGCTGACCGGCCAGAAGCCAATCCAGGCAGCAAAATCGGGGGCATTGTCGGCACTGGGATTCGCCATTGGCAGCGCGACGCCGCTTGGTCCGGTCGGTGGCTTCATCGGCTCCACTCTAATGTCCTTCTTTTGCCTCGGCGCCGGCACGCCGGTTCTGCTCGCGGACGGCTCCAACACCAAGCTGGTCGACGAACTGCGGCTTGGCGACGAGCTGTGGCTCGGCGGTAGGGTGCTGGGCCGTGGCGAGGTTCTTGTCGGGCAGGTTTACCTTTACAAGAACACGGTTGTCGGCGAGGGGCATGCGGTTTACGAGCCGGCGCGCGGTTGGCTCCGCGTCGAGGACAGCGAGTTTGCAGTCCAGATCGACATGATGGGGGCGGCCGGCCTGGTCTATCCGGTGCTCTGCGAAAATCACCTCGTCTGCACGCCGTGGTTCATCTCGGCTGATATTGATGAAGTCGAGGCGACGGAAGACCTGACCGAGGCCGAGCGGCTGGCAAGGTTGAACGCGGATGAGCGGATTGGCGCCTTGCACGCGCAGTGGCTCCGTCACGCCGCTGTGGTGGCCGCCAATGCCGAATGACATCTATGTTCGGGGCTTCACCGCTGGGGACTATGACACGCTGCGGTCGTGGTGGCGCGGGCATGAGAGCGCACCACCGCCCCTGAACCTGATTCCAGCCGGCAGTTCGTTCCTGGCCTGCCGGGACGGTGAGCCACTGGCATTCAGCCTGGTGTGGCAGGCCAACGCCGACGTTTCGATCATCGGCCTGACCATCTGCGATCCGCGCCTTCGCGCAACCGTCCGGTACAGCGCCACGATGGCCGTGCTGCGCCGCGTGATGGAGGCGGCAAGGGAACATGCCGGCGAGTTCGGCTGTATCTGGTCCTGCACTGATAACCCAGGGCTTGTGAAGATGTATCAGCGCCTGGGCTTCGTGAATGCCGGCGATGCCAGCACCTTTCACATGGCCCTGGGCCGCTTTGACCCCGAATTCCTCGAATAGGAGACGCGCCCATGAACGACTTCATGACGGCTGGCACGCCGGCAGCGGTGGCCCAGATGCAGGCCGGCGGGCAACCGCAGCAGATGCCGGGCGGCATGGCCATGGCCGGCGGCGGGTTTCCCGAGGGCCTGGAAATGCCGGAGTTCATCCCCGCCGAGCAGGCGTTCCAGGAGAACGAGGTTCTTCGCTCGGTGCTGTTCAGCCGCCTGGCGCAGCTTCGCCCCGAGATGGCAGCCAAGCTGGATGCTGCGGTGACGATGGATAACCTGGACGTGTTCCTGGCGCTGCTGCCCGAACTGGCCCCAGTGCTGTCCGAGGCGTCGGCGCTGGAGGGCCTGGAACAGCAGCAAGCAATGGGTGCCGCTGGCGGCATGCCACCTCAGCCCATGCAGCAGCCCATGCAGCAGCCGATGGCACAGCCCGGTGGGATGCCGCCGCAGATGCCAAGCGGCCTCGCTCGCCAGCGGTTCGGGGGCTAAGCCATGGGCTGGTTCGACAGCTTCTTCTCCGGCGGCAACTGGCTGCCGGCTGCGCTGATGACCGGAGCGACCATCTATTCGGCCACAACGGCGTCCAATGCGAACCGGCAGGCCGCCCAGATCCAGGCCAACGCGATCAATCAGTCGACCGCGCTGGCCAATCAGCGTTTCCAGGCCGTCCAGCAGCAGGCCGCGCCGGGTATCGCTTACCAGCAGCAGGCGATCCAGCAGGCTGGCACTGGCGGTTTGACGGCGGCGCAGAATATTGCCGTCGACGATGCCCGTAAGCAGGCGGTGAACGCCATGTCGGTATCGGGGCTGCGTGGTTCAGGTGCCGCGGTCACTGACGCGGTGCGTCGCGTCGAAGCGGGCACCACCGCCAACTTCATGGACCAGAACCAGGGGCGGGCTGACCGGGCCGCCACTGCGCTCTCCAGCCAGTATTTCGGCGCCGCAAATGCCATGGGCGCCAACGACACGCGCGCCGGCTATGCCACCGGCCAGATTGGCGCTGACCTCACCACGTCTGATGCCAGCCTGCGTGGGCGCGCGATCGGCGATATCGCCACGATCATCGCCGATGCGTCGCGGGATGGCAGTCGGCGGGGCGCCTATGACGGACGCACCGTTGGCGAGGCGGACCAAAAGAAAACAACCTTTGCGGGGCGATAAAGCATGAGCAGCCTAAATCGTTCGGGCTTCATTACCTCCGTTCCCTTCACCGATGCAATGGCGGCCGGCGAGGATCGGCGCGCGCAGCGGCTTCGCAATGAGGCCGCACAGCACCAGATCCAGCAGCAGGAGCAGGCGGCGGCGCAGGAGCAGGCGGTCGATGCTGCGATACGCTCCGGGCTTTCTGCTGGTCAGCCGGCGCCGGTGCCAGGCCAGCCGGTGCAGCCGGCCATTGCTGGCGCTCCCGTCACCGTCGCGCCGCCGCAGCCGGGGACCGGGCAGGCGCCCGTTGCGATGCAGCCATTGCAGCCGCAGGCCGCCCAGCCATCACCACAGGGCGTGCCGCAGGCCCAGCAGCAGGCATTGCCGGGTGGCATGGCCAATGTGCAGGCGCGGCTCCAACAGACCCCGGGCGGCGGCAAGCTGGCCCTTGCGCTGGCGCAGGCTGACCAGAAGCGTCGTGACGACGACGAAGGCAATGTGATGCGGTTTCTGTCCAATCCGAGCACGCAGCATCTTGGGCTTGCGCTGGCGCAGAAGGTCGGCATGAACCTGCCACCTGATCTTGTCAGCAATTCCAATTTCTGGGCCGGCGCCAGCATCGCCAAGGATCTCTATGGCGACGATCATGCGTCAGCCCAGCGCTTCACGAGCGCCTTTGTTCAGCAACAGGGCGGCGATATTCAGCAGCGCGTGGCGGCGGCAACAGCGGCGGCTGGCGCGCCGGTGAAGAAGAAGCGGTACGGTCACGTTACTGACGATGGCAATATCATCTTCTACAACCTGGACAATCCGGCCGATCGGCAAGCCATTCCGAGGATCAGGGAGGGCGCGATCCAGTATGGCGACGATGGCTCGATGTTCCGCGTCGCAGGCAGCACCGCCACGCCGATTACCATTGCAGGCACCGATACGCAACTCAAAGGCCAGAAGTTCCGCCAGGCCGGCGGCGCTGCTGCTGCGGCCAACACTCTTGTGAAGATCGGTCAGAACAGCGGCAAGCTCTACCCGGCGGACTTTGAGGGTGTGGGCGATGGCGGCGAGGCGATTGTGGCAATGCCGGCAGCGGCAGCGGCGCGCATCGCCGTGGCCAAGGGCAACAACCAGACCCAGATCACGCTCCGCGAGATGATCGGCGACGACCAGATGAACGTGCAAGGCGCGCGGAATCAAGGTGCGGCGGCAGTGGCCGGTATCAATGCCGATAGTCGGCTCGGTGTCGCCAAGGTTCAGGGAACCACCCAGCGTGATGTGGCCGGCATCAGGTCGGATGCCCAGATCGGCGCCGCCCAGGTCGGCGCCCAAGCTCGCACCGATGCGGCGAGCATCCAGGGCAATACTGCTCGCGATGTGGCAGAAACGCGCCGGGCGGGCCAGGAGAACTCCGCGCAAACTCGCGCTGGCGCCAGCCTTGGCGTGGCCGATATCAATCGGGCCGGTCGGGAAAACAGCGCCACTACTGCCGCCGATGCGCGGCGGGACGTGGCTGGAACCCAGGCCGGGGCGTCGCTGGAGCGCCAACAGCTCGCAAATCAGGGGCGCACCGATGCCGCCAGGATCGGCGCCGAAGGGCGTAGCGGTGCTGGTGCTCGACAGTCAGTGTTCGAACAGAAGCGTCAGGCTGCCATCGCCGCCGGCATGACGCCGCATGAGGCATTGAAATACGCCAATGGCCTTAAGCAGATCACGCCGCAGCAAGAGGAGCGGATGGCCCTGGATATGGCCAAGAAGCTCTCCGACGCTGAAATGATGCCCAAAGGCGAGCAGTGGGTGCAGAACAAGGCCAATGAGATCCTGGCCGGCTGGCGCGGCAGCAGGTCGCCGGCTGGAGGCTCACCGGTGGCGCCCACGCCTCCGCAAGCTCAAGGCGGTGCGGCGTCGCCGTTCCAGCAGTACCCGAGCGCCAGGCAGGCGCCGGATGGCCAGTGGTACATCCCCGACCCGGATCGTCCCGGCAAATATCTGCGTATCGTTCAAGATGGGGGCGCCAAGTGAGCAGCGCGTTGAAGCTTGAGGCCGTCGAGGACGATCCGTTTGCCGCTCCCGCTCCCGCTACCGGTGTCCGCGCGATGCCAGCGCTGGAACCCGTTGAGAGTGACCCCTTTGCCGCGCCCCAAACCACTACCCCGGCGCCCCCTCCTGCATCATCGCCCATCAGCATAGTGCCCGAACTTGGCACTCCAGCGGTGATCGAGCCGCCAGTCCAGGGCGAGGCGCAGCCCGCGCCAGAGCCGCAGCCGCTGAATCAGTTCGAGCGCGGCGTGATGACCGGCGTGGTCGGCGCCAAGCAGATGGGCGTGGCCGCCAGCACCATCCCCAGCTATGCCGCGCTGCGGGAATATAGCCGCGTTCGTGGCCTTTTCGATCAGATCGATGCCGATGGCTATCGGCCCGGCGCCCCGCGCCTTGATGATCGGTTTGGCGACACCCTGGCGCGGCGGTATTTCACCCAGCCGGGGGAGCGGGCGGCGCTGCGTGAGAGGCTCGATACCAACACATTGTCGGCCCAGGGCACCAGAGACGAACTCCTTCAGGCGTGGAAGGCTTACGAGGAGGAAATCAAGCAATACGAGGGGCGGACGCCGAACTTTACCGATATCCGCGACGCGAAGGGCTTCGGCGACTGGTTCGCCTATAACACCGGGCAGTCGCTGCCCTACATGGCGATCACCGCCTTGACCAGCCTCACAGGTGGTGTCGTTGCTGGTGCTGGCGGCGCGGCTGGCGGCCTGCTGGCCAGCGGGTACGGCATCGGCGTTGGTGATATTCAGAGCGGTCTGATCGAGAAGGGGCAGGGCGAGCAATATGGCAACGCCATGGTCGGCGCCGTACCCTATGCCGCTTTGGATTTCCTTGGCCCGGTTGGTCGCGCCTTCCGCACCATCAGCGGCAACACGCTGCGCGACGTTGCCACCAGCTATTTCCGGCGCCTTGGGCGGGAGATTCCCGAGAATGCCGTAGAGGAATTCATTAACGAGGCCGGCCAGGAGATCGTCAAGGACGCCGCGGTGACCAACGCTACCGGCGAGGCGATGCTGACCGACGAGGCCCTGGTGCGCTGGTTCAATGCCGGCATGGCCGGCGCGGCTGGTGGTGCTGCCATGGCGCCGGCTTCCGCCATTCCTGGCCCAACGCGCGCTCAGCAGGTGGCCCAGGCCAATCAACAGGGCCAGCGGCCTGCCGCTGGGGGCGTGGCCAGCAGCCAGATGGCGCAACAGCCAGCGCCGGCCGCCCAGCCAGCCGAGGTATCGCCTATCCTCCAGCCTGAGCCAGCCCAGGCACCCGCGCCGCCGCCAGGCCGTGACGCGCTGGCCGCCAGCTTGGCAGATCCACGCTCCCTGGCGGAGGTTGAGGCCGCGCGCCAAGCCGAGGCTACGGCGGCGGCCCAGGCCACCACAGACCGCTATGGCCTCCCAGCGGCCGGGCCAGTCACGGTGCGGTTCCCGGATGGTGAGGAGGTCCAGGGCGAGGTGATCGGCGCCGTCGAGCAGGATGGCCAGGGCTATGCCCGCATCCGGGCCGCCGACGGGGAAGTTTACCTGCTCTCCAAGGACGACGCCGATATCGCTGTAACCGAAGGCTCCGGGCGGCGCGACGATCCGGTCAAGGTCAAGCAGGCGGCCGATGTTGCCGCAGCAGCGCAGCAGGCCAACCAAGACCCCACTGACGCCCAGAAGGAGGCTGGCAATTACCAGAAGGGCCACCTCAAGCTCCAGGGCCTGGATATCTCGATTGAGAACCCCGCCGGCAGCACGCGCAGCGGCACGGCGCCGGATGGTTCGGCCTGGTCGGTGCAGATGCCAACCCACTATGGCTATATCAAGCGCACCACTGGCGCTGATGGCGACCAGGTGGACGTTTATCTCGGCCCCAATCCAGACAGCGATTGGGTGTGGATCGTCGATCAGATCGACCCCGACACGGGTAAATTCGACGAGCACAAGGTGATGCTCGGCTACAGCCTGGGCCAGCAGGCCGGCCAGCATTACCTGGCGGCATTCAGCGACGGCCGTGGCCGAGAGCGGGCCGGCGCCGAAACCCGCATGACCATGGCCGAGTTCAAGGATTGGCTGAGGGATGGCGATGCCGCCAAGCCGCTGGCCTACGTGGAGCCGGCTTCCATCGAACCCAATATCGTCAATGAGTTGCAGGCAGAATTGCCGCCTCTGCCGGCCACCACATTGCAACCAATAGATACCGATCCCTTTGCCGCCGAAGCCGCTCCTCCGGCACCGGCGGTAACTGCCGCGTCCACCGGCGCGGCGGAACCCCAGCCGGCGGCTACCCCGATGGTGGAGCCGGCTGGGGCGCCAGATGAAGTGCCTGAATGGTTCACGGCCCTGACGCCTGCCGGCCGCGAGCAGGCCCTTGTAGCCTCCGGCATCACCAAGGGGCGCGCTCAGCAGGCAGCCAAGATGAACTGGCAGAACCTGCCGGCAGCGTTGCGCAAGCGCATGGAAACCGGCCTTGTCAATACCGAGATCGTGCAATGGGAGCGCGATTGGTGGGGCAGCCTTTCGATTGATGAGCGGAAGAAGGTCATCCACCGCGCCGGTCTTGGTGGTGTGCTTAGCCCCAACACGCCGTGGTCGAGGATCGGCAGGAAGAATGCCACTGAACTATTGCTTCAAAATAAGGATTATGGCCCCAGCCTGAATGCCATTGTGGGTGGCGGGGTGCGCGACAGCCAGGAAACCGCCGCCGGTCGGCTGCCGGTAGAGGATGCCCGTGAGCGCCAGCGCCGCGAGAATGTCGCCAAGATGGAGGCGTGGCAGGTCGAAGCAGCCCAGACCATCACCGAGCCGGTCGAAGGTGACCCCTTCGCAGGCCAGCCAATCAGCGATACTGTGTTGGCGGAGGAGAACCAAGATGCAGGCCGAATTGAGCCGCTGGACGGCACAAGCGATCAAACACTGGAGGCAGCACCAGCCGAGCCGGTACGAGCGCCTGAAAGCCAGCGGGAAGCTGGAGAGCGAGGCGCACGCGGCAGCGGTGATGACGCGCCAGGCGATGCAGGAAATGCAGACGGCCGGGGCGACGCCGGACGAGGCATGGCAGGCGACGCGGGAACTGTATCTGTTCCCGCCGACGGAACCGACGAGCGACCAGAGCGAGGAACAGATACCGCCGAGCGCGGCCCACAGCGCCAGCCTCGTGATGGCAGAACTCGGCCAGAACGAGGACTAACCCAGGCCGAGCCGCAGCCGGAACAGGATACCGGCGCGGCGATCACCAGGGCGATCAACGACCCGGAATCCCAGGGCGCCGGTAAGAACGAGGTGCCGGGCCACATCGCGCCGGTCGCCACGAACTATGTCATCACCGAAAAGGACCGGCTGGGCGAGGGTGGCCAGGCCGAGAAATTCCGCGACAACCTCGCCGCCATCCGTCTTTTGAAGCAGCTTGAAGCCGAAGGCCGGCGTGCGAATGCCGAAGAGCAGGCCGTGCTGGTGCGCTATGTCGGTTGGGGCGGGATCAAGAGTGCCTTCCCCAAGGGCGGCGGCGTATACAACAAAGGCTGGGAAGCCAAGGGCCGCGAGTTGCGCGACCTGCTGACGGACGACGAGTACAGCGCCGCCATGCGCAGCGTGCTCGATGCCCACTATACCGCGCCGGAGGTGGTGAAGGCGATTCACAGCATCATAGGCCGGCTGGGCTATCGCGGCGGCAAGTTGCTTGAGCCATCCATGGGCACAGGCAACTTCTTCGGCCTGATGCCGCTGGATCTGCGCTCGCAGACCGAGATTACTGGCGTGGAGTTGGACCGAATTACCGGCGGCATCGCCAAGCAGCTTTACCAGAAGTTCAACATTCTGGCGCCAATGGGCTTCCAGGAGGCGCCGCTTGCCGACAGCTATTTCGATGTGGCGGTGGGCAACCCGCCATTCGGCATCCAGCGCGTGCCCGGCGCCAAGGAGAAGGATATCAAGACCTTCTCCATCCACAATTACTTCTTCGCCCGCACCATCAACAAGCTCCGGCCGGGTGGCATCATGGCGATGGTGGTCACCCATCGCTTCCTGGACAAGCCGGGCGAGGCCCAGCGCCAGTATATTGCCGACCGGGCCAAGTTCATTGGCGCCATCCGACTGCCGAATACTGCCTTTCAGCAGAACGCGCTAACGGAAGTCACCACGGACATCGTGATCCTCCAGAAACTGGCCCAGGGTGAGAAGGCTGGGGGCGCCGCATGGACCCAGGTGGGCGAGGTGAACGACCCGCTCGGCGGCGACCCGATGCCGCTGAACCAGTATTTCATCGATAACCCCGACATGATGCTCGGTCGCATGGAGCGCAGCGGCACCATGCGGCAGGCGAATGAACCGACGTTGGCGCCGGATGGGCGGAATCTCAGCCAGGCGTTTGCCGAAGCCATCGCGCGCCTCCCGGCTGATATCTTCACGGCCAGCAGCACGGTCAGCAGCACCGCCGACATGGTGAAGGCGACCGCAGAGCTATCGGAGGCTGCCGCAGACTACGATATCGGCGCCTTCTATCTGGATGGTGGCAAGCTCCAGCGCCGCGAGGAATCGCCGGACGGTACGGCTCGCGCCGTCACCATCTCTCCGGCCACACAATGGACCGAGAAGCAGACATTAGGTGAGGCGCGCTATGAGCGGCTGATGGGTATGGTTGAGGTGCGCGATGCCGCGCGCCGCCTGCTGCGGCTTGAGGCTGGCAATGCCAATGAGGGGCAGCTATCACGCGCTCGCAAGGCGCTCAACCATACCTACGACAAGTTCACCGCGCGGCATGGGTTCTTGAGCGACCGCTCGAACGAGGGTCTGTTCAAGGATGATCCAGACGCACCGCTGCTGCTGGCGCTTGAAAAGAACTATGACGCTGGGATCAGCGCCGACCGGGCCAAAAAGCTCGGCGTAAAGGCGCGCAAATCATCCGCCGAGAAGATGGCAATCTTCAAGCAGCGGGTGATTACTCAGTACGAACCCGTGACCAAGGCCGATACCCCGAAGGATGCCCTGGTGGTGTCTTTGGCTGATCTTGGACGTGTCGATATCGGTCACATGGCGAAGCTCACCGGCAAGCCGGAGAGCGATATTGTCAAATCCCTGCATGACGATCTGGCCGAGCCACTTATTTTCCGCGACCCGGAAACCAACACCTGGGAGACTGCCTCCTCATATCTTTCCGGCAATGTGAAGGCTAAGGCCAAGGCGGCCGAGATTGCCGGGCTGGACAAGAATGTTGAAGCCCTGCGCGCTGTGTTCCCGCCGGACAAAAAGGCGGGCGAGATCAAGGTCAGGCTGGGCGCTCCCTGGGTTGCGGGGCGCTACTATGCCGACTTCGCCAAGCATCTGTTCGGGGACGGCACGCGGGCATCCGTGACCTATATCCCGGTCACGGGTGGGTATTCCAGCAGCATCAAGGCCGGGAATGACACCAAGGCTGATGTTACCTGGGGCACCGACCGCATGGATGGCGCGGAGATCCTGGACCGTATCCTCAACGCCAAGGAATTG
This sequence comes from Alphaproteobacteria bacterium UBA7691, assembly GCA_002482765.1. Lineage (GTDB taxonomy): Bacteria > Pseudomonadota > Alphaproteobacteria > Ferrovibrionales > Ferrovibrionaceae > Ferrovibrio. The sequence continues at coordinate 31,121 of DLGP01000101.1, forward strand.
ACGGTATACGACAAGGTTCGAGAGGCCGACGGCGAGCGCCGCGTGGTCAACAAGGATGCTACGCTGGCGGTCCAGGAGAAAGCCGAGGCGATCCGGCAGGAATTCGACGACTGGATCATGCGTGATGCTGACCGTCGCGCCGCCCTGACGGACTATTTCAACGAGAATATCAACACCACAATCGCGCCAAAATTCGACGGCAGCCACCTCACGCTGCCCGGCAAGGTGCCAGACAGCATCATCAAATTCCGCCGGCACCAGAAGAATGCGACCTGGCGCGGCATCCAGCAGCGCACCGTGCTGTACGACCATGTCGTCGGCGCCGGCAAGACCTTCACTGTCGTTGCGGCGGCCATGGAATTGCGTCGCATGGGCCTGTCAAAGAAGCCCATGGTTGTGGTGCCCAATCACCTCGTCGAGCAGTGGGCGGCCGATTTCTATCGCCTCTACCCCGGCGCCAAGATCCTGACCATGAGCAAGAAGGATTTCGAGGCCCGCAACCGGCGCCGCATGCTCAGCCGAATTGCCACTGGCGATTGGGACGCGGTGGTCATCGCTCATTCCAGCTTCGGCTTCATCAGGGTGAACCCGATGATCGAGGTCGCTTTCATCGAAAAGCAGATCGACGAGATTCAGGCATCTATTGATATCCTTCGGCAGGAGGAGGGGAAGGGTAATCGGAAGGTTGCCGACCTAGTGCGCTCGAAGGAGCGCATGACCGCCAAGCTGAAGGAACTGGCCGACAAGCCAAAGGATGATATTCTGACTTTCGACGAGCTGGGTGTTGATCAGGTCTTTGTCGACGAAGCCCATGAATTCAAGAACCTCTATTTCACCACAGGTCGTCGCGGCATGCTCGGCCTTGGCAATCCGCAGGGGTCTAAGAAGGCTTTTGACCTCTTCATCAAGACCCAATGGCTGCTAGATAAGCAGGATGGGCGTGGCGTGATCTTCGCCACCGGCACGCCGGTATCAAATAGCCTGACGGAGATGTACACGGTTCAGCGCTATCTCGGCCTGCGTGCGCTGGAGCGCCTGAACATCCTGAGTTTTGACGCTTGGCTCAACACCTTCGGCGTCGACGCGACCGACTACGAGCTTGACGGCTCTGGTGTGAAGTTGAAGCAGGTTAGCCGCCTGCGGCGCCTCACCAACATGAACCAGCTCATGGCGATGTATCAGCAATATGCCGATAGCGTCACCATCGATCAGATCAAGCAAGCATACCGCGAGGAAAACCCGGGCAAGGAATTCCCCATACCGAAGGTGAAGGGTGGGCAGCGGCAGAATGTGATTGTGCCGCGCAGCGCAGACCAATCCGCTTTCTTCGCTGAGATCGTCGAGCGCGCCCAGAACATCAAGCCGGGTGGCAAAGACAATATGCTGGCCATCACCACCGATGCCCGCAAAGCCGCTCTTGATATGCGGCTGATTTCCACCGGCTACGGCGACACCGGGGCGGGCAAAAGCGACGAGGCGGTATCGAATATCATCCGCATTTGGCGGAAGTGGGAGGCTGACCGCGGCACGCAGCTTGTATTCCTGGACCTGTCCATCCCGCTCTCTGCCAGCAAGCGCGAGGGCAAGGCGCTGCGCGACCGGATGGCGAAGGTGAATGAGGCGCGGGCGCGTGTGCAACGCCTGCAAGATCGCGGCGCCCCAGCCGGCGAGGTCGAGGCGGCCATGCTGGATCTGTCCGAGTTGGAGGAGGCGGTCGCCAAGGACTACAGCCCAGACGATCTAGCGGCGATCAGCGCCGCCGAAAGCGGCTTCTCGGTCTATGACGATATGAAGGCGAAGCTTGTTCGCGCTGGGGTGCCGGAGAAGCAGATTGCCTTTATTCACGACTACGGCACCGACGAGAAGAAGGCCGACCTTTTCGAGCAGGTCAATGATGGTCGGGTCCGCATCCTGTTCGGTTCCACGCCGAAGATGGGCGCCGGCACCAATGTGCAGCGTCGCGCGGTTGGCCTGCATCACATTGACTGCCCCTGGCGCCCGTCTGATATCGAGCAGCGCGAAGGCCGCGTGATCCGGCAGGGTAATGAGTTGCTGGAGAAGTATGGCAAAGACTTCGAGGTGGAGATCTACGCCTACTCGACCGAGCAGACCTATGACGCCCGCATGTGGCAGTCACAGGAATTGAAGCTGATCGGCATTGAGGGCCTGCGCAACCATAATGGCGCCGACGAGATGGAGGAGGTTGCCGCCGCCGCCGCCTCGGCCGCCGAGATGAAGGCCGCAGCCACCGGCAATCCGCTCATACTGGAAGAGGTGAAGCTGGCCGATGATATCCGCAAGCTGGAAGCCCAGCAGCGGAACCATCGCAAGAGCCAGTACGAGTTGGAGGATCAGCGCGACCGGCTCAACCGGACACTGGATGATTTGCCGCCTCGCCTGGAGGCGATGGACGCCGATGCAGCCTCCGCCCGGGCCTATCTGGCCGATCCACACGCCGACGAACCGCTCTCCGGCACCGTGGCCGGCACTACCTATCACTCCTTCGATGAAGCCCGCGCCGCCGCTACTGCGGCTGTCAACGAACAGACCGGCGGCGATACCAAGGCGCGCTACAGCATCGAGGTGAGTGGGCAAACTTTGACCAGTCAGGACGCCATTGCCGAAGCGCTTAGCGAGCGTTGGGGTGACCCGGCCGCGTTCAGGGCCACGATCGGCCGCAAGACTTTTATCCGGCGCGCGCCCTTCGCCAGGGCGATCGGTGATGCGCTTTCCAGGAGCGGTTCCGCAACCGGCAGCATCGGGGGCATGAAGTTCAGCGTAACGGTGAACCGTGACACCTGGCACGGGAAGCCTAACGTCGAGACGACATTGGAGGGGCGCACCGTCCTTTCCGATATATCTACTGCCGACCGGGACGACAAAGCGGAGGCCCTGGGCCGGCTGGCTGTGCGGGATATCAGGGAATTGCTGGAGAGCATGACGCGCCAGCCGACAGAAGCCCGCCATCGCATCGCCAAGGCCAAGAAGGAACTGCCGGAGATCGAAAGTCAGGTCGGCAAGCCGTGGGGCAAGGAAGAGGAACTGGCGCGGAAGAAGTCGCGCCAAACTGAAATTCGCCGCGTTCTCGCCAGCGATGGCAACGCGCCAGCACCTGCGTCGCAGTCTGCCGCCAAGCCGGATGACGAGGTGCCGTTCCAGCGCGCCGAGTTTACACGGACCGGCGTGCGCTTGATCGGCGATGTGGTGAAGATGCTGCGCGAGGAGATGGATCGCCTCGGGCTTAATGGAGTTGGCCTGGAGACGCCAGCGCGCATTGCCGAGAATGACAGCATCCAAGGCGCCTATTTGCGCCGGGTTATTTTTGTCGCCCTGGACACTTCCGTTGATCCGCTCGGCACCGTCCGCCACGAAGCCATCCACGCCATGTATCGCCTGGGCATGTTCCGCGCGAGCGAATGGAAGTCGTTGGAGACGATGGCCAAGGAGCGATGGATCGACCAATACAATATTCGCCAGCGGTGGAGTGGCGCCAGCGAAATGCAGATGGTTGAGGAAGCTATTGCTGAAGCCTTCGCCGACTATATGCGCGGCAAGTACAATCCGGGCGGCATCGTGCGGCGCGCTTTCTCCACCATGAAGCGCCTGCTGGCTCGTATCAGGGAGTTCTTTGCCGGAGAGGGTGTCGTTTCTTGGGAACAGGTTTTTGAAGCGGCAGCACGCGGTGATATCGGTAAGCGTGATCCAGGCGGCAAACCATCCGCCGACGACCAGGCCGCCGCCACCACAGCCCTGAGGCAGTATGTTGATGGAACTGCCGCCGCTTTCCAGCGCTCGCAAAATATCCCAACACCGCCAACCAATCCGCCCGTCTCCCCCAAAGCTAATATGGACCGGGGGCGCGAGGCCATCCGCCGTCTGCTGGGGAGCCGTAATCCAGAGAACGAGCCTCAGTATCACGCCATGTACCGGCGCGGCCTTGGGTGGATCTCTTTTCTGTGGGAGGCGGGGCCGAATGGAGATCTCGGCCTCGCGCATATCATCGAAAGCCGGAGTGATCGAGCCAAGAACGACGCCTATGGAAATCGGACCCTCACCGGCGCCGACATGGTTCGATTCCTGGAAAGCATTCCTGAAATCGTCCAGTTGGGCACGCTGGGCCGCTGGTATGCCGAGGGCGACCGCCTAAGCCGCAACATCCACAGCCCGAATGGCACGGTGGTATTGCGCCCGCTGCCGGGCCAGGATGGCAACCTGACCTGGGTGGCCACTGCCTTCCCCGGCCGCGGGAAGGAAATGCCCGTCAACGGACGCCCGTTAAGCGAACAACAAGCGCAGGCTATAATTGATAAAATGATCGCCGATGCTGCCGCTAGGGGTAAAAGGCCCTCAGGTGACACGGCAGCTACGCGGCGGGGCCTTCAAGCCAGGGACCGGTCTGAACCCCGAAGGGACCAGGCGGCGCCCCTCCCGAAGGAGGACATCTCGGCCCGCGCCGGGAGCGGCGAGGCGGGAAACTTAAACCCAGGGCCTTTGAAAGGCAAGGGCGACGACGACCCGGCCTTCCAGGTGGCCCCACACGAAACCGAGCTGCGCGCAGCAGAGGCCAGCGACGAGTTCGACACCAAGAAGGTGTCCGGCGTTGATAGCCTGCTCGTCGATGATGTGAACTGGTTCAAGCGCGCCGTGCTTCACCCCCGCATGATCGCGGCGATGGAGAAGGCATTCGTGCCGGTCTATCGTGCTGCGGTTCGCATGACCGAGCGCCGCGACCAGCGCGCAGCCGAGCTTACCACCATGGCAAAGCCATATTTTGACTTGGCGCCGGAGAAGCGGGTCAAGGTCGATGCGGCGCTTGAACTTGGCCGGCTGCAAGGCGTGTCGCGCAAGACCATCACAGCCATCAGCAATGACGACAGCCATGAGGCCACCCTGTCGCGCCCCGGCGACACCATCACCCTGGACGCAGATCAGCAAGCGGCCTTCGCTGCGGTTCGGTCGGCCATGGACTTGGCGCTCGACGAGTTCAAGGCGCAGATCGTGCGCGATTGGGATCTTGACCCGGCTGTTGTGAAGTCGAGCCGAGACGTGATGCACCTTATCACCGACGATATGCCGGCGGAGGAGAGGCGGTCGCTGGAGAACCTGTCCCGAATCCTGCGCGAGATCGAGCAGGCGCGGCGCTCTGGCTATGTGCCCTTCACCCGCTGGGGCCAAGTCGGCATCACGGTCAAGGTGGATGGCGATGTGATGGCCACCACGGGGGAGGTGGCGGAAAACACGATCCACTTCGAGAAGGTCGAACTGACCGATATCCCCGCCGCCCTGCGCCGCTCGTTCGGCCGGAAGGCCAAGCGGCAAGAGGCGCACAAGCTGATGAACTTGCCGGAGGTGAAGGCCCGGTATGATGCTTTGAAGGCGAGGTTCCCCAAGGGCCGCATCCGCGTGTTCCAGGTCGGCGTGGCCGGCCCGTTGGAAGATGGCGTAAAAATGTCCGACCTGGACATGCTGGCAGAGGTCGCCCAGCTTAAAGACGAAAGCTGGACCAATGTGCGTGCCGCGCTCTCCAAGGCGATCCAGTCCACCGGCTTCCGCAAGCACTTCTTTGGCGCCCGTAATGTGCCTGGCTACAGCACCGACTTCGAGCGCGCCATCGCCGACTATATCATTGGGATTTCAGGGTATCTGGCGCGGCGTGAATTCCAGCCAATTTTTGACCGGGCGATCTCTTCCATCCCGGATACCCAGCCAAAATTGCGCGAGTACAGCCAGAAATACCGCGACTATGTGAACACGCCGCAGGAGGAGTTCCAGAATCTGCGGCAGTTCAATTTTGTCTGGTATCTGGCCGGCAGCTTTGCCACCGCCGTTGTAAATCTATCCCAAGTGCCGCTGATCACAGCGCCCTATCTGGCGCAGTTCGTCTCCGCTGGCCGGGCTGGCGCAGAATTGTCCCGCGCTGCGGTCGATGCGATGAAGATGGCAACGTCCGCGCGCGGAACGGATATGTTTGACCCAAGCCGCGCGCCGGCCGATATGCGGGCTGACTTCCAACAGGCTTGGGACGAGGGCTTTTTTGTGCCGCTCAACACCTGGGAGGTCATGGGGGCTTCGCAAAATCGCAGCAAGAAACTGCGCGGTCTTTCGAAGAAAACCCGCCTCGCGGTCGATATCGTGGCCCTGATGTTCTCTGCCGCTGAGCGGTTCAACCGCATAGTGACCTATATCGCTGCGCATCGTATCGGGCGCATGGACGGCGTGAAGGGGCGCATCAAGCGAACCCTGGGGCCGAATAACCCCCTGGCCCGCTCCGATGAACTGCTGCGCGGCTTCAATCCATCGAAGTTCGCCGGCTGGGTTATCGACGAGACACATTACCGCATGGGCAAGGTGAACCGGCCCACCGTCATGCGATCGGCCGGCGCTGCGATATTGCAGTTCAAGGGCTTCATGATGCAGACGCTCGAACTGCAATACCGCATGGCCGTGCAGAATGGCCCGTCCGGGATGAAGGCTTTGGGCTTGGTGATGCTGGTGCTGCTCTTCACCGCTGGTTTTTGGGGCCTGCCTTTTGCCGACGACCTGACCGACCTGATTGAGGCGTTCATTAGGAAATTCTGGAAAGTGGACAAGGATCTGCGCACCGGCTTCCGCGAGGCGGTGGTGGAGTTGACAGGCTCTCCGCTCTTGGCCGAGGGGCTGGCGAAGGGCTTGCCGCGCGCGGTCGGCCTGGAGGTCAGTGCGCGCATGGGTCTTGGGAATATCGTTCCGAACGATATCGACGATGGACTTGGCGTGCCTTTCGACCTGTTTATTGGGCGCATCGCGCAGGCGTCGGAATACGCTGGCCGTGGCCAGTGGGAGTTGATGGTCGGTGAAATGATGCCGAACTTCATCCGCAATCCGATCCATGCCACAAGCTGGGCTGTCAGCGGGGTGCGCTCGCAGGCGACCGGGAAAACCGTCATCCCGCCGGAGGGGGTGACGGCAGGCGATGTGGCGGCAAAGACCCTGGGATTCACGCCGTCCCGAGTGGCTAATATCCGGGAGGCTGAATTCGCCCAGCAGCGCGCCGGCCGTGCCAGCGCTGACCAAAAACGGGAGTTCTATTACAGGCTGGCCCGCGCCGGCGCGGCCGCAGAACGTGCCGCCGTGAAGGGGGACGCCGAGGCCCATCGGAAAGCCTTGGAGGAAAGCGCCGATATCTATCGCGATCTGGCCGAGTTCAATCAGGACCGGCCGGCTCACGAACTGGTGAAGATCGACAAGAAAACACTCCAGGCCCGTATTCAGGAAGAGCTTATCGGGGCGGAGGCCCGGGACAAGCGCGCCCCGAAGCTATCGCGCGGCAGGCGTGAAGAGATCGAAGGCGCATACGGCGTCAAGAAGTAGGTGGGGCGCCTACCTCATTCTTAGGATAAGGGGGGGGTATTTCTAGATTCGCCGTCCCTCTGGCGGGACAGAGCGCAGGTTCACCAAAGCCGCCCTTGGGGCGGCTTTTTTCATGAGAGAGAGGCAGCAATGCTCACCAAAGAACAGCTTAAGGCCTGCATGCCGCACGCCACGGCGGCCAATATCGACCGCTTCACCAGGCCGCTGGCCGAGGCTTGCGCTGAATTCGGCATCGACACGCGGACGCGGATGGCGGCCTTCCTGGCGCAGCTTGCGCATGAGTCTGGCAGCTTGCGCTATGTTCGTGAGATTGCCAGCGGCGCGGCCTATGAAGGGCGCGGCGACCTGGGCAACACCGAGCCGGGCGATGGTGTGCGTTACAAGGGCCGTGGCCTGATCCAGATCACCGGCCGGGCGAATTACGCGGCTTGCGGCCGGGCGCTGGGCGTCGATCTGGTGGTCGAGCCGCAGCGCCTGGAAGAGCCTGAATTGGCCGCCCGGTCGGCCGGCTGGTTCTGGCAGACCCGCAAACTCAACGACCTGGCCGATGCCGGTGACTTCGTGAAGCTCACCCGCCGCATCAATGGCGGTGTGAACGGCCTGGCCGACCGCGAGAAGCACCATGCCGCCGCCCGCGCCGCCCTCGGGGCGTGATAGGTGGCGCCACCGGCGGCGACTTGTCTATGCCAGCCTGATCTTCGACGTGGTGATCATAGTCGCATCGCTGCTGCTGGCAGCCTATCGGGGGCTGCCCGAGGCCCTGGCCAACACCACCATCACCATGGCGTTCACACACGGCGGCGGCGTCTTAGGCGCCTATGTGTTCGGCGCGGCATGGGACGACAGAAATAAACGAGAGGAGCAGGAATGATCCCCGGAATCAGCTTTATCACCAGCCTGATTGGCGGCGGTTCGGCCGCTCGCGGCTGGGTCACGATCGGCCTGGGCGTTGCCCTGGCCGGCGCGGTCTTGGCGGCGTGGCTGCTGCTTGGCCGGCTGCAAGATGCCAACGAGACGATAGGCGCTCAGGCCCAGCAGATCCAGCAAGCGATTGAGACAGCCGAGCACAACGCCGAAATGCTCCGTCGCCGGGCGCAGCAGGCGGCGCGCGACGAGGCGTTAGTGGTTGCCGCCCTGGCGGAAGAGCGGGCCAGGAAGCCCAAAGTCCAAACCATCATAAAGGAGGTGTTAACCTATGTGCCCACCGATCAGCAGCCGGCTGGCTGCCCTGCTATCCCTGGCCCTATCGAGCGCGCTCTTGACGGGCTGCGGGATCTCCGAGCCGCCAAAGCTGCTGACCAGGGTGGAGGACCAGAGGGTCACCGTGCCGGCGGCGCTGCTGGACTGCCAGGACGACCCTGAGCCGCCAGCGAAAGGGGGATCGGCCGGTGGCGCGGGTAGCTATATCGTCGCGCTCTGGGAGGCCGGCGAGGATTGCCGATCAAGGCTAAGGCGGGTCAAAGAGCATCAGCGGCAGTGATTGAGGCCCAGCCCGATATCCTTTGACATAAAGTTCTTCATTTGTTTCTATGCACCCATTGGTAGGGGTATTCCGCGCTTTCAGGAGGCATTATGGTTGGGCGCACCTTCTTTGTTCGGCGTTTGCGTGCAATACGAGTGGCGACTGGCTTTTATGAGTCATCGTTTTTTGCCGAAATGGCTGGGATTTCCGCTGAAAGGTATCGCCAAATAGAGTGCGGAGAAGTGGAGATCGGCTTGGATGAGTTGGCCTCACTGGCCGCGATCACCGGGTGCAGTATAGATTGGCTGGTAACCGGCAGGGTTCCGCAGGGGGGTGTGGCGCCTCAATCCTAGGCAATGCCCTTCGACGCGCCCCCTGCGTATCAGACGCCTCAAATTGCCAGCCAGGTGGCCTCCACGATGGCTTCTTGGGGGGATCGGCTGGGGGAGTGGCTGACAATTCATTGCGACGCTCCTGCGCCGCCTTTGCGCCCGCCACGGGCATTCATGCGTATTGCCCGTAAAGTATGTGAGGCGCGTCAAGCTGTTCAATCATGGGGTTTGGAGCTAACCGACTATCCACTTCCGGCCCGGCTGAATCCTGAACCGCGAGATTGA
>DLGP01000119.1 GCA_002482765.1 Alphaproteobacteria bacterium UBA7691
CGGCAGACCAGCGCCATGGCGATCATGGCGCGCTGGCGCAGGCCGCCGGAAAGCTCGAAGGCATAGGTGTTCATGGCGCGCGCCGGATCGGGGAAGCCCACCAGGCGCAGCATGTCGGTGGAAAGTTCGTTGGCCTCGGCCTGGCTGGATTTGCGGTGCAGCCGCAGCGCCTCGGTGATCTGGTTGCCGATGGTGTGGAGCGGACTGAGCGAGGTCATCGGCTCCTGGAAGATGATCGAGATGCGGCCGCCCTGAAGCTGGCGCATTTCCGGCCCGCCGCGTGGCAGCTTGGCGATATCGGTGATCTTGCCGCCATTGGCGGCATCGTTGAACAGGATTTCGCCGCCGGCGATATGCGCGGCGCGCGGCAGGATGCCCATGATGGCTTGGCTCACCACCGATTTGCCCGAGCCGGATTCGCCCACCAATGACACAGTCTTGCCCTGCGGCACGCGGAAGCTGACGCCATCCACCGCGCGGATCAGGCCTTCGGCAACCTTGAAATGCACTTTCAGGTCACGCACATCGATGACATTCGCGTTCATGCCGGCGCTACTTTCACTCATCACACGCCATTCCGGGCCAGGCCCTGCTGCAACAGGCGCGCATTGGCCTCCGTGGCGGCATCCAGGGTCAGGCCCTGGCGCATCGCCTCGTTCAACGCCCGCAATACGAGCGGCTCAAAACCTTCTAGATCACTATCGGCGCGCACTTTTCCCCCGTGGCCCCTGATCGTCACTGTCATCCAGCCGGCACTGCCATCGCGCCGGGTGGAAAAATAGCGCAGCTTCACACTGCGTAGCTCCCCCCAGGCGATGCGTTTCGGCTTCGCCCAGCCCCAGCGGCTGATCTGCTGCACCGCATCGCCATCCAGGGCGAATTCGGTCTGCTGGCGCCACAAGGTGTGAACGCACAGCCAGGCCAGCAGCAGGCTTACACCGGCAAGGACAAAAAAGATGACAGATACCGGTGCGTTAAACAACATCAGAGCGACGCAAAAGACCAAGCCAAGCCCGGCACGCAGATGATCGGGCCACAACCGGGAGAGCGGGTAATACAGCCGGGTCATGACCGCTTCATGACGATGCGCGCGGGCTGGTTGCCGATGGCGGCGGCCCGGCGCCGAAAGCAGCATCCACATCCACCCATAGGGCGGCAGGATGGCCGGCCACATGATGCAGGAAACGGGCGATGAAAGCCCAGGTCGCACCATCATGGCGGGCATGATGGGTCAGCAGGCCCAAGGCTTCCGGTTCGGCGGTTTCGCGCATCAGCCGCAGATGCGTGATGGCAGCGGCCAGGCAGGCGGTTTCGCCAATAAAGGCGGCATCCCGGCGCCAATCGGCTGGGTCGAGGTGGGTGTTCACCTGCATCAGCCCTGGCGCGGCCCAGGCGTCAACGCGGCTTTTGAAGCCTGAAACTCCATGCAACCCGAGGCGCGGCAGATGGGGCAGCAAGCCTGCCGCAATACGGTTCCAGGGCGGCACCAGCACCGGGCGCAGGCGGCGGCCAAACAGCGCCTGCATGCGGCCGCGGCCCTGGCGCAGATCGGCCAGGCTGTCTGCCACCGGCCGGCTGGCGGGGAATTCGCTTTTTTTCTCGCCCGCCGGGGCATGATTGGCATGGGCATGGCCATGTTGCAGCACAGCAATCGCGGCCAGGTCTTCCAGCCGCCGCGCCAATGCCGGCTCGGCGGCAGCCGGAATCACCGCCAGGGCCAGCGGCACATTGCTGGCCGCCTGCAAGGTCAGCAGGCGTTCCAGCGCCGGGCTGGGGGCCGTTGCGTCATCATCGCGCCACCAGAACAAAGCCCGGCGCCCGGCCTGGCCCCAGGCATCCAGTTCGGTATCCAGTTCCTGCCAGGTGGTCATGGCAGCAGGCGGTGCAGCAAGGCGGCGGTATTGGCGGCGCCGTTCAGGTCCAGCACCGGCTTTTCCGGCAGCGGCTGCGCCAGGGCGCGGTCCACCGCCTGGGCCAGATTGGCCGGGCTGAGATCACTCTCGCGCAAAGCCTGCACCGCGCCGCGCTGTGCCAGCAAGTCGGCGCGCAGGGCCTGCTCGGTTTCGTCGCCGCCGGAAAACGGCACCACCACGGCGCGGGCGCGGGCTGCCAGGGTTTCCATCACGGTGTTGTAGCCGGCCTTGCTGATCGAGAGCCGGCATTGCCGCAGCATGCCGGGGAAATCCGGCCGTGCCCAATCCACGATCACCCCCGGCTGACTGGCAGCCTGCGCCCGCAGCGCGGCCACATCGGCATCGCTTTCGTTGCGGCTGACCAGCAGGCGCCAGGTCAGCCCGGCAGCCTGGCTCAGTGGCCGGGCGGCGATGGCGGCATTAAACAGCGGCATGCCCACGGCGCCGCCGCCGGCCGAGACCAGCACTTCGTCGCGGCCGGCGCTGGTTGGCAGCAAATCCTCATGTTCGACGATATAGCCGGTGTAATGCAGTGGCGTGCTGATGCGATGCGCCAGCGGAAAGGTTTGCTCAAACGGGATGAAAGCCGGATCGCCATGCACCAGCGTGCCGTCGTAATAGCTGTCCAGCCAGTTCAGCACATCCAGGTCGCGCTCCGGCTTGGTGCGATCCACCAGGATGTCGCGCACCGAACTCAGCACCAGCGGGCGCGGCTGGCTTGAACGGATATGCGCCAGCCAGGGCAGCAATTCATGCCGCATCGGCCGCCGCGCATAGGGAAACAGTTCAGTGATGACAATGGCCGGGCGCCAATCGTCAAACAGGCTGAACAGCGCGGCGCGGCGCTTGTCCCACCAGGCTTCATCCACTTGCTGGCCGGCTTCATCCAGCACAATGCGGAAACTGGCATCGGCGGCGCGGGCCGGCGGCAGTTGCGCAAAGCGGATACCGTCCAGCCGCCCCAGGGTGGGATCGGGATAGCCGCCGGAAACCAGCAGCACGGCAAAATCCTGCTTGGCCAGGGCGCGGGCGATGGCGGCGATGCGATGCAGGTGGCCCACGCCCAGCAGATGCTGCACATAAATAAGAATGCGGGGCAGCGGGCTGTTGGGCGTCGTCATGCGGCTTCCAGCGCAATGTTGATCTGGCCGGGCCGTGGCCGGCCATCGGCCTCGATATGAAAAACCTGCAAGGCCGACCAGTCCAGCTTCACCGGCGGCTTGCCCAGCATCGGCCAGTCATAGGCCCAGGCCAGCACGGCGCGCATCACGCCCTTGTGGCATACTGCGCCGCAATCCTGGCCGCTGGCGGCCAGCCGCGCCAGCAGCGGCGCCAGGCGTTGCTGCACCATGCGCGGGCTTTCGCCGCCGGGCGGCTGGAAATCCAGGCCCAAAGCCTCGTTGGCGCGGAAGGCCGGGTCGGTTTCCAGCTCGCCCAGCAGCCTGCCTTCATAATCACCCCAATCAGTCTCGATCAGCGCCGGCTCAGGGCTGGCCTGGATGCCCAAGGCGGCGGCGGTCTGCCCGGCGCGCAGCAACGGACTGGCCAGCCAGGGCCAGGCGGCATAGGGCAGCGGCAGGCGGCGCTGGCGCAAGGTCGCCAAAGCATCCTCCAGCACCGGGATGTCGGCGCGGCCCTGTAGGCGGCCTGCCAGATTCCAGGCGGTGCGGCCATGGCGCAGCAGGGCGAGGCGGATCATGCCGGCAGCCCCAATTGTGCAAACAGCGCGGCAAAGCGGCGCTGCGTGGCGGCCAGGTCATGTTCGGCGGCCACATTGGCCAAAGCCGCCTCACTCATATAATCCAGCCGGCCGGGGGCTTGCAGCAGATCGGCCAAAGCCGCCGCCATTGCCGCCCAGTCGCCCAGCGGCGTCAGCCAGCCGGTTTCGCCATGACGCACAATATCCGGCACGCCGCGCGTATCGGCGGCCAGCACCGGCAGGCCGCAGGCCTGGGCTTCCAGCAGCGCCATGCCATAGGCTTCGTTCACCGAAGGCCACACATACAGGTCACTCACCGCATAGGCGCCGGCAATTTCCTCGGCATTCATCAGGCCGGCAAAGCTGGCGCGCGAACCCAGCGGTGCCAGGGCTGCCTCCACCTCGGCGCGGGCCGGGCCATCGCCCACCACCAGCAGGCGCCAGGGCTTGTCGAGCACGCGGCCCAGCACGTCGCCCAGGGCGCGGAACGAGGCCAGCTTGTCGCCTGCCCGCATCATGCCGACACTGAGCAGCCAGGGTTCATCCGGCGGCAGGCGGAAACGCTGCGCCCAGCTTGGCCGCAAGGCGGCGCGATGCGCCCGCACCCGGGCATAGGGCGCCGCATCCAGGAAAGGCGGCAGGGCATGCACCTTGTCAGCCCCGGCCAGGGCTTCCACGCAGGCGCGGTCCAGATTGGTCAGGCAAAACAGCGCATCGGCGGCGCGGATCGCATTGGCCGCCTGCACATAGCCCTTGGCCCAGGCCGAAGCGGCGCGTTTCGGCGCCACCGAAGGCTCGGCGATCACATAGGGTTTCTGAAACCGCTGTTTCAGCGCGGGACCAAGGTAATCGGCGGCCTTGTGATAAACATGGTAGGTGAAGAACAGGTCTGGCACCGCCACCGGCGGGCCGGCAAAAAGCCGTGTCAGCCGTGTCACTTCCGCACTGGAAGCCGCCGCAATGGAAGCCTCGCGGGTCGCATCGCCGTCGCTGTTATAGGCGCGCAGGTCAGACAGCACCTGCACTTCATGGCCCATGCCCTGCAAGGCGGCGATCAGCAGCCGCGCCATGCGGCGGTCGCCCGATGGCGCCGGATGGTCGGGTGGCTTCAGCGGCGCGTAGAAGCCGATCAGCATGGTGCCGCATCCGGATCAGGCAGGCCGAAGCGGCGCGCCAGTTCGGCGATGCCGGCCTGCATGCTGAACTGGCCGCGCACCCGCGCGGCCCCGGCCGCGCCCAAAGCCTGGCGCAAAGCCGGCTGCTCGATCAGGCGGCGCAAGGCAGCGGCCAGGGCGGTGGGGTTTTCCGGCGGCACCAGCAGGCCAGTGCGTTCAGGCTCGATCAGTTCCGGGATGGCGGAGATATCGGTGGCCAGACAGGCCAGGCCCTGGCTTTGCGCTTCCATCAGCACATTCGGCAGGCCATCCATATCGCCATCCTGATCCTGCCGGCTGGCCAGCACAAACAGGTCGGCGGCGCGATAGGCTGCGATCACCGCATCCTGGGCCTGGGCACCGCGCCAGGTGATCCGTTCGGCCAGGCCCAGCCGTTCGGCTTGTTGTTTAAGCTGCGGCAGCAACGGCCCACCGCCGATATGTTCCAGCCGCCAATGCAGCCCCATCGGCAGCAAGGCCAGCGCATCCAGCAATGTGTCATAGCCCTTCTTGGCCACGGCGCGGCCGACGGAAACCAGATGCAACGGGGCATCGGCCCGGCTGCCGTCATTCGCGGCTTGTTCAATACGCTCGGGCGGCGGCGGAAAGCGGCTGGTATCAATGCCGTGATACACGAGGCTAACCTTGGCAGCCGCATTGATGCTGCGCAGATGCGTGATGTTATGGGCGTTGCAGGTTACCGCCCATTGGCAATCGGCGAATTTTTCCTGCTTCTCCCAGGCCGGCGTGGTCCATAGGTCGCGGGCATGGGCCGAGGCGGTCCAGGGCAGGCCCAGCAGATGTGCGGCATAACGCGCCACCGAGCCCGGCGTATGCACAAAATGCGCGTGGATATGGCGATAGCGCGGCGGCAATTCAGCGGCCAGCACCAGCGCCTGGCCCAGCCTGCGGCCGCGATTGGGCGAGGGATCACGCAACAGGTCGCGCCACCACAGCCGCAACGTCTCGCCATAGCCGGGCAGGCGGCGGGCATGCCACCAGCCGCGCAGCACGCGCAACGGTTCCTGGTAGAGATATTCCGGCAGATAGAGCAGCGGCGCCTTGATCCGGTCGTTCAACGCATGGCGCTTTTTATCAGTGGGATGGCGCAGCGAAACGATCAGGATATCAAGCCCCAGCGCTTCCAGTGCGGCAATTTCCTGGGCGATGAAGGTTTCTGAAAGGCGCGGATAGCCCTTCAGCACAAAAGCCACGGGCATAGCGGTCACGCGCGGAACTCAACCACCCGATTGGCATCGTCCTGGCCGGCCTCGGCATCGCGGGCCGCCGGGCGCAGCCAGGGCTGCACCAGGCGATTAACATTCTCCAAGCCTTCCAGCAGGCCGGGGATCACCACTTCCGAAGGCAGGCGCTGGCGCGGCAAAGCGCGCAAGGCTGCCGCCATGATGGAGGCATCATAACTCTCGTCATCTTCCAGCATGCGCACCAGGCCCAGCTCCTGCGCCCGGGCGGCGCGGATATACTGTTCCATACGCGGCTTCTTGCGCGGCACGATGATGGCGCGTTTGTTCAGCGACAGGATTTCGCAGAAGGTGTTGTAGCCGCCCATGGCCACCACGCCCACGGCATTCTGCACCAGATGCTCCATATGGGCATCGAAGGTGATGGCCTCTATGCGCGGCAGCTTGGCAACGCGGGCGAGGAATTCGCTGCGCCGTTCGCGCTGCATGAACGGCCCCAGCACCAGCAAAGCCGGATAGGGCACGATCTCGCTGCTTTCATAGGCGCGCAACACCCATTCGATCAGGCCCTCGCCATCGCCGCCGCCGCCGGGTGTGACCAGCAGGAAGGGGCGCTGGGTGATTTCCGGCAATTGATGCTCGCTGGGCGGTTCCGATGAACTGCGCGGCAGATAGCCGGTATAAACGATCTTGCGCGCCACCTTGTCGGGCAGGTCGATGCCTTCCAGCGGATCGCAGAATTGCGGCAGGCCATAAACCCAGATCTGGTCGTAGAGATTACGCAAGGCCGGCATCACATTCTTGCGGCGCCATTCCGGTTCCAGCGCCTTCGGCTCGTCCATCACATCGCGCAGGCCGAGCACCAGCTTGGTGCCGCGCGCCTTCAACATGCGCAGCGTATCGGCCACTTCGCCGCGCAGGCCAAGCGGTTCCTTGTCGACAATGAAGATATCCGGATCAAAAATCCGCGCGGTATGCTGGATGATCTCGGCGCGCAGCTTCAATGTCTCTTCGATATGGATCGGCAGGTTGAGTGAATTATACTGGCCATCACGCAACTTGATGACACCAGGAATGCGCACAAAATCCACCCGTGAGCGGAAGTCGAAACTGCCGATGATCGGTGAACCGGAGAGAATCAACACCGACATGTCCGGGTTGCTCTCCACCAGGGCATGCGCAATCGTGCGGCAACGGCGCAAATGGCCGAGGCCGAACGTGTCGTGGCTGTAGATCAGCACACGCGTACCGTCGCTGCGCGACACCATGCTGGAACCCCCCAGGGTGTGACTTGCCTTGCCGACTATGGCATGCCGGCCCGGCCCGGGCCAAGGGGTAGAGCGGCGCTACCGCCTTATACATTAATATAGACTAACGATGGTTATCCGCCCTTGACGGAGCGGTTGGCGGCTGCTTGTGGCCTAGTATAAACTGCGCCCGGGCCGCAGGGGGCAGGGCGTGGAAAAAAACCTCTACAAATTCATTATCAGGCATAGCCTGCGGCAGCAGGTGATTATCACGCTGCTCTCGATTGCCTCATTCATCCCGTATTATTATTACCTGTCGATGCCCAAGACGATCATCAACGAGGGCATTGCCGGCAAAGGCGTGCAGTATCCGCTTGATCTGTTCGGCCTCGGCTGGGTGCAGCTCGATGCAGTGCAATATCTGCTGGTGCTGTGCTTCGGCTTCCTGGTGCTGGTGGTGATCCAGCAGGGCTTCAAATACGTTATCAACGTGTTTCAGGGCATTGCCGGCGAGCGCATGCTGCGCCGCCTGCGCTATGATTTATACGCGCAGGTGCTGCGTTTTCCGCTGCCCACCTTCCGCAAGACCAGCCAGGGCGAAATCATCCCGATGATCATCGCCGAGGTGGAGCCGGTGGGCGGCTTCATCGGCGAAAGTTTTGCGCTGCCGATTTTCCAGGGCGGCATGCTGCTGGTGATTTTCGGCTTCCTGATGATCCAGAATCCGGTGATGGCGCTGGCCGCCGTGGCGCTGTATCCGATCCAGTTCTATATCGTGCCGAAATTGCAGCGCCATGTGCGCGCGCTGGGCAAGGAGCGGATCAAGAACCAGCGCAAACTGTCGGATCGCATCGGCGAGACCGTGACCGGTGTGCTGGAAGTGCATACGCATGACAATTCCAACCGCATGCTGGCCGATTTCGCCAAGCGGCTGGGGGTGAGCTACTGGATTCGGGTGGAGATTTTTCAGCGTAAATTTGTCATTAAATTCGTCAATAATTTCATCCAGCAGCTCGGTCCGTTCTTTTTCTATGCCATCGGCGGCTATTTTGTCATCAAGGGCCAGATGGATGTAGGCACCGTGATTGCCGCGGTGAACGCGCATAAGGAAATGGCGGCGCCGTGGAAGGAATTGCTCAACCATTACCAGACCCGCGAGGATGTGAAGCAGAAATACGAACAGGTGGTGACACAGTTTGATCCGCCCGGCATGCGGCCGATTGACGATCTGCTGAGCGAGCCGGCCGAGCCGGTGGCCCTGGCCGGGCCAATCGCACTCAATACCGTGTCGATGCAGGACGATCAGGGCGTTGCTGTGCTGGATGGCATCACGCTGACCCTGCCCTGGCCGGCCCGCGTGGCGGTGCTGGGCGGCGCCGGGCGCGAAGACTTGCTGCAAGTGCTGGCGCGTTTGCAGGAGCCGAGCCGCGGCAAGATCACGATCAACGGCCATGCTCTGGCCGATCTGCCGGAAACCGTCACCGGTCGGCAACTGGCCTATGTTGGCGCCGCATCGCATATCTTCAATGCCACTTTGGGCGATAACCTGCTGCTCGGCCTGCGCCAGCGGCCGGTGCGGCCGAAGCAGCGCGACGAGCGCCACAAAAGACAATATGAGCGCGAGGTGGTGGAATTGCGCGCCTCGGGCAATATCCTGCACGATATTGATGCCGACTGGACCAATTTCAGCCGTGCCGGTGCTGCCAGTCCGGAGGAATTGACCAAGCAGGCCATTGCCGCCTTGCATGTCGCCGCCTTCGATGAGGATGTATATCAATATGGCATGCGCGGCACGATTGATCCCAAGCGCCAGGCCGCGCTGGCCGAGCAGGTGCTGGAAGCGCGCCGCGCTTTCCGCTCGCGCCTGGCTGATGGCGATATCGCCGATCTGGTCGAAGGCTGGGACCCGGAACGCTATAACAGCAATGCCACGGTGGCGGAAAACCTGATCTTCGGCACCGCCCGCGATGGTGCCTATAATGTCGACACCATGGCGCGCGACCCGCATATGATGCAGGTGCTGGATGCCGTTGGCCTGCGCGAGCGCTTTTTGCAGATCGGCCACGAAGTGGCATCCACCATGGTGGAATTGTTCGCCGACCTGCCGCCGGATCATGAATTCTTCCAGCAATTCAGCTTCATCTCGTCGGATGACCTGCCGGAATACAAGGAACTGATCGCCCGCGTGCGGCCCGACATGCTGAACCAGGTGGCCGAGGCCGACCGGGCGCGGCTGATGGCGCTGCCGTTCAAGCTGATCCTGGCGCGGCATCGCCTGGGGCATTTCGACGAAGCCGAGCGCGCCGCCATTCTGCGCGCCCGCAAGATTTTTGCCGATACCCTGCCGGCCGAACGCCGCGCTGCCATCGCCTTCTTTGATCCCGAGCAATTCACCGCCTCGGCCAGCATCGTCGACAACATCCTGTTTGGCCGCGTTGCCTATGGCCAGGCCCAGGCGCAGGAGAAGATCGGCCGTGTGATGGCCGATGTGATCGCACAATGTGGCCTGCGCGAGCCGATCATCGAAGTGGGTTTCCTGTTTGAGGTTGGCATTGCCGGCGCCCGGCTCGGCGCCGCGCAGCGCCAGAAACTGGCGATAGCCCGCGCCTTGCTCAAGAATCCGGATTGGATCATGCTCTCTGAAAGCACCGCTTCGCTCGATCCACGCAGCCATGCGGCGGTGCTGCGCGCCATGCTGGAGCGGCGCGCCGGGGCCGGTCTGGTCTGGTCCTTGCAACGCGCCGCCGATGCCGAAGGCTTTGATCTGGTGCTGGTGCTGGAAGAGGGCCGGCTGGTGGCGCAGGGCCGTTTTGCCGAACTGGCCGAACATAATGCGGGCTTCAAGCAGATGCTGGCCGGTTGAGCCGCAGCTTGAAACGAGGGGGCTGAGTGTCATGAGTCTGAACGAGGAAGTTGAAGCGCTGCGGCGTATTCCGCTCTTTGCCAAGATCGAGCCGGCGAAGCTGAAGCTGCTGGCCTTCACCAGCCAGCGCATCATCTACAAGCCGGGCGATGTGCTGTTTCACCAGGGCGACCCGGGCGATGCCGCCTATGTGATTTTTGGCGGCGAGGCCGATGTCACCGTCAACACGCCGGGCGGGCCGCTCAGTGTGGCGCGATTGAAGCAGCATGATTTTGTTGGCGAGATCGCCATCCTGTGCGATGTGCCGCGCACCGCCACCGTCACCGCCGTAAGCGAATTGATCACCCTGCGCATCGCCAAGGATTTGTTTTTCCGCCTGATCAATGATTTCCCGCAGATTGCCATCGAGATCATGCGCGTGCTGGCGCAGCGCCTGGAGCGCACCACCGCCGACCTGCGCGCCGCGCGGGCGAAATAGGCTGGCAGCATGAGCCGCCTTGACAGTTTTATCCGCCGCGTGACGGCGCAGCGCGCTGTGCTTGATTGGGCCGCCAGCGCCATCGCCGCCATACCCGGCCCGGTGCTGGAAGTGGGCCTGGGCAATGGCCGCACTTTTGATCATTTGCGCGAAAAGCTGCCCGGCCGCGAGATTTATGCCTTTGATCGGGCCGATAACGCGCATCCGTTATCCAAGCCGACGGCGCCCTTCCTGGTGCTGGGCGAATTCGCCGCCTCCCTGCCGGCCTTTGCTGCCAGCCAGGGTGCGGTGGCGGCGCTGATCCATTGCGATACCGGCTCGGGCGATGCGGCGGCCAATGCACGCCAGGCCGCCTGGCTGTCAGACCTGCTGCCCAGCCTGGGCCGGCCCGGCGGCATTGTGCTGTCAGACCAGCGTCTGGCGCATGCCCGGTTGCAGCCCTTGCAGGCGCCTGTTGATATTCCGCCGGATCGCTACTTCCTCTATGCGATAACTTGAAATGATTCTCGGCTTATAGTGGAGTGTTGTTCTGACATTCCAGGGGGAGCCGGCATCATGACAAAGCAGAAAATTGTTATTCTGGGCGGCGGCGTGGCCGCGCTCACCAGCGCGTTTTATCTCGCCAGCCGGCCCGGCGCAGCCGAGCGTTACGACATCACCGTGTATCAGCATGGCTGGCGCCTGGGCGGCAAATGCGCCACCGGCCGCAACATGGATTACGCCTACCGCATCGAGGAGCATGGCATCCATGGTTTCCTCGGTTCGTATTACAACACGCTGGGCATGATGACGGCTTGCTATGACCAGCTTGGCCGCCAGCCCGGCATTGATCCGATGGCCACTTTTGAAGAGGCGTTTTATCCGGTCAACAGCGTGATGTGCTGGGAGTTCCGCGATTATCGCTGGGTCAACTGGCCGATCACGGTGCCGGGCAACGATCTCAAGCCCTGGGAAGCCGAGGCTTTGCCCAGCCTGCGCTACTGGATCAAGGCCGTGGTGGATTTCCTCGCCAAGCTGTTTTCGCACCATGCCGACAAGGACGGCCTGGGCATCATCCAGGGCGAGATTGCCGGGCGGCTGTTCAAGCGCATGGCCGATCTGGTGGAGCGCGATGCCGGCGGCCTGCTGGCGGCGATTGAGGAATTCTGGAAATGGTTCAAACACGCGGTTGAAACACTGATCGTCAACAACGATACATTGCGGCATCTTTACATCACGCTCGATTATTTCCTTACCATGATCCGCGGTGTCATCAAGGATGACGTACTGACCAAGGGTTTCGACCAACTCGACAATGAGGATTTCGCCGCCTGGTTTGCGCGCCATGGCGCTTCGCCGCTCACCATCTCCTCGCCACTGAGCCTGAACACGCCGAACCTGTCCTATCAATACCCGATGGGCGACACATCGCGGCCGGCGACGATGGCGGCGGGCGCCTATCTGCACTGGACCTTGCGCGAATTCGCCTATCTCGGCTCGTTCGGCTGGCTGTTCCGTGCCGGTACCGGCGATACCGTGGTGGCGCCGCTATATCAGTTGCTGCGCGACAAATACGGCGTGAAGTTCGAGCTGTTCCACAAGGTGCGCGAATTGACGCTTGGCGCCGATGGCAAATCGGTCGGCGAAGTGGTGATCGATGTGCAGGCGACGCCGAAGGATGCCGCCAAGGGCTACGATCCGCTGCTCTATCTCAAGCTGCCGGATTTCGCCGAACTGCCCGGCACTTTGCCCTGCTGGCCGGATCGGCCGCTTTATGACCAGTTGGAGCAGGGGGAGGCTTTGCGCCAGAATATGGATACCACCGGGGTGGATATTGAAAGCTACTGGTCGAGCTGGTTGCCGGTGGCTGAGAAGCGGCTCAAGGCCGGCACGGATTATGATATTGTGATTTCGGCGCTCTCGATTGGTGCCATTCCGTATCTGATGCCGCAATTGCTGGCGGCCGATCCGCGCTGGCCGGCCATGGTGGATGCGATCAAGACGGTGCAGACCCAGACGCTGCAAATCTGGCTCAAGCCGACCATGCAGCAGATGGGCTATCCGATCACCTACAAGAATAGCGACATCCTGATCGGCGCCACCTTTGTCAATCCCACCGATGGCGTGGCCGATTTCACCGATCTGATCGGCAAGGAATTGTGGCCGGTGGATAATCTGCCGCAGACCTTGCTGTATTTCTCCGGCTGCACGCCGCAATATCAGCCGCAGCCGCCATTCAGCGATCATACCTATCCGCTGCGCGAGAAGGCGCGGGTGCAATATCAGTCGCAGCAGTTTTTGCAGGCCGCCACCGGCGTGCTGCTGCCCAAGGCCACGGTGAACAGCAACAACCCGCCGGGCGATCCGATCAGCCTGGATTTTTCATTGCTCACCTGCATCAAGGATGATGCCGGCAGCATCGGCATCTCGCGTTTTGCACAGCAATTCTGGAAAGCCAATATCGATCCCACCGAGCGGTATGTCACCTCGCCGCCGGGCAGCACGCAATATCGCCTCAAGGCCTGGGATAGCGGTTTCAGCAATCTGGTGATTGCTGGTGACTGGATTTACACCGGCCTCAATGTCGGCTCTTTCGAAGGCGCCTGTATGGGCGGCAAGCTGGCGGTGCATGCCATCGATCCGGAAGCCATGCCGCTGGTCAAGGTATATGGCTATCCGCTGGCACAGGGGCCGAAGGCGGCCAATATGTAACGCCTGCCTACAAACAATCTCATGCTTGCCCAAGGCTGGCCTGATACGCCGGCCTTGGTTAGCATCGCCTCCTTCGCAGATGCGGGAGGATACAATATGGGCGGCGCCCCCGGGCGGCTCAATCTGCTCAGTGATGTGCCGGGTATCCGTGTGGGCCAGGCGCATGATGCGGCGGTGCGCAGCGGTGTCACCGTGATCCTGCCGGATATTCGCGTGGCAGCCAGCGTGGATGTGCGCGGCGGCGGACCGGGCACACGCGAGACCGATCTGTTGCAGCCGCAGGCCATGGTGCAGCAGATCGATGCTATTGCGCTGGCTGGCGGCTCGGTATTCGGCCTGGATGCGGCGTCCGGGGTCACCCATTGGCTGGCGCGGCAGGGCCGCGGCTTTCCGGTGCATGGTATGGTGGCGCCGATTGTGCCGGCGGCGATCCTGTTTGATCTCGGCAATGGCGGCAACAAGGATTGGCCGGACGAGCCGCCCTATCGCCGGCTCGGCTTTGCTGCCTGCGCTGCGGCGGCAGAGGATTTTGCGCTTGGCAATGCCGGCGCCGGCTATGGCGCGGCGGCCGGCCGGCTCAAGGGCGGCATCGGCTCGGCTTCATGGCAGGCGGCGGATGGCCTGATCGTTGCCGCGCTGGTGGCCGCCAATCCGGTCGGCAGTGTGCTGGGGCCGGGCAACAAAGCCTTCTGGGCCGCGCCCTGGGAATGCGGCGCTGAATTTGGTGGCCTGGGCAGCGTCGCCGGCGGGGCCGGTGCCGATCATGAATTGCCGCCCGAAAGCCGCATCGGCGGCCATACCTGCATCGGCGTGGTGGCCACCAATGCGCGGCTTGATAAGACCGCCTTGCGCCACATCGCCACCATGGCGCAGGATGGCCTGGCCCGCGCCATCCGCCCGGTGCATACGCCGTTTGACGGCGATACATTATTTGCGCTGGCGCTGCCCTCCTGGGACGGGCAGCCGGGCGATGAAGCTGGCGCCGCCCGCCTGGTGGCACGGATCGGCAGCATTGCCGCTGATTGTGTCGCCCGTGCTGTGGCGCGCGGGGTTTGGGAAGCCGAGCCGCTGGGTGCTTTGCCGGCGGCGAAACAGATTTTGCATCCGGTTGGTTGATCAAGGAGACGTTTCATGCTGCGACGGACAATTCTGAAAGCCGCCCTGGCGATTGCCTCGGTCAGTCTGGCAATCACCTGTGTTTTGCCGCAGGCCATGGCCCAGGCACGCAAGGATAGTGTGGTGCTGGGCATGGTGCTGGAGCCGCCGGGGCTTGATCCCACCGTGGCGCCGGCTGCCGCCATCGGCGAGATTGTGCATTTCAATATCTTCGAGGGCCTGACCCGCATCCAGGAGAATGGCCGCGTGGCGCCTTTGCTGGCGGAAAGCTGGAGCGTCAGCGCCGACATGAAGGAATTTGTCTTCAAGCTCAAGCCGGGGGTGAAATTCAGCGATGGCACGCCGCTCAGTGCCGCCGAGGTGAAATCCTCGTTTGAGCTTTATGGCGCCAAGGACAGCCTGAACAAGCGCAAGGCGGTGTTTGCCAATATCGACAGCATCGCGGCGCCGGATGCCGGCACGGTGGCGATCAAGCTGAAGGAAACCGATCCGAATTTCCTGTTCTCGCTGGGTGAGAATACCGCCGTGATCACCGCGCCGGGCAGCCGCGCCGGCAATGCCACCAATCCGGTCGGCACCGGGCCTTACAAGCTGGAAAAATGGGTCAAGGGCGACAATGTGGTGCTGAGCGCCAATGCTGCCTATCGCGATGCGGCGGCCTTGCGCATCAAGACCGTCACTTTCCGCTTCATCGCCGATCCCGCCGCCCAAGTGGCGGCTTTGCTGGCCGGCGACCTTGACGGTTTCCCCATCGGCATGGGCGGCGAGAGCGTGGCGCAGTTTGAGAAGGACAAGCGCTTCCGCGTTGTCATCGGCACCACCGAAGGCGAAACTATGCTGGCGATCAACAACAAGCGCAAGCCGCTGGACGATCTGCGGGTGCGCCGCGCCATCACCCATGCCATCGACCGCAAGGGCATGGTGGAAGCGATCAACTTTGGCTATGGCACGCCGATTGGCAGCCATTACCCGCCGCATGATCCGGCCTATGTCGATCTCACCGGCCAGTATCCGTATGACCCGGCCAAGGCGCGCGCCTTGCTCAAGGAAGCCGGCGTGGAGAAGCTGGAACTGACGCTGCGCCTGCCGCCGCCGGCTTATGCGCGGCGCGGCGGCGAAGTGGTGGCGGCGATGCTGGCCGATGTGGGCATCACCGCCAAGATCGAGAATATGGAATGGGCGCAGTGGCTGGATGTGGTGTTCAAGAATTTCAATTACGACCTCACCATCATCAACCATGTCGAACCCAACGACATCGTGAAATATGCCGAGCCGAATTATTACTGGCAGTATGACAGCCCGGAATTCCGCACCTTGCTGGCGCAGGCCAATGCCACGCT